>CAYSFN010000007.1:0-42281 GCA_964430045.1 uncultured Gemmatimonadaceae bacterium
GCCGGCACCCCTGTGAGCCCCGGGCGTCTTCCCTGACGCCCGGGGCTCGTGGCGTTCCTGCCACGCCACCTCGCTACTTGCACCACCCGCATCGCATCAGTAGCATCCTACGATGCTGACTCGAACAATCGCCGTGCTCGGTTTCGGTTGCGGCGTCGCCCTCGCACTGCTCGGCCGCGCGTCAGACGTCGCCGCACAGGCCACGCCTGCCCCCGCGTGGCGACTGGTCGAGGAATGGCGGGTCGGCGGCGAGGTCGATGGTGCCCATTCCTTTGCCGATCCACGCGCACTCGAACGCCTCCCCAATGGCGGCTTCGCGATCGTCGACTTCAAGGATCAGCAGGTCCACCTGCTGGGACCGCGCGGCGAGATCGTCCGCACCGTCGGCCGCCGCGGCGCCGGCCCCGGCGAGTATCGCAACGCCAATGGACTGCTCGTCCTGCCGTCGGGCGACATCGTCGTCAACGATCCGCACAACACGCGTTTCACCGTACTCGCGCCAACCGGCGAACTGCGACGCAGCGTCCCGGTCCAGATGTGGGGCTGGACCTACCTCTGGGACGCGTGGGTGCACAAGGGTCGGCTGCACGAACTGATCGCCGTGCGCGCCGACGGCGCGCGTTCGATGACGCAGATGCTGCGCCGGTGGTCCCCCGACCTGAGCAGCGCGGATACGGTTGCCTCGCCCTCCTGCCAGTCGGCTCCGTCGCGCCCGCCGGAGGCGAGCAGCGTTCGTCTCGAAGGCCCGGGAGGTGGATCGGTGCGAGCGGTCCCCTTCCTCTCACCGGTTCGCAGAACGGCGGTGGTGCCCGGTCGTGGAGAGATCTGGGTCGGGAACGGACATGTGAACGAGCTGCTGCGCGTCGAGCCCGGGCACTGCACGCCGCTCGGCACGGCGCGACTCGGCGGACGTCGGCCCCCCGTGACCGCTGCGGAACGTCGTGAGGCCGAGGAGGGTATTCGCAATGCCGCCGCGAAGATCGGGGCGGCGGTGCCGGATCTCAGCGTGATCCCCCGGGAGAAGCCGTGGTTCGACGACCTGCTGGCCGATGCGACTGGCAACGTCTGGGTGCTGCGTTCCGACGAACGCGGCGCAACCCGAGGCGAGGTCCATGGGCCGGACGGCCGACTCCTCGCGACGCTGCCCGATGCCGTCCCGTTCCAGCGACACCGGCCACACCTGATCACGGCGACGCACGCCTATGGGTTCGTGGCCGATGACGATGGTCTGCTCTCCCTCGCCGCCTGGCGGATCGTGCGCTGAGCACGTCATGGCCTCGACGCGCCCGCCACGGTCCGCGATCGAGGAGGCGTGCTGCCTACGGCTCCCGCTGCAGCAAGCGCACCAGCGCCACGTGCGCAATCAGCACCTCCGGGGTCGCCTGCACGGCATCGTCGTACTCCTTCTGGTACTGCGTGCCCTCCGGCTCGATCGCCGTCAACGCCAGGACGCGGTCGCGAAAGGCGTGCACGTCGACGCGCAGCAACGGAGTCCTGGCATCGACCGCCTCGTCGACGTCCACGATCAGTTTGCCGATGGGCCGCAGCCACGCGAACCACGGGTCCGTGGTCAGCAGCTGGAGGTACGCCAACCCGCCCTCGATCCGACCCTGGGTGCGTTCGTAGCGGATCCTCTCCGCATCGAGCAGGTGCTTGTGCAGGCGCAGCAGCGCGGTCCGGACGTCTGCGAGCCAGGCGCGCAGCTCGGGCGAGGCGTGTTCGGCGGCGGGCGGTGTGGTGTCGGTCATGTCGTATCGTAGCAGGGTCGCCCCACGGCGCAACAGCGTTCACCTATTTCCCCGGAGGGCGTGATGACCGACCAGCCACCGTATGCCAGGCCCGGCGACGCCGAACTCAAGGCGCGCCTCTCGCCCGAGCAGTATGCGATCACCCAGTGCTCGGCGACGGAACCCCCGTTCCGCAACGCCTTCTGGAACCACCACGACGAAGGCATCTATGTGGACGTGGTGAGCGGCGAACCGCTCTTCGCCAGCGTGCACAAGTTCGATTCGGGCACCGGATGGCCGTCGTTCTTCGAGCCCATTGCCCCGGAGAACATCGTCGAAGTGGAGGACCGGTCGCACGGCATGCGACGCGTCGAGGTGCGGTCCAGGCACGGGGACTCGCACCTCGGCCATCTCTTCCCCGATGGTCCGCGCCCCACCGGGATGCGCTATTGCATCAACTCCGCCGCGCTGCGCTTCGTCCCCCGGGAGGCACTGGCGCGCGAAGGGTACGGGCGGCTCGCGGCCTTGTTCGCATGAGCGACGGCATGCGGTCGCGGGGCACGGGGCACTGCGGGAGGACGATGAGCAGACGAACAGTTTTCCATTAGGAATCCGTGACCCCCGATGCGCCGCGCCGCACGTCGGGACAATGTTGGACAACCCTCGGGCGCTGGAGGGTGTCTTATGGCATTACCCCTCTTCCTGCTCGCCCCGGACCGGAGCCCCATTCAGATGTCGCGTACCCTTCGACGTGTCGTGATCGCGGTCGTCGCGGTCGCCGTGTTGTCGCCCGTTGCCCTGTTGCTGAGTCGCGGTGACGCCGATGCGGGACCCGTGCTCGAATCCGTGGTGACTGCAGGCGACTTCGGCGTCACGGTGACGGCGTCGGGCGAGCTGCGGGCCCGGGCCTTCGTGGAGATCCAGGGGCCGCCGAACGCACAGCAGGCCGGTGCGTTCCAGATGAAGATCCAGACCATCGTGCCGGAGGGCACCGTGGTGCAGGCGGGGGACGTGGTGGCCGAGCTGGATCGCTCCACGCTCGCCTCCCGTTTGCAGGACGTCGGGCTCGCCGTCCAGAAGGCCATGGCCGTGGTGGAGCAGGCGCAGTTGGACTCGACCTTGACGCTGTCGAAGGCGCGCGAGGACCTCCGCGCCATGGATCTCGCGCTCGAGGAGCGACGCATCGGGCGGGATCAGGCGGTGTACGAGGCGCCGTCGGTGCGTCGGCAGGCGGAGATCGACTACGAGAAGGCGGAGCGGGCGCTTGCGCAGGCCAAGCTCGACTATGTGACCCGCACCGAGCAGGCGCAGGCCAAGATGCGCGAAGTGGGGGCCGACCTTGCACGGCAGCAGAGCCTCTTCGGGATGGTGCAGGAGGCGATGGCGGCGTTCACGATCCGGGCACCGGCGCCGGGCATGGTCATCTACACCAAGGAGTGGAACGGACGGAAGAAGGGAGCCGGGTCGCAGGTGACACCGTGGGAGCCGACGGTGGCGACGCTGCCGGACCTCACGCAGATGGAGTCCGTCACCTACATCAACGAGGTGGACGTGCGGAAGGTGGTGGTGGGGCAGTCGGTGCGGGTCGCCCTCGATTCCGATCCGGACAAGGTCCTGGAGGGCACGGTGGCGGCGGTCGCGAACGTCGGCGAGCAACGCCCGAACAGCGACGCCAAGGTGTTCGAGGTGAAGGTGACGGTCATCGGGTCGGACACGACCCTGCGACCGGGGATGACGACCGGCAACGTGATCAGCACCACGACGCTGACCGGCGTGCAGTGGGTGCCGATCGAGGCGGTGTCCAGCATGGACGGCGTGAGCGTGGTGTTCGTGCGGCGTGGACGGAGCCTCGTGAAGCAGGAGGTGCGCACCGGGCCCATGAATGACACGGATGTCGTGATCGAGGCGGGCGTTGCCGCCGGGGAATCCGTGCTGCTCACGGTGCCGCCCAATGCGGCCTCGCTCCCGCTCGTGCGCCTCGATGGCGAGTAACGGGATCGACGGTGGCGGCGGGCGCCACGCCACATGGGCCCTGACACTGTTCAGTGCGCGGACCGCCCTCGAAGCGGTGGCGCACAACCGTCTGCGCGCCGCCCTGACCTCGCTCGGCATCCTCTTCGGCGTCGCGTCCGTGATCGCGATGCTCGCGATCGGGAAAGGCGCGGAATCCGAGATTCTCGCGCAGATGCAGTTGCTCGGCTCGAACAACATCATGGTCGCTCCGATCGTGGAGCAGCGGGAGGAGGAGGTCGCGAGCCAGCAGGCCGCGACGCCCAGGAAGTACACACCCGGCCTCACGGCGCTGGACGCCGCCGCGATCCGCAGCACCGTCCCGGGCGTCGTGGCGGCGAGCGGCGAGGTGGTCCTGCACACGATCTTCACCCGCGAAGGTCGTCGGCGATCGGGGAAGCTGGTGGGCGTCGACAGCGCGTATTTCGGGCTGCTCAACATCGCCCTGGCGCGCGGAAGCTGGTTCATGCCCGTGCACCAGTCCGATGGCCGCCCCGTGGCGATCATCGGGCATGGGGTGCGCGCCCGCTTCTTCACCACGGTGGACCCGATCGGGCAGTCGTTGAAGGTCGGCGACACGTGGGTGACGGTCATCGGCGTGCTGGCGGATCGCCAGGTCGCGGGCGATGCCGCCGAACGTCTGGGCATCCGTGACGCCAACATGGACGTGTACGTGCCGCTGACGACGATGCTGCGGCGGTTCCGGAACCGTGCGTCGGTGACGCGCCGCGACGTCGAGGCGGCCAACCGTCCGTCCGGCGCGGTGGTCGCCGCCGATGACGCGGAGGAGCCCGAGCGGCGCGCCGAACGCACCAACTACCACCAGCTGGATCGGATCGTGGTGCGGGTGGCGGACGCGTCCGTCATCGCGGGAGTGGCCGACGTGCTGCAGCGTCAGCTCACGCGACGCCACAACGGCGTCGTGGATTTCGAGGTGACGGTCCCGCAGCTGCTCCTGCAGCAGGAGCAACGCACCAAGGCGCTGTTCAACGCGGTGCTGTTCGCGATCGCCTCCATCTCGCTGCTGGTGGGCGGGATCGGCATCATGAACATCATGCTGGCGTCGATCCTGGAGCGCACGCGCGAGATCGGGGTGCGCCGGGCGATGGGCGCCACGCAGCGGGAGATCCTTGCGCAGTTCCTCGCGGAAGCCGTGCTGATCTCCGTGGTCGGCGGCGTGGCCGGGATCATCCTGGGGGCGGGTGGGAGCATGGTCGTCGAGCGCATCGCCGACGTCACGACGGTGGTGTCGCTGGCGGCCGTCGCGGTGGCGTTCGGGGTGTCGATCACGGTGGGTGTGGTGTTCGGGATCGTGCCCGCGTGGCGGGCGGCGCAACAGGATCCCGTGGTATGTCTCCGCTACGAGTGAGGATTGCAATGTCCGTTGTCTCCACCCGGCGTGTCGCGTGCGCGGTGCTCGCCCTGGCGACCGTTTCGCCGCTCGCCGCGCAGGAACGTCTCACCCTGGCCGACGCGATCGCGCTGGCCGAGCAGCGCGCCTTCCCGGCGCGCGCCGCCCTGCACCAGCGCGACGCGGCGCGCGCACGGGACCGTGCGTTCGGTGCCGCGCTGCTGCCGCAGGTGTCGCTGACCGGCAATCTGCCGGTGTACAACCGATCCATCATCCCGGTCCTGCAGCCGGACGGCTCCACGTTCTTCCGGCCGCAGCAGCAGAACGAGTCGTCGCTCGGCTTGCAGGTCACCCAGCGCGTGCCGCTCACCGGCGGGGAGATCTTCGTGTCCTCCGCGCTGTCGCGGCTGGAGGTGATCGGCGAGCGCGACACGCGGAATTGGTCGAGCACCCCGTTCTCCATCGGCATCCGGCAGTCGCTGCTGCGTCCGAACGTGCTGCGCTGGGACGCACGCGAGCAGGGCATCCGGGGCGACCTGGCGGAGCGCCAGTATCTCGAAGCGCGTGAGGACGTGGCGCTGCAGACGGCCAATGCGTTCTTCGATCATTTCGCTGCGGGCGTGGCCCTGTCCAATGCGGCGGCGAATGCGGCCGTGAACGATTCGCTGTACCTGCTCAACCAGGGACGCTTCGAGGTGGGGCGCATTGGCGAGAACGACCTGCTGCAGAGCGAACTGGCGCTGCTGCGGGCCCGCAACACCCTGGACGCGGCGCGGCTCGAGGCCAGTCGCAGCGCGGCGGCGCTGCGACTGGCGCTGAATGTCCCGGCCAACGCGGCCGTGGAGATCGTCCCGCCCGAGGGGATCATCCTCCGCACGGCCGACACGTCGACCGCGGTGCAGCAGGCCCTGCGGAACCGCGCCACGATGCGGGAACTGGCCCTCAGTGAGACCCAGGCCGAACGCCGCGTGAGCGAGGCCCGCTACAACTCGGGCTTTGGCGCGACGGTGCAGGCCTCGCTGGGCTTCAATCAGTCAGGATCCGCGATGGACGCGGTGTACCGGGACCTGCGGGAGGCACAGCGGTTCTCGGTGTCGCTGCAGATGCCGGTGCTGCAGTGGGGCGGGCGCAGCGCCCAGATCGAGGCCGCCCGTGCGGATCAGGACCGCACGGAGGCGACGGCGCGTCAAGGGCGCGAGCAGCTGGTGCAGGAGGCACATTTCGCGGCCTTGCAGCTGGCACAGGCCGCGCGGCAGTTCGAGATCGCGGCCAAGGCGGACACCGTCGGGCAGAAGCGATTCGACGTCGCCAAGAACCGCTACGTGATCGGCCGCATCGGGATGGACAACCTCTACCAGGCGCAGACGGAGAAGGATCAGGCCCTGCTGCAGTACGTGCAGAGCCTGCGGGCGTACTGGGTCGCCTTCTACCGGCTTCGGCGCGTGACCCTGTTCGACTTCGAGCGCGGGATGCCGATCACGCCCTGAGCGAGTAGCTTTCTCCGCATGCGCCTCGCGCCCTTCCTGCTGCTGCTGTCCATGGCCTGCACGTTGCAGGACACCACGCCCGACCCTGCCACACAGGCTCCCACGAAAGTGTCCACCGAGTTCCTCGGCCTGCGCACGGCCACGTACAGTGCCGCCGACCTCGACGCGGCGAAGCGGTGGTACAGCGACGTCCTTGGCGTGCAGCCGTACTTCGACGAACCCTTCTACGTCGGCTTCAATGTGCATGGGTTCGAGCTGGGCATCACGCCGGACAGCACCGCTGCGGCGGTGCGTCCTGAAGCGGGCATCGCCTACTGGGGCGTGGCCGACGCCGCCCGGACCGTCGAGCGCCTCATCGGCCTTGGAGCGGTCGTCGTCGAACCGGTGGAGGATGTCGGGGGCGGCATTCGCATCGGGACGGTGCGCGACCCGTTCGGGAACCTGTTCGGCGTCGTGGAGAACCCCGTGTTCTCCTACATCGCGCCCCGGTCCGAGGGGCCGGGGCGGTAAGCACCGGCCCGCACCGCCGCGCAGGTCCGCGTAGATTCACGCCGATGGATCCCGCGCTCGCCGCCACCGCCCTCGCGCTTGCCATTGCGGCAGGGGTCTCGCCGTATGCGACGGTGGCGGTGCTGGGTGTGGCACACAAGGCCGGGGTGCTCCCCGCGCTGCCGGGGCTGCTCGCACCCCTCGCGTCGCCGTGGGTCCTGGCACTGGCGCTGGTGCTCACGGCCATCGAGCTGGGCGCCACGCTGGTGCCCGGGATCGCCTCGGCCTGGGAGGCGGTGCATCTCGCCGTCCGTCCCCCCGCCGCCGCCGCCCTCAGTGTCCTCACCCTGTGGGGCGCCGAGCCACTCCTGATCCTCCTGGTCACCTTCCTCGCCGGAGGACTCGCGACGGGGACGGTGCTGACCAAGCTCGGCGTGCGCCTGGCGATCGACACCTCACCCGAGCCGGTGAGCAACGGCATCGCGAACACAGGGGAGCTGAGCTTCGTCGCCGCGGTCGCGGTCCTCGTGTGGCAGCATCCTCTCCTGGTGTTCGGCGCGGCGCTGGTGGTGGTCATCCTCCTGGCGGTGCTGGTGCGCGCGGTCTGGGGCATGCTGTGGACCAACGTCACGCGCCTGCGCCGCCCGGGCGGCGCGCGCCATATCCGCTCGTAGCGGTCGCTCAGCGTCGTCGCCGCGTGTGTCCGCGGTGGGCGACCGCTGCCGCGGGATCCTCGGGCCAGTCGTGGCGCGGATAACGGCCCCGCATCGCCTTGCGCACCTCGGCGTAGCTGCCACGCCAGAACGTCGCGAGGTCGGTCGTCACCTGCACCGGCCGCTGCGCCGGGCTCAGCAGCTCCAGCGTCACGGGCACCCGTCCGTCCAGCACGGTCGGTGACCGCGCGAGTCCGAACACCTCCTGCAGCCGGACCGCGAGGCGTGGCGCCGCAGCGTCCGCGTACGACACGCGGAGGCGCGACCCGCTCGGCACCTCGACATGCGTGGGTGCCAGGCGGTCGAGATCCGCGCGCCGCGACCAGGGCAGCAGTCCCAGCAGCGCGTCGTGGAGTGGCAGGCCCGCGAGATCCCTGGCGCTGCGCACCGCACCGAGATGCGGGCCGAGCCAGTCGTCGAGGCCTGCGAGCAGTGCTGCATCGTGCACGTCGGGCCAGGTCGCATCGTGCGCGCGCAGGAAGGTCAGGCGCTCCCGCAGCGAGACGGTGGCGTCGTTCCAGGTCAGCATCGCCAGACCGCGCCGTCGGAGCATGCCGCTGACCACTTCACGGACCCGCTCGGGGTCGACGTCGCGCCACGGCCGCTCGTGCAGCGTGAGCGCGCCCAACGACTCGCGGCGCACGGCCAGGAGCCGCTCGCTGCGTTCATCCCAGTGCACGACGTCGTGCCGCCTGAGGTGCGCCGCGTGCACGTGGCGGATGTCGTCGAGGCTGATGGGCAGGGCCGAGCGGATGGCGGCCTCCGGGGTGCGTCCGTCCGTCTCGACGATCACCAGCCACTCCGCGTCGCTCAGCGGATCCGGCGCGGTGAAGGTCGCCCCCGTCCCGTTGCTCAACACGTAGCGGCCCGGAGCGTCGGCGCGCGCGCGGGCAATGCGGTCCGGGAACGCGTGCGCGAGCAGCGGGCCGGCCGCCTCGAGGTCGACGGTGCGCACGTCGCTCCCGCGGGACACCGGGGGGTGCCCACCACCCGCAGGGTGATCCGCCCGGCCGCGCTCCGCGGTGGCATGGCCCACCCGCTCACGCCAGCGCGCGGCATCGTGTCGCGCACGGCGCAGCGCATCCGCTTCCACGCCAAGCTGTTCCTGCCCCGTGAGGAGTGCGAGGCGCGTGCGCAGGTCGGCGTCGGCTGCGGCGTGCCCACCCGGCGCCCCGCGCAGCAAGTCGCGTGCATCGAGCAGGGCGAGCACCATCGACGCGAGGGCGAGCTGGCCTGTGTCGCGTGCGCGGAGAGCGAGATGTGCCAGCCGGGGGTGCGCCCCCAGCGCGGCCATCGCCCGGCCGTGGGGCGTCACGCGCCCGGCGGCGTCGAGGGCGTCCAGCTCGCGCAGGAGGGCACGCCCCTGCGCGAGCGCGCCGGCCGGCGGCGTGTCCATCCACGGGAGCGTCGCCGGGTCGTCGATGCCCGCCACCGCCAGTTCGAGGGCGAGTGGCGCGAGGTCCGCGCTGAGGATCTCGGGGACCTCGCGCGTGGCGAGCTGCACCTCCTCGTGGGCATCCCACAGCCGGTAACAGACGCCTGCGGCCACGCGTCCCGCCCGCCCCCGGCGCTGGTCCGCATTGGTCGTGGCGATCCGCACCGTGTCCAGGCGCGTCATCCCCGTGCGCGGCGAGAAGCGGGGGGCACGCGCGAACCCGCAGTCGACGACCACCCGTACGCCCTCGATGGTCAACGAGGTTTCCGCGATGTTCGTGGCCAGCACCACCTTGCGCCCGCCATCCGGGCGCGGGAGGATCGCGGCATCCTGTGCTGCGGGCGGCAGATCACCGTAGAGCGGATGGATGGCGACGTGCGGGAGATCCGACAGGCGTGCCGCACAGCGGCGGATCTCGGCGGCACCCGGGAGGAACGCGAGGACGTCGCCCGGGTGCGCGCTGACGGCCTCGCGCACGACCCGCGCCACCGCGTCCTCGACCGACTCGCGCGGCCGCCGCGGGCGGTGATGGGTCTCGACGGGGAAGGCGCGCCCTTCGCTGGTGAGGACCGGCGCATCGACGCGCGCCGCGACGGCCGCGCCATCCAGGGTCGCGGACATGATCACCAGCCGCAGGTCGTCGCGGATGAGCCGCTGCGCGTGCAGGGCCAGGGCGAGCCCGAGGTCGCCGTGCAGCGACCGTTCGTGGAACTCGTCGAAGAGGACCGCCACGACGCCGTCGAGCAGCGGGTCGTGCTGCAGCATGCGGGTGAGGACGCCTTCGGTGACGACCTCGAGGCGCGTCCGCGGCCCGACCCGGGTGTCGTCGCGCATCCGGTGCCCGACCGTCTGTCCCACCGTCTCGCCGAGCTGCTGCGCCAGTCGCCGGGCTGCTGCGCGGGCGGCGAGCCGCCGTGGTTCGAGCATGAGGATGCGTCCCGACGCGCTCCACGGGGCATCGAGCAGCGCGAGCGGGACGCGCGTCGTCTTGCCGGCGCCGGGTGGGGCGACCAGCACCAGCCGCGACCCGCGGGAGAGGGCCTCGCGGATGGAGGGGAGCAGCGGGTCGATCGGGAGAGCGGTCACACGCACAGGGCGGGGGAATCCGCATAGATTTAACAGATATGCGCACTCTCCTGCTATTCCTCGGCGTCTGGACCACGACGCTCCCCGCGCAGGCACCGGACGCGTTCCTGGCCCGTGCCCACGCCGTGCTGAAGGCCGTTCCGCTGATCGACGGGCACAACGACCTCCCCTGGGCCATTCGCACCGACACCATCGCGCGGGGTGACGTGGGCCAGTATCCCATCACGGGACGCGCGCGCGGGCATACCGACATCCCGCGCCTGCGGGCGGGCGGGGTGGGCGGGCAGTTCTGGTCGGTCTACATCCCCGGCACGGTGGGCGATTCGGGCTTCGCGAAGATGCAACTGGAGCAGATCGATATCGCGCATCGTGTGATCGCGCAGCACCCCGAGGTGTTCCAGTGGGCGCTGACGGCCAGCGACCTGTGGCGCGCGCACGGCGAGGGGCGGATCGGATCGCTGCTCGGCATCGAGGGCGGGCACGCCATCGAGAACTCCCTTGGCGCGTTGCGGGCGTACTACGCACTGGGGGTCCGCTACATGACCCTGACGCACTCCGTGAACATCCCGTGGGCGGACGCGGGCACGGACAGCGTGCGGCTCGGTGGGCTCTCGTCCTTCGGCCGTGCCGTGGTCGCGGAGATGAACCGGCTCGGGATGATCGTCGACCTCTCGCACACCTCGCCCGGCGTGATGAGCGACGTGCTCGACCGCTCGGCGGCCCCGGTGATGTTCTCGCACTCCTCGGCACGCGGGGTGACGGACCACCCGCGCAACGTGCCGGATTCCATTCTCGTCCGTCTGCGGACCAACGGTGGGGTGGCGATGGTCACGTTCGTCCCGGGGTTCGTGTCGCAGCGGCAGGTCGAGTGGGGGCGGGCGCGGAGCCGGGCCCTCGCGGAGATTCCGTTCAGCGACGCCGCACGGCGGCAGGCGGCCGAGCAGGCGTACGAGCGGGCGAATCCGCGCCCGAAGGCGACGCTGGCCGACGTCGCGGACCACATCGACCACATCAAGGCCGTGGCCGGCGTCGATCATGTGGGCCTGGGCGGAGACTTCGACGGTATCACGGAAGTGGTCGTCGGCCTCGAGGATGTGTCCACGTATCCCGCCCTGCTCGCGGAACTCGCGCGCCGGGGGTGGTCCGACGCGGACCTCAGGAAACTGGCGGGCGAGAACATCCTCCGCGTCCTCGAGACCACCGAACGCGTCGCGGCACAGCGGCAGCGCTCGTCCTGAATTCAATTCTTTCCCGGAGTGCAGTGATGCGACAGATCATGATGTGCGCGGCGATGGCGCTCTGCGCCACGACGGGCGCGGCGCAGCAGACGCCGGTCGCGCTGGAACTCAGCCCGCGCGGGCAGGTCGAGATGACGGTGTTCGCACGCGGCGCGAACAACCGCAATGCGGCGATGGGCAAGGTGCATATCGACTACGGGCAACCCAGTGCGCGCGGCCGTGCCGTGGCCGGTGGCCTGATCCCGACCGGAGAGGTGTGGCGCCTGGGGGCCAATGCGGCGACCTCGCTGGTGACGGACGTGGATCTGAACATCGGTGGGACCCGCATCCCCAAGGGGTCGTACACGATGTATTCGGTCGCGACCGCCACCGGCGCGCACCTGATCATCAACAAGCAGACCGCGCAGTGGGGGACGACGTACGATCAGGCGCAGGACCTGGCGCGCATCCCGCTCACGGTGTCGTCGCTGCACCAGCCGGTGGAGACCTTCACCATCTGGCTGATCCCCGGGGACGCGGCGCAGGGACCGAAGGGTGAGCTCCGGATGGCGTGGGGAACCGTGCAGTACAGCACGACCTTCGGCGCGCAGTAGCGTGTGGGCCGTCGGCGCCGGGTCAGCGCCGCAGGGCCGCGCGCAGGTTCTGCGCCAGGGTCATCGGATCGAAGGGTTTGGCCAGGCAGGCGACGGCGCCGGCCGCGATCGCGCGGTCGGCCTCGCCGCGTTCGGTCCTCGCCGTCAGGAAGACCACGGGGATGTCGCGGCTCGCAGGATCCGCCTTGAGCGCGGCGCAGGTCGCGTAGCCGTCGAGCTCGGGCATCATCGCATCGAGCAGGATGGCATCCCACGGTCCGTCCGGGAGCGCGCGCAGGGCGGCGGCGCCGGTCTCCACGATCGTCGGATCGATCCCGGGGTCCAGCCGCAGGGCGATGTCGAGGATTACCCGGAGGTCAGGATCGTCGTCTGCACAGAGAATTCGCATCCGCAGAAGGTGAGGCGCGCGCTGCACGGAGGCAAGCACGCCTGGCGCGGCCGTCCCTGCCCCGGAGGCGTCGTGGCAGGTTGCGGGCCGATCCATCTCTCCACCCCATCTGAATGAGTGAGGCACCCAGCGTCGGGAACACCGACGCGATGCTCGCCGTGCTCCGCGAGCGCTACCGGTCGTCGATCGGGGCGACACTGGCGTCGCTCGACCGGCTGGGCGGGCAGTTGGCGGAGACGCCGACCGCCATCCCGGTGCTCGAGTCCGTCCGGCGTGAGGTGCATCGCATCCACGGGTCGGCGGGGTCCTATGGATTCGCGGGGGTGAGCCGCTTGGCGCGTGTGTTCGAGCAGCGTCTGTCGCGCTGGTCCGAGGACGTCGGGGCCGATGCCGGCGAGCGTGCGACCATGGTGTCGCGCTTCACCGGGGCGATCCGCCGCGAGATCGTCGATGGTGGCGAGGCCGGCGCGGAGGTCCCGCGCTCCGTGCTGCTGGTGGATCTGAAGGGGCCCCACGTGGACGGGATCGAGGCGGAGGCGATCCTGCGCGGGTACCGCACGCGTCGCGTGACGTCGGCGGCGTTGACGGCGGCGCTGGCCGCGGAGCTGCAGCCGCGGGCCGTGCTGGTGGCGTCGGCGAGCGCGTCGGCGCTCCCGCGATCGCTGGCGGCCCCCGTCCTGGTCGTCGCGCCCTCGCGCGATCATGCGGCGGCTCACGTCGCGGACGTGGGAGCGGTGGGGGCGCTGGTCGTGTCCGAGGACGAGAGTCCGGCGTCCGTGGTCGATGTGATCGACGGACTGGCTTCGATCGCGGATCACCGCGGGGCGACCATCATCATCGTGGATGACGATCCGGTCATCCTGTCGGTGCTGCGCGCCATCGCGGAGCACGACGGCCTGCGGGTCATCGCCCTGCCGTCGGCCGAGTTCCTGATGCCGGTCCTGCTCCGGGAGCGGCCGGTGATGCTGCTGCTGGACGTGATGATGGGGGCGACCGACGGCGTGGCGGTGACGCGCGCACTCCGCGCGTCGCCCCTGTTCCGCGACCTGCCCGTGGTGCTCTTCAGTGCGGAGCAGAGCACGGCGATGCGCAACGCGGCGTTCGCCGCCGGTGCGGACGACTTCTTCGCCAAGCCGCTGGCCCCCAAGGAAGTGCACCAGCGGATCCGGGAGCGGTTGGAACAACGGCGCTGGAAGCGCGTCGCCGACGGATGGCACCCCGTGGTCCAGGTCGCCCTGCCCCCTCGCACGGCGAATGAGGGACCCGTGGCGTGGTCCGCCTCGGAGGACGGCGTCCTCTTCCTCATCCATCCGGGGGGCGTGTCGTCGCCGGGTGCGTGGATCAGCGAGGTGTCGCGGATCCTGGCCGCCGCGGGGACGGCGGTCCGTTTTGCAGGCTTCCTTGACGGCGAGGTGCTGGTCTGCATCACGAGTCACGACGTGGCGGGCGGCGCGGCCTTGCTGCGCAGCACCCGCAGCGGACTGCCCGACGGTGCTCCCGCGTGGCACGGCGGCCTCGTGCCCCGGATGCGCGCGACGCTGGCCTGGGACGATGCGCTGCTCTGCGGGCGCGAGGCCGTCGACGTCGCGCGGCGTGCCACGAACGAGCCGGTGCACGAGTGGACCGCCGCCGATGCCGCGATCCCACCCGACGTCATCCTCGTCGAGGATGACGCCTCGCTCGCGGGCATGCTCCAGTATGCCCTGCAGCTCGCGGGCTACACGTATCGGCATTTCTCCGACGGTCGGACCGCGCTGGAGGCGCTGCTCGAGATGCCGTTGGGGAGTCACCGCCCCGTCCTGTTCCTCGACGTGGACCTGCCCGGGCTCGACGGGCACTCGATCCACGATCGGCTGCGCGTCGAGCGTCCCGGCGAGTTCGTGTACGTCTTTGTCACCGCATACGGATCGGAGGCCGAGCAGTTGCGGGCGCTCAACGCCGGTGCGTGGGATTATCTGACCAAACCCATCAGTCTCCGGGTGCTGCTGGCCAAACTGCCCATGTGGTTGAGTCGAGCCGCCGGGAGCCGATGACGTACGCAGTCCTCGCCGCGATCGCCCTGGTGCAGATCGTGTTCCTCGTGGTGCTGACCTTCTTCCTCGTCACGGTCCGGATCCGCTTTCACCGGCGTGCGCGCGCCGTTGCGGCGGCGCAGGCCACGGTGCAGCCGATCGTTCGCCAGTGGCTGATGGGTGTCTCCGAAGCGGAGGACGTGCGCGACGTGCTGGCCTCCCTCGCGCCGTCGGTGGCGCGGGACGTGGCCATCCGCTTCTCGCGGGCGGCGTTGCCGGACGCCAAGGCCAGGGTGCTCGCGGTCCTGGTGCGCTACGACCCGTGGTACCGCGACGCGATCGAGGCATCGCGGTCGCTGTTCTGGTGGCGACGACTGGAGGCCGTGCGGTTGATCGCGGAGCTGGGCACGCGCGCCGACGAAGGGGTGGTGCGCACGCTGCTCCTCGACCGGCACGTCGCGGTGCGCGTCGGAGCATCGGCGGCCCTGCGGAAGGTATCGACGCCGAAGCTGATCGAGCTGGTGCTGGACGGGTTTCCCGACCAACCGCCGGTCGCCCGCTCGTACCAGCTCCTGATGCTGCGCGACCAATGGCGGGTCGCACGCGACGCGCTGCTGCCTCGTCTGACGGCGGCGTCGACCGCGCTCGCGCTTCCGCACTGGCTGCACATTGCCGAGGCCCTCGGGCTGCCCGAGCTGCTCGACGCGGCGGCGACGCTCGCCGGGCACAGCTCGCCGAGCGTCCGCCTGGCCGTCGCCCGAGCCCTGCGCGGCTACTTCCACCCGACGACGCCGACCGTCCTCGGCGCGCTGCTCACGGATACCGACTGGCGTGTCCGTGCGCAGGCGGCGCGGTCCCTGGGGGTGCTGGGTGATCCCGCCGCCACCAGCGCGCTGGCGCAGTGCCTGACCGATCCGCACTGGTGGGTCCGGTTCCGCAGCGCGCTCTCCCTGTGCCAGCTGGGTGAGCCCGGGCGCCGCACCCTGCGGGCGATGCGCGACGGCTCCGACCCCTATGCGTCCCAGATGGCGTCCATGGTGAGTGGTCTCTCACCGGGCAGTGTCCTGGAGTTGACCGAAGCGTGAACATCCTCGTGGAAACGCTGCGGCAGACGCTCCTGGTCGCCGACCATCTCGTCGTCGCGTTCCTGTTCCTGCTCAACTCGGGGTACGCGATCCTGCTGGTCCACGCGATCCCCGAGTTGTGGACGCACTACCACATCGCGGAGGACGAGAACTTCCGCGCCCTGCTGGACAGCGAGGCCCTGCCGTCGGTCTCGCTGCTGGTGCCCGCCTGCAACGAAGAGCGGACCGTGGTCGCCAGCACGATCGGCTTCCTCACCCTCGAGTACCCGCGCCACGAGGTCATCCTCGTCAACGACGGTTCCACGGACCAGACGATGGAGGTCCTGATCCGCGACTTCGAGTTGTACGAGGTGCCGTCGGCCTTCCCGGTGTCGTTGGTGACGCAGCCCATGCGCGCGTACTACCGCTCCCGGCGCTATTCGCGTCTGGTGGTCATCGACAAGGCGAACGGCGGCAAGGCGGATTCCCTGAACGCGGCGCTGAACGTCGCGCGATTCCTCTCCGTGGTCGCCGTCGACGCGGACATGCTGATCGACCCGGATGCCCTCGTCCGTCTCGCCCGCCCGTTCCTCCTGGGGCAACAGGTCGCCGCCGTCGGTGGCACGATCCGCGTCGTCACCGGCAGCCGCGTGGAGAACGGACGCGTGGTCGACGCCCGGGTGAGCCGGCAGTGGCTGGCGGGCATCCAGACGGTCGAGTATCTGCGCACCTTCCTCTTCGGTCGCCTGGGGTGGAATCGCCTGGGGGGGCACCTCATGCGCTGGGGCACGTTCGGGATGTTCCGGCGCGAGCATCTGCTGGCGATCGACGGGTATCAGACCGGCACCGTGAACGAGGACCTGGACCTCGTCGTCCGCCTGCATCGTCATCTGTGCGAGAACGACATCCCCGGCGATCTCCCGTTCGTTCCCGATCCCGTCGCGTGGACCCGGGTCCCGGGCACCCTGGGGGAGCTGGCCCGGCAGCGTGCGCGCTGGCACCGCGGGTTGATCGCCACCCTGTGGTCGCATCGCGACATGCTGTTCGACCGCAGGTACCGCACGGCGGGCATGCGCTCGATGCCTTTCAGTTTCTTCGGCGAGATGCTGGCACCGCTGGTCGAACTCTTCGGGCTGATCGCGGTGCCGCTGGCCGCCGCGCTGGGCATCGTGGACTGGGCGCTGGCGCTGGTGTTCCTGCTCGTGACCGTCGGGTACGGCCTGCTGCTCTCCGTGTGGGGGGTGATCCTCGAGGCGGTCAGCTTCCGGCGATACCGCCACGCCTCCGATTACCTCCGGCTCCTGCTTTGCGCGGTCGCCGAGCACGTCGGCTACCGGCAGATGACGCTGCTCTTCCATGTGCAGGCGTTCATCCAGTTCGGCCGGGGCACTCGGCGCTGAGGCACGACGGCGCGCGCCGGATTGGGCCCGCCGGGGGGGGCGCCGGTGATCCCGGTCAACTGAGCGATCGCGCGGCGAGCATGGCGCGCAGGCGACGCGCGAGCTGCCCCTCACGGTCGTGCGCCTTGCGGAAGATGTGCATGCTGGCGATCCCCTCCTCCGCGGCACGCTCGGCCGCCCGGTCGTCGGCGGTGAAGATCACGACCGGGAGATCGTGGAAGGACTCCACCGCGCAGAGGCGTGCGATGAGCGCGAGGCCGTCCCCGTCGGGCAGGACCGGTTCGACGACGAGGGCCGTGATGCCGCCGCGCAGCACGCGGTCGATCGCATCGGCGACCGTGCCCACGCCCTCGCTGTCGAAGGCCGGGGCCAGGGACGCGGCGAGGACGTCGCGCAGGGAGGCGTCCGGGTCGACGATCAGGATCGTCGGTGCCGACGGGGCCAGCACGGGCACGGAGGCCCGTTCGCGTGCGGCGAGCGGGAACCGGAGGAAGAACGTCGTGCCCCCGGTGTCAGGCGACTCGAACGCGATGGAGCCCCCGAGACGCTCCGCGATGCGCTTGGTGATGGCGAGGCCGAGCCCCGTCCCCTGCACGGCGCCCTCGGCCTGCTGGAATCGTCCGAAGATGCGATCGCGGAACTCCGCAGGGATTCCCGGTCCCTGATCGGAGACCGCGATCACCACCGACGCCTCCTCGACGCGTGTCCGCACCGTGACGACGCCACCGTCCGGCGAGTACTTGAGGGCGTTGGCCAGCAGGTTGGTCGCCGCCTGCATCACGCGGTCCTCCGAGCCCAGGATCACGGCGTGCGAGGTCGCCTCGACGGCGACCGTGACACCGCGCTCCCGCATGAGCCCGTCGATGCTCGCGACGGCGCGCGTGATCACGCCGTCGACCTCCACGCGGTCCGCGACGGCGTCGCCCTCGTGGGCGTCGGCCTTGTCGAGGGTCAGCATGTCGTTGATCAGGCGGATCAGGCGCTCGGTGTTGGTGAGGGCGATCCGCAGCAGTGCCGCGCCCTGGTCCGGGACCGGTCCGGTCGTGCCGCTGAGCAGCAGGCCGAGGGCGCCGCGGATCGAGGTGAGCGGCGTGCGCAGCTCGTGCGAGACCATCGACACGAACTCCGTCTTCATCTGCTCGATCTGCTTGAGGGCGCGCAGTTCGTTCTGCAGCGCCTCTTCACGCGAGGCGACGGCGCGGGCGAGGGCTTCGTAGGCCACGGCCAGGCGTTGCAGCTCGCGGCTGCTGGCCTCGGCGCCCGACGGGAGTCGCACGCTCGCGTAGCGTCCCGCGGCCAGCGCCTCCGCGGCGGTCACCACGGTCTCCAGCGTCGTGGTGACGCGACGCGAGACGAGGATGATGAGGAGCAGTCCGACACCGATCGCGGCGATCCGCAGCAGGAACCGCTCACGGTTCGCGAGCCGGTCCGCATCGGCGGCCAGCGCCACCAGCCGCCCCCGCTCCGCGTCGATCGTCCGTCGGAGCGCGAGGTAGCGCAGGCGGGCTGCGTCGAAGAGCGATTGCTCGACGTACGCCTCGTCGTACCCGGCGCTCCACGCCGTCCGCCAGACGTCGGCGGCCTCGCGCCACAGCGCGACGGCGTCGCCCAGCTCGCCGTCGGCCGGCACCAGGACCTGGAGGGAGTCGAGCCGGGTCCGCGCCTGACGGTCGAGCCGTGCGAGCTGGTCGCCCTCGTGCCAATCCGGGGCGGGTGCCGCTGCCACGAGGGTGGCCCGCGCATCGACCATCAGCGCGACGAGGTCGACGACCTGGACTTCGGCGCGGTCGAGGCGTGTCTGCGCCGCCTCGTACCCGGCGGCCGTGCGGTTTCGCTTGCCGGCGAGGGACTGGTCGAGGACGACCCAGGCCACGGTGGTCGTGACCACGGCGATGGCCAGCTGCAGCGCGAGGGGAAGCCCCCGCCACGCGGCGGCCGGCGACGGGAGCCGGAGTCCGAGAGGGGCGTTGTGCGTCACGCCGAAGGCTACGGCACGGTCCCCGCAGCCGCCAGCGGGGACGCGACCCGGGACAGCCGATGTGCTAACTTTCAGGGATGACCTCACGACTCCACACCCTCCACGCCGCCGGCCAGGCCGTGTGGCTCGACTATATCGACCGGGACCTCGTTCGCTCCGGCACGCTGGCGCGTCGCATCACCGACGACGCGCTCACCGGGATGACGTCGAACCCGACCATCTTCGAGAAGGCGCTCGCCCAGGGCACGCTGTACGACGAGCAGATCGCCGACGCGGACACCGACGATGCGTGGTCGCTGTTCGAGCTCATCGCCGCCGACGACGTGCGCGTGGCCTGCGACGTCTTCCGCACGGTCTACGATGCGTCACAGGGCCACGACGGCTACGTGTCGCTCGAGGTCTCGCCCCGCGTCGCCCACGACACGGCGGGCACGGTGGCCGAGGGGCGCCGTCTGTGGGCGCTGGTGGACCGGCCGAACGTGATGATCAAGGTGCCCGCGACGCCGGAGGGAATCCCGGCCGTCCAGGCCCTGATCGCGGACGGGATCAACGTCAACGTGACGCTGCTGTTCTCCGTGAAGATGCACGCGGCGGTGATCGAGGCGTATCTCGCGGGGCTCGAGGCGCGGGCGGCGGCGGGCGGGGACCTTCGCCGCGTGGCGTCGGTGGCGTCCTTCTTCGTCAGTCGCGTCGACTCGGCGATCGACGCCGAGCTCGCCCGGCGCGTGCAGGACGGTGCACTGCCCGCCGAGCGCGCGGAGGCGCTCGCGGGTCGCGCCGCGGTCGCCAATGCGAAGCTCGCGTACCGCCTGGCGATGGCGGCGTTCCATGGGCCGCGGTGGGAGGCGCTGGCGGCGCGCGGGGCGCGGGTGCAGCGGCCGCTCTGGGCGAGCACCAGCACCAAGAATCCGGCGTACCGTGACGTGATGTACGTGGAGCAACTGATCGGCCCCGACACGGTGAACACCCTGCCGCCCGCGACGCTGGACGCCTTCCGGGATCACGGCGAGACGGCGCGCACGGTCGACGCGGACGTCGAGGCGTCGGTGCGCGTCCTCGCCGAGCTCGAGGACGAGGGGATCTCGCTCGAGGCCGTCACGGACCAGCTCCTGCGCGACGGAGTGGCGTCGTTCGCGGCGTCCTTCGAGTCCCTGCTGGCCGGACTGGCCGCGAAGGCGACGGCGGTGCGCGCATGAGCGCCGCCATCGCACGCGCGAAGATCGTCGCGACGCTCGGGCCCGCGTCGCGCGACGCCGAGACGCTCTCGGGGTTGATCGAGACCGGGTTGAACGTGGTGCGCATCAACTTCTCGCACGGGACGCACGCGGAGCACGCGGCCACGATCCGGATGGTCCGCGAGGTCGCGGCCACTCTGGGCCAGCCGATCGCGATCCTCGGGGACCTGCAGGGGCCGCGCATCCGGATCGGCGATCTCGAGACGCCGGTGACCGTGGTCCCGGGTGCCGACATCACGCTCGCGCCAGAGGGGTCGAACCGTGCCGGGGACATCCCCATCACCTACGGCGAACTCTCGCGCGACGTGCGGATCGGGAGCCGGGTGCTGGTCGACGACGGCAACATCGAGCTGACCGTGGTGGCGGTCGAGGGGCGGCGGGTGGTGCTGCGCGTGGTGCACGGCGGCCGGATCTCCTCGAACAAGGGGATGAACCTGCCGGGCGTGGACGTCTCCGCGCCGTCGCTGACGGAGAAGGACATCGCGGACGTGCAGTTCGCGATCGAGCAGGACCTGGACTATCTCGCGCTGTCGTTCGTGCGGCGGGGCAGTGACATCAGCGCGCTGCGGACGCTCCTGCCGGCGGGGATGCTGATCGTCGCGAAGGTGGAGAAGGACTCGGCGCTGACGCACATGGAGGAAGTCGTGCGCGCGGCCGACGCGGTGATGGTGGCGCGTGGCGACTTGGGCGTGGAGCTGCCCTACGAGGCCGTGCCGCTGGCGCAGAAGCGGCTCATCGCGACCTGCAACCGCCTGGGCCGCCCGGTGATCACGGCGACGCAGATGCTCGAGTCGATGATCACGCACGCCCGCCCGACGCGCGCGGAGGCGTCGGACGTGGCGAACGCCGTGCTGGACGGGACGGACGCCCTGATGCTGTCCGCGGAGACGGCCGTCGGGCAGTTCCCGACGCACGCCGTGCGCGCCATGCGCCGGATCGCGCTGGAGGTCGAGTCGCACGCGCAGCACCCGCGGCGGGACATCGTGGCGCCCGATGGTCCGGCGACGACGGAGGAGGTGATCGCGGCCGCAACCGAGACGGCGACGCGCCTGCTCGGCGCGCCGGTCATCTGCGTGTTCACGAAGAGCGGGGCGACCGCGCGCATCGTGGCGTCCCGGCGTCCGGGGGTGCCCATCCTGGCGATGACGGATCAGGAGCGCACGTATCGGCAGCTCGCCCTGGTCTGGGGCGTGGTCCCGATGCTGGTCGCGCACTGCGACACCTACGAGCAGATGCTCGGGATCGCGCGCGACGCGGTGCGGCAGCGGCAGCTGGCCCGGACGGGCGACCGCGTGCTGGTCACTGCGGGGGTGCCCTTCGACGTGGTCGGGACGACCAACTCGTTGAAGGTCGAGGTGGTGTGAAGCTGACGTTCCTCGGCACGGGAACGAGTTTCGGCATCCCGCAGCTGGGGTGCGGCTGCGCCGTGTGCCACTCGGAGGATCCCCGCGATCAGCGCACCCGCGTCGGGGCGGTGGTCGAAGGGGCCGACGGCGCACGCATCCTGATCGATACGCCGCCCGAGCTGCGCTTGCAGTTGCTGCGGACGGGCATCGACCGGGTGGATGCGGTGCTCTTCACCCATGAGCACGCGGACCATACGCACGGGCTGGACGACGTGCGCGGGCTCGGCGCGGACCTCGACGTGCCGTTGCCGTGCTACGGCCCTCCCGAGACGCTGCGCTCCCTGCAGGCCCGGTTCGGCTACGTGTTCGACCGCACGCTCCGGGCGATCCCGGGGACGTCGAAGCCCGAGGCGGAGGCGCGTCCCCTGACCAGTGGCGTCGAGGCCATCGTCGCTGGCATGCCAGTGATGCCGGTCGAGATCCCCCACGGTCGCGCGCGCGTGTTCGGCTACCGGATCGGCGCGCTCGGCTACGTGACCGACGCCAAGTCGGTGCCCGACGCTGCGCTCGACCACTTGCGCGGCGTGGAGGTGCTGGTCCTGAACGCACTGTTCCGGGATCCGCACCCGACGCACCTGTCGATTGGCGAGGCCGTCGCGGTCGCGGAGCGGGTCGGCGCGGCGCAGACGTACTTCACGCACCTGACGCATCAGCACATGCACGCCGACCTCGCCGCGCAACTGCCGAGGGGGATTGCGCCGGCCTTCGATGGCCTGGTGGTGGAGTTCGGCCAGGCTGGGTAGTCGTCCAGTCCTGCGGAACCCGCGCACCGCCGTGCGGCGCGCCGCTTGCTTCAGTGGGTCGGGATGGCGAGCTTCCGGGATTCCCGGTGGCGCGTCGTCTGGTCGCGCACCGTCCTCCTCACGACTCCCCACGTTCTCCCATGGTGCTGTCCCATCCTTTTGGTCCCGCGGTCCGCGTCGACGGATCGACGGTCACGGTGCTGGATTCGTCGGTGCTGGCCAGCGAGCGCATGGATGCGCTGGTCCGGGACGCGGTCTTCGGTGCACCGGACGTCCGCGAGTTCGCCCGGTGGTTGATCTGGGAGCTGGGACGGATCGTCGGGGTGCATCCCGCGTCGATCCACGAGCTCTACCTCGCGCGCGGGCGCGGCGAGTGCGGCGGCTTCACGGTGCCCGCGATGAACATCCGCGGCCGCTCCTACGACACGATGCGGTCGGTCTTCCGTGTGGCGATGGCGCGGGACGCGGGCGCGTTCATCTTCGAGATCGCGCGGAGCGAGATCGCATACACGGAACAGCGTCCCGCCGAGTACACCGCCGTCGCGCTGGCGGCGGCGCTGCGGGAGGGGTTCCGGGGGCCGGTGTTCCTGCAGGGCGATCACTTCCAGGTGAACGCGAAGAAGTATGCGGCGGACCCGGTGACGGAGGTGGATGCGGTGAAGCTGCTGGCCAAGGAGGGACTGGCGGCGGGCTTCTACAACATCGACCTCGACACCTCGACGCTGGTCGATCTGTCGCACGCCAGCCTGCTGGAGCAGCAGCGCCTGAACTACGAGGTCGGTACGGCACTGGCCGCCTTCGTGCGGGAGGAGGAGCCCGCGGGCATCGTCAGCTCGCTGGGCGGGGAGATCGGCGAGGTCGGGACGGAGAACTCGACGGTCCCGGAACTGCGCGCGTTCATGGACGGGTTCAACGCGCGGCTGGCCGAGCGCGCGCCGGGCGTCGCCGGGCTGAGCAAGATCTCGGTGCAGTCGGGGACCTCGCACGGCGGCGTCGTGCTTCCCGACGGCTCCATCGCCGACGTGCAGCTGGACTTGCAGACCCTGGCGGACCTGTCGGCCGTGGCGCGCGCGGAATACGGCCTGGCCGGGGCGGTGCAGCATGGCGCGTCCACGCTGCCCGACGGGGCGTTCCACCACTTCCCGCGGACCGAGACCGCGGAGATCCACCTGGCGACCAACTTCCAGAACATGCTGTACGATCACCTGCCCGCCGAGTTGCGGGAGACGATCTACGCGTGGCTGCGCACGCACGCGGCCGACGAACGGAAGGCCACGGATTCGGAGGAACAATTCCTCTACAAGACGCGTAAGAAGGCGCTGGGGCCGTTCAAGCGGGCGCTGTGGGACCTGCCGGAGCCGGCGGCTGCGGCGCTGGCGTCGGCCTACGACCGCAAGTTCGGATTCCTGTTCGACCAGTTGGCGGTCGGGGGTACCGCGCCGATCGTGGCGCGATACGTGGCGCCCGTCGACCAGCCTCGTCCCTACCCGGGGACCGGTGAGGCGATCATCGCCGCGCCGGACGACCCGGACGCGGGGGAGTGACCCCGCGCGTCGTTCACCTTCTCGTCCCCGAGGTTCCCGTGCGCTTCGTGCCATCGTTCACCCTGCTGGTGCTGCTCACCGCGGTCGCCGCGTGCGACAAGTCCGGCCCGGCGTTGGAGCAGAAGGTCGCCGAGTTGGAGGCGGTGTCGGCGCACAAGGATTCGTTGCTGCAGGAGGTGATGTCCACGGCGCAGTTCGTGGGCGACCTGGCGGCCGACCTCGCGTCGGTCCGGGCACTCACCTCCGGGCGTCCGGTCGCTGGCGGGGCTGGCGAGCTGGAGCAGGCCTCGCCCGCCGAGCGTCGCGCGGCGTTGCGCGAACGGGTGCAGGAGCTGGCCACGCGCCTCGAGCAGAGCGAGTCGCGCCTGGTGCAGAGTCAGTCGCGCGTGTCGGCGCTGACGCAGGGGAACGCGCAGCTCCGGCGGCAACTGGCGGGCTTCGACTCGACGATCGCCGCCCTGCAGGTCGTGGTCGAGAGCCAGCGCAACGAACTGTTCACGATGACGGCGCAGGTCCAGGGGCTGACGGAGGCGAACCGCACGCTGGCGCAGGAGCGCGAACAGCTGACGTCCGAGCGGACCCAGTTGAGCGATGCGGTGACGGCCCTCACGACCGTGGCGAACACGGTGTACTGGATCGCGGGATCGGAGCGCGAGTTGCTCGAACGGGGGATCGTGGTGAAGCGCGGTGGCTTCCTGGGGGCTCGGGCGACGATCGTCCCCGCGCGTGCGCTGGATCCGGCGATGTTCACCCCCCTGGAAATGCTGGCGGACACGATCGTCGTGTTCCCCAAGGCGGACAAGGCGTATCGCATCGTGTCCTTGCAGGACACGCGCCACCTGGCGGTGGCCCCGGACCGCGCGAATCGGCTGCGGACCGGGTTGCAGGTGACGTCGCCCGATGGGTTCTGGGCGCCGTCCCGGTTCCTGATTCTGATCGAAGAGTGATTGCGGAGGGGTCGGCGCGCCCGTCGCGTCGGCCCCGTCTACCTGAACGCGGAGGGAGCGATGGCGTACGACGAACGGGATGAATCGGTGGTGATCGTGGAGCGGGGCGGTGCGAACGGGCAGGTCGTTGCCTTCCTCGTGGGGTTGACCATTGGCGCCGGCGCCGCGTTGCTGCTGGCGCCGAAGAGCGGCGCGGAGACGCGCGCGGACATCGCCCGTCAGGCGCGGCGGGCCAGGACGGCGGCCGCCGACGCGGCCCGTCAGGCGCGGGAGCGCGCCGGGGCGGCGATGGACGACGTCGGCGACGAGGTGCGGCGTCGGGCGAGCGAGGTGCGCGACGACGTGGGGCGTCGTGCCGCCGTGGTCAAGGACGAAGCGTCGCGCCGCTATGCGAGCGCGAAGCGCGACGTCGAGGAGGCCATTGGCGATGTGCGGGTGCGCGTCGATGCCGGTCGTGAGGCCGGGCGCGCCGCCGCGAAGGCGGCCCGCGAGGAGTTGCAGCGTCGGCTCGCGGAGACCAGTGCGCCGACGGATGATGGCGCATCCGCGACCTAGCGGGCGACGTGCGCGTCGGTGATCTGCGGGCGTCGTGGCGGTCCCTGCGCGACGACGTCCGAACGATCGCCGATCAGGTCGGGCGGCAGGATCTGCTGTTCGTGGCGGGGGCCTTGGCGTACGCCGTGCTGCTGGCGGTCGTCCCCTTCGCGCTGCTGCTGGCGAGCGCCGGGGCCTATTTGCTGGGCGGGTCGCTGGACACCCAGGCCGACACGATCGTGGAGTTCGCGGCGAACTTCGTCCCCGCCGAGACGGCGACCATGGCGCTCCCGGTGGTGCGCGCGGTGCTCGCCGATGCGTTCGCGACGCGCGGCTCCGTCGGCATCGCCGGCGCGTTCCTGTTCGCGGTCTTCTCGACGCGCCTGTTCGGTGCGCTCAGGGCGGCGATGGTCGTGGTGTTCGAGATCGACAGGGGCCGCGGCATCCTCGTGGGCAAGCTGTATGACCTGCTCTACGTGGTCACCGGAACGCTGGTGGTCGTGCTGTATCTCGCCTTGAACCTCGTGGTGCTGGCGGGGGGCGAGACGGGCGTGACGGTGCTGCGGGCCTTCGGCGTATCCGCCGAGGTCGCGGGCGTGCTGCCGTTCTTCCTGGCGCGGATGCTCCTCGTCGCGTTCCTGAGCTTCATGTTCGCGGCGCTCTACAAGTTCCTGCCCAACCGTCCGGTGCGGTGGTCGAGTGCGTGGTGGGGCGGCCTGTGGTGCGCGGCGCTGTTCGAGACGGTGCGGTTGATCGTCTTCGAAGCGGTGTTCCGGCTGGTGGGGCCCTCGTCGCTGTACTCGGGTTCCCTCGCCGTGCTCGTGGTGATGGTGCTCTGGGTGTACTATGCGAGCATCGTGTTCCTGGTTGGTGGTGCCGTGGCCCACGCCCATCACCAGCGCTCCCCGGTCCTGCGTGCATGATCGACCTGCGTTCTGACACCGTGACCCGCCCGTCGGCGGCGATGCGTGCCGCCATGGCCCACGCCGAGGTCGGCGACGACGTGCTGGATGGCGACCCCACGACGGCGGCGCTCGAGGCGCGTGTGGCCGCGCTGCTCGGCATGGAGCAGTCCCTGTTCTTTCCCAGCGGTACGATGGCCAACCAGGCGGCGATCTGGAGCTGGACGCGCCCGGGCACCGAGGTGTACGTCGACGCCGACGCGCACATCGTGCACTGGGAGCTGGCCGGCGCTGCGGCCCTCGCCGGCGTGCAGATCCGACCGATCACGGGGCGGGACGAGCGTCCGTTCCGCGCCGACGCCCTCGCGGCCGGGTTGCGCGACAATCCCTTCCACCCGGGTGCGTCGCTGGTCGCCGTCGAGAACACGCACAACGGCAGTGGCGGCACGGTGTACCAGCGCGACGAGCTCGAGGCGATCGCCGCGATCGCCAGGGACCTGCGTCTACCGGTGCATGTCGACGGCGCCCGGCTCTGGAATGCCGCGGTCGCACTGGAGGTCTCGCCGAGCGTGCTCACGGCGTGTGCCGATTCCGTGATGGTGTCGTTCTCGAAGGGGCTTGGTGCGCCGGTCGGGGCATGCCTTGCCGGGCCCGCCGACTTCATCGCACGTGCCCGCGAGGCCCGCAAGCGCTTCGGTGGCGGAATGCGGCAGTCGGGGATCCTGGCCGCCGCCGCCCTGGTCGGGCTCGAGGACTTCGCCCCGCGTCTGCGCGCGGATCACGCGCACGCGCAGCAGGTGGCGGCGGCCGTGGCCGCCGTGCCGGGAGCCCGTGTGGTTGCGCCGGACACCAACATCGTGATGGTCGACCTGCCCGACGGCCTGACGTCAGTCGAGGTTGTGGCGGCGGCGCGACGCGACGGGCTCCTGCTCTCGGGCTGGAGTCGGCGCCGTGTGCGTGCCGTGCTCCATGGGGACGTCAGCCCGGGCGACGTGGGGCGTGCCACGTCGGTGCTCTGCGGCGTGCTGACCAGGTAGGGGGCGGGCGTGGACCGCTGGCTCTGGCGCGGTCCGCCGGGTATGTTTCCGGAGCCCCAGACCCCGGCGAACGGCAGTCTGCCAACTCCGCCAGGACCGAGAGGTAGCAACGGTACGTAGTCCTGACGTTGCGTCGTCAGGTCTGGGGCAACCGTCCTCCTCGCGCAGTCTCGAGACGAGAAGCCGACGCTCGCGCGTGCTTCTCGTCTTCGCGTCTCCCGCCCTTCGCCGCCCACCGCGTGTCGATCGCCCTCGCCCGCAAGTACCGTCCGCGGACCTTCGCCGACGTCGCGGTCCAGACGCACGTGGCCACGGCCCTGCGGGGGGCGATCGCGCTGGATCGCGTCGCACACGGCTACCTGTTCAGCGGGCCGAGGGGGACGGGCAAGACCACGCTGGCCCGCGTGCTGGCGATGGCGCTCAACTGCGAGGCGCGCAGCAGCGAGGGGGAGCCCTGTGGCGTCTGCACGTCGTGTGCGCGCATCTGGTCGGGGTCGTCGTCGCTGGACGTGGTGGAGCTGGACGCGGCGTCGAACCGCGGCATCGACGACGCACGCGACCTGCGCGAGCGGGCGATGTACGCGCCCTCGGGGGACGGCAAGTACAAGGTGTACATCGTCGACGAAGCGCACATGCTGACGCGCGAGGCGTGGAACACCCTGCTCAAGCTGCTCGAGGAGCCGCCGCCCCGCGTGGTGTTCGTGTTTGCGACGACCGACCCGCAGAAGATCGCCCAGTCGGCGGCACCGGTGCTCTCGCGCCTCCAGCGATTCGAACTGCGGCGCATCGGGTCGGGCGAGATCCGTGCACGTGTCGCTGCGGTGCTGGCCAGCGAAGGGATCGCCGCGGAACCGGACGCGTTGCTGATGATCGCGCGGGCGGCGGACGGCTCGATGCGCGACGCGCTTTCACTCACGGATCAGGTGCTCGCCTTCGGGGACGAGGTGGTGACCTCGGAGGGCGTGCGCATTTCGCTCGGCCTCGTGGGCGAAGACGCGCTGCTGGGGCTGCTCGACCTGATCGCCGAGCGACGGGCCGGCGAGGTGTTCTCGCAGGTCGGGGCGCTGGCCGACGCCGGGGCCGATTTCGCGGTGCTGCTGGCGCACTTGGCGGAGGTGCTGCGCGCGCAGCTGGCGCTGGCACTCGGCGGCACGATGCCCGAGATGAGCGAGGGCATGTCGGCGGCGCTGCTCGAGCGGCGCGGCCGGATCGCGGCGCCGGATCTGGTGCGGATGCTGTCGATCCTGGTCGAGCACGAGCCGATCTTCCGGAAGAGCGCGCATCCGCAGATGCTCTTCGAGATGCTGCTGGTGCGCTTCGCGCTGCTCGACCGCACGGTGCTGCTGGAGCAGGTGTTGTCCGGCGTGGGGGGCGAGCGCGCGACGGGCGCGGGCGCTGGGGCGCGTGGGCCGGTCCCGAGCGTCGGGGGCGCGGGCGCGTCGTCGCGGACTGCCGCACCGCCTGCCCTGCGGGACGCTGCGCCTGCCTCGCGGTCGGCCGCGCCGCGGGCGGACAGCCCCCCGCCTCCGCTTCGGCCCGAACGGGCGCTGGCCGCACCAGCCGACGCCCGTCCGGCTGCTCCGACCGATCTGCCGCTCGATCTCAATCGCCTCGCCGAGCACTGGGACGCGATCGTCGCGGAGGTGCGCACGAGCGGACGCGGGCTGATCGCACAACTGCTCGACGATGCGACGCCCGTCGCCGTGTCGGCGAAGGGCGGTGTCACGCTGGAGGTCACGCAGGCCCTGTCGCTCCAGGGCCTCGGCGAGCAGGAGCAGGTGGTGCTGGCGGCGTTGCGACGGCGCTTCCCCGCCGTCAGTACGTTGACCGTGCGTGGGGCCGACCGCGTCGGGCCGGCGCGGCGCTACGATGCCGCGACGGTGAAGGCGGAGATGACGGCGTCGCTGCGGCGGGATCCGATGCTCGACGCGGCGATCTCGGCGTTGGATCTGGAGTTGATGGAGTGACGGAACGACCACCACGGAGCCTTGGGTTCCGGGCAACGGCGCTGCAGCGCATGGAGGGAACGGATGGGGCTCGGTGACATGATGAAGATGATGCAGCAGGCGCAGGAGATGCAGGAGCGCATGCAGCGGATGCAGGAGGAACTCGCGGCGGTGACCGTCACGGGGTCGGCGGGCGGTGGCCTGGTCACGGTGGAGGCCGACGGGCGCGGGTCGGTGCGCGCGGTGCGGCTGGACCCGTCCGTGGTGAATCCGAACGACGTGGAGATGCTGGAGGACCTGCTGGTGATCGCCGTGAGCGATGCGCAGGAGAAGGCGTCCATGTACACGCAGCAGGAGATGGCGAAGCTCACCAGTGGGCTGGACCTGCCGTTCCTTCCGCGCTGACGTGTCGGCGATCGAGGAGCTGGTGACCGAGCTGTCGCGACTTCCGACCATCGGCCGGAAGTCGGCGTGGCGGCTGACGTACCACCTGCTGCGGCAGCCCAAGGAGCAGTCGCACCGGCTGGCGCGGGCCCTGGAGCGTCTCGTGGACCGGGTCCAGCGCTGCGATCGCTGCGCGAATCTCGCCGAGGGCCCGCTGTGCGACATCTGCCTCGATCCCAGGCGGGACCCGGCGGTGATCTGTGTGGTCGAGGAGCCGCAGGACATCGGCGCGATCGAGCGTACCGGGGAGTACCGGGGGGGGTATCACGTGCTGGGGGGCCGGCTGTCACCGCTCGACGGGGTCGGTCCGGACCAACTGACCGTGGCGGCGCTGGTCGAGCGCGTCGAGGCGGGTGGCGTGCGGGAAGTGATCCTCGCGACGAATCCCCGGCTCGAGGGCGACGCGACGGCGCTGTACATTGAAGGGCAGCTGGGTGCGGCGGGGGTCCTCGTGACGCGCCTCGCCCGCGGTTTGCCTGTGGGGGGAGATCTCGAGTACGCCGATGGGGTGACCATCGCACAGGCTTTGCAGGCCCGCCAAGGAGTGACGTGATGGGAGTCGCACGCACCGCAGGGTACATCGCCGCCGGGGTCGTTGGAGGGGTCCTGGTCGGGGTCTTCCTCACGACGGCGTATCAGGAGCGTCATGCGAAGGCGCTGTTCAGCCCGCGTCGGCGGCGGCGCTGGGCGGCGCTCGGGCGCCTGGCGGAGACCGCGTCGGTGGACAGCGTGCCGCTTGTGCGCGAGTATGTGGCGTGGGAATCGCATCCCCGGCTTCGTCGCCGGGGGGAGGCGCTGCTGGAGCGCCTCCAGTCACTTCACGGGTGAGGGACGTCGATGGCTACTGCCTCCGCAAGCTGGTCCTTCACCGAGGACGACTTCGGTGCGATCACGGCCGCATTGCAGAAGTTCCTGTTCGACGCGAACGCGCGGTGCGCGCTGCTCGTGGATCGGACGGGACAACTGGTGGCGACCGTGGGTGAGCAACCGGACTTCGACCCGACCGCGTTCGCGACGCTGACCGCCGCCGACTTCTCCGCGAATGACCAACTGGCGAAACTGATCGGTGAGCACGACTTCAACTCGCTGTTCCACCAGGGGGAGACCGCGTCGATGTACCTCGCGGACATCGCGCGCCGCGTGATCCTCGTCGTGCTGTTCGACAACCGCACGAGCCTCGGGCTGGTGCGGCTGAAAATGAAGGACACGGTCGCCGAGCTGACGCGCCTGTTCGAGCAGGTGTTCGCCCGCGCGCAGCAGATGTCGCCCGCGCAGACCGGACTTCTGGCGGGCGCCGATGCAGAGATCGACGACCTCTTCCGCTAGGCGAGGCGCCCCATGTCGATGATCAACTACGCGTCGCGCGAGATCAACTGCAAGATCGTGTACTACGGCCCGGGCCTCGGCGGCAAGACGTCGAATCTCGAGTTCATCTACGGCAAGGTCAAGCCCGACACGCGCGGAAAGCTGATCTCGCTGGCGACGGAGACCGAGCGCACGCTGTTCTTCGACTTCCTGCCCGTCGACCTCGGCACCATCCGCGGCTTCAAGACCCGGTTCCACCTGTACACCGTGCCGGGGCAGGTGTACTACAACGCCAGTCGCAAGCTGATCCTCAAGGGGGTCGACGGCATCGTGTTCGTCGCGGATTCGCAGATCGAGCGGATGGAAGCGAACCAGGAATCGATGCAGAACCTCTACGACAACATGTCGGAGTACGGCTACGACTTGACGAAGATGCCGTTCGTGATCCAGTACAACAAACGGGACCTGCCGAACGCGGCCCCCCTCGCGGTCCTCCAGGAGGCGCTGAACCCGGGCTGGGAGATCACGGACGTGGCGCGCCAGCGCGTCACGCCGGATGCCCTGCATCCGGGAGAGCTGCTCGTCGAACAACTCCCGACGGGCGAGTGGATCGAGCGGACGCCGTATTTCGAGGGAGTCGCGGTCACGGGCGACGGGGTCTTCGATACGTTGAAGGCCGTGAGCAAGCTGGTCCTCAAGTCACTCGCATGAGCGGCCTGGCGCTGACGGCACGCGATCTCAACCTGCCGAACGCACTGACGATCGGCCGGATCGCGGTGACGCCCCTGGTCGCGATGCTCCCGTTCGCCGCGTCGCCGACCGTGCGGTTCGCCGGGTTCGCGCTGTTCCTCGCGGCGGCCATCACGGATCATCTCGACGGCGCCATCGCGCGCTCGCGCGGCTGCATCACCGATCTGGGCAAGGTCCTCGACCCGCTGGCGGACAAGCTGCTGCTGATCGGGACCCTCGTCCCCATGTTCCTCCTGCAGCATCCCCCGGGCGATGCGCTCGCGGCCCTGATTCCCTGGGCGCACGACGATGCCTCCGCGTTCCCCTTCCAGTCAGTCGTCGGCGCGGTGGGGTTGCCGTGGTGGGTGCTGCTGATCGTGCTGGGCCGCGAGCTCTTCATGACGGTGTTCCGCGGCATCGCGCAGCGACGCGGGACCGTGATCGCGGCCATCGGTCCCGCCAAGTGGAAGGCGGGGTTCCAGTTCACCTGGATCGGCTCGGCCTACTGCTGGTTCGGCGCACGGACGTGGGCCGACCGCCGCGGCTGGGACGGGCATCCCGTCTGGGAGGCGGCGGCGTTCGTCATCGGCAACGTCGGGGTGATCACGATGGTGGTGGCCGTGGTGCTGACCGTGTACTCGTTGGCCCTGTACGTGTCGCGGTACGGGCACATCCTGCGAGGCGTGCCGCCTGCGCGCTGACCTTGCGTGTCAGGACGGCGGGGGTTCGATCAGGTCCACCGCAGTGACCAGACGCGCTGATCCCGGCAGGAAGCGCGCGAGGAAGACCAGCTCGAGCCGCCCACCGCCGGCCGGGATCGTCAGCTCGACGGGCCGCAGTCGGGCGGTCACGGTCTTCGCCACCATCACCGTGTCGCGCGGGACCCAGACGGTGATGGTGTAGACGCCCGCAGGGACCGCGCCGAGCGTGAACGTCCCGGTCGAGTCGCTCCGGCCCGACACGGGTTGGCCCGGACCGACCGGCGTGAGCTGGATGGCCGCGGAGTCGAGCGCGACGGAACGCAGGAAGGTCTCACCGATCACGATGCGCCCGCGGACGCCGACGCCATCGCGGAACGCGGCGTCGCTGTGCGGCGCCGGTGTCAGCGCGATGATCGAACGGTTCGGCGTCGGTGCGCCGCAGGCCGTCAAAAGCGCCGCGGCGGCGAGCAGCGGCCTTGGGCAGGTGATCCACATAGGCTCCAGACTACCGCCGGAACCTCCGCGCCGCCAGCGGGTGGCAGACGCGACCGCTGCCGACGATGCGCGCCCTTAAATTGTCAGGGATGCACGTGGAGATCATCACCATCGGGGACGAGCTGCTGCTCGGGCATACGATCGACACCAATGGCGCGGCCCTGAGTCGGGCGCTGGCCACCCTGGGGATCGCCGTCGCGCGGCGCTCGACGGTCGGGGACGACGCCGAGGCGATCGCCGATGCGGTCGCCGCCGCGTTGCGCCGGGCGGATGGCGTCATCACCACCGGCGGGCTCGGCCCGACCAGCGATGATCTGACCAAGCCGGCCATCGGCGCGCTCTTCGGTCGGTCGATGCACCTGCACCAGCCCACGGTCGATCACCTGGAGTCGCGGTGGCGTGCCCGCGGCCTTCCAGGGGACCTGCCTGCGGCGAACCGGCAACAGGCGATCGTGCCGCAGGGTGCTGAGGTGCTGCCCAACCGTCACGGTACGGCGCCGGGTGTCTGGATCGAGGACGACGCGGGGCGATGGGTGGTGATGCTCCCGGGCGTGCCGCGGGAGATGCACGGCATGCTCACGGACACGCTGCTGCCGAGGCTGGCCGTCCGCGTTGACCGTGACGCTCCGACGATCTGCTCCCAGCTTGTGCGCACGACGGGCATGCCCGAGGCCCGGGTCGCCGACGTGCTGCGTGACGTGACGTTGCCGGAGGGCCTGCGGCTGGCGTATCTCCCCGGCTGGGAAGGGGTCGACTTGCGACTGACGTCGCGTGGCGCAGCGGCCGAGCGTACGGCGCAGCGGTTGTCGGACGGTGTTGCCGTGATCACCAGGGTGCTCGGGCCTGCGGTGTACGCGACCGGAGAGCGGAATCTCGCCGCGGTCGTGCTCGAGGCGTTGCGTGCGCGCGGCTGGCGTCTTGCCGTCGCGGAGAGCTGCACCGGTGGGCTGCTGGGGGCGCGCCTGACGGCGATCCCGGGGTCGAGCGACGTGGTGCTTGGCGGGGTGATTGCCTATCACAATACCGTGAAGGAGCGCCTGCTCGGTGTGCCGTCGTCGCTCGTGGCGACGCGGGGGGCGGTCAGCGTGGATGTCGCGGCAGCGATGGCGGCGGGTGCCCGGCATGTCACCGGTGCCGACGTCGGCGTCGGGATCAGCGGCGTCGCGGGGCCTGGTGGCGGGTCCGACGCCAAGCCCGTGGGCCTGGTATGCCTGGCGATCGAGACGCCGCAGGGCGTGTGGGCCGAGGCGCGACACTTCATCGGCGACCGCGACGAGATCCGGCTGCGGGCCACGCAGGCGGTCCTCGATCAGCTTCGGAGCGAGGCGCCCAGAACTTCTTTGGAACGATCCGCGTAGTGAGCACTAAGGAGAACCGATCAGATGACCGACGAGATGCAGCAGCCTGAGCCCCCGATCGATGCATCGGTGGCCAGTGGTGAGACCGAGGCCGTGGAATACAGCGGCGATGCCGAGCCCACCGACGAGGGCGCGGTCGCCGCGGCGTCGGTCGTGACGCGGCTCGAGGCGCAACTGGCGGAGCAGCAGGACAAGCATCTCCGGCTCCTGGCCGACTTCGACAACTTCCGCAAACGTGCCGTGCGCGAGCGCGAGCAGGCGTCCCACCATGGGCAGGGGGTGGTGATCCGAGGCCTCCTGGAAGGCTTGGACGACCTGGCACGCTGTGCCGCCCTCGACGCCGCGAGTGTGGACGCCGCGACCGTGCTCGACGGCGTGCGACTCGTCGAGCAGAAGCTGCTCAAGTCACTCGCCGGGCACGGCCTGGAGCGTGTGGACCCCGTGGGCCGCCCGTTCGACCCGGCGCTCCACGAGGCGCTGACCACCACGCCGGCCGCGCGGGCCGAGGACGACGAGCTGGTGTCGCAGGTCTATCAGGTCGGCTATGTGTTCAATGGGCAGCTCCTGCGTCCGGCGCGTGTCGTCGTGGCGCAGTGGAACGCATAAGCGACTGCGACCGGATCATGGCGCAGCGCGATTACTACAGCGTGCTCGGGGTCGCGTCCACCGCGACGGCCGAGGAGCTCAAGAAGCAGTACCGACGGCTCGCGAAGCAGTATCACCCTGACGCGAACCAGGGGGATGCCACGGCGTCCGATCGCTTCAAGGAGATCTCCGAGGCCTATGGCGTGCTGGGGGACGCCACCAAGCGCACGCAGTACGACGAGATGCGCCGGCTCGGCGCCTTCGAGGCTGCGCGTCCGCGGGCGGGCTCCACGCGGTCCTCGGCGGGCGCCCCCGGGAGCGGCTCATTCAAGTTCGAGGACTTCGACGTCGGCGGGCTTGGCGGCCTGGGGGATCTCTTCGGGACGATGTTCGGTGGACGCGGCGGTCGCGCGCGCGCGGCGGAGGCCGGTCCGAGCGTGGAGACGACCCTCGACGTCCCGTTCCGCGTCGCGGCGATGGGGGGCAAGCTGCCGATCACGCTCGAGGTGGCGGAGGGCTGCGGCTCGTGCAACGGCAATGGCGCGGCCCCGGGCGCGCGGATGCAGCCCTGTCAGGAGTGCAGTGGTCGCGGGACGATCTCGTTCGGTCAGGGGAGCTTCTCGGTCAATCGTCCGTGTCCGGCGTGCCTCGGGCGCGGGACGACGCCGTCCGTGCCCTGCCCGGCGTGTCAGGGCAGCGGCGACGTGCGCACCAGGAAGAAGGTGATGATCACCGTCCCGGCGGGTACCGACAGCGGCGCCAAGGTCCGATTGAAGGGGCAGGGTGGTCGTGGGCGGAACGGCGGCGCGGCTGGCGATCTGCTCATCACGTTCACCGTGATGCCGGACTCCCTCTTCCGTCGCGACGGCCTGGATCTCGTCGTGGGGGTGCCGGTGAACATTGCCCAGGCGACGTTGGGCTCCAAAGTGACCGTCCCGACCCTGCGCGAGTCGTCGGTGTCACTGCGCGTGCCACCGGGAACGCCGAGTGGGAAGCGCTTCCGCATACGCGGGCAGGGGATCAGCCGTGAGGGGCGTGCGGGCGATCTGATTGCCGAGGTGCAGATCGTCGCCCCGACGTCGCTGACGCCGGAACAGCGGACGCTGATGGAGCAGTTCGCGACGGCGAGCGGTCTCGCGTACTGAACGGCTCAGCGGGATCCGGCGCCGATCCTGAAGAGCTGCCCGAGGTAGGAGACCGCGTAGAGTTCGCCGTGGCCATCGATCCCGAACGAGGTGACGCGGGGCATCGGTGTCGAGAGCGTCCATTCGAGCTGCTCCGACACCTGGCCGTTCGCCGCGCGCAGCGAACGAATCCACCCCTGGCAGAAGTCGGAGTAGAAGTAGCGTCCGGTATGCTCGGGATGTGCGCGGCCGCGATAGACCACTCCGCCGGTGATCGAGTTGCACCCCGGTCCGTGCTGGTAGTACACGTCGGGATCGACGCGGCGCTCCGGGTCGCAGCGGGCGCTGGTGGGCAGGCAGAGCGGCCCTTCGAGCAGCGACCACCCGAAGTTCGCCCCACCCGCCGTGTGCAGGGGGACGATGTTGAGTTCTTCGTACGATCCCTCGCCCACGTCGGCGAGGAAGAGCTGCATCGATGGCGCGTCCACCCAGAAGCGCCACGGATTCCGGAGGCCCAGGGAGAAGACCTCGGGCCGGAAGTTCGGATCGCCGATGAACGGGTTGTCGAGCGGCGCGGCGAACGGCGCGGCGGTGCTGACGTCGAGCCGCAGGAGCTTGCCCCGCAGCGTCGACGGGAGCTGGGAGTCGCCGCCGTCGATGCTCGCCGATCCCGCATCACCCACGCTCATCAGCAACGTGTGGTCGGGGAGAAACTGGATCATTCCGCCGTAATGCAGGAACCCGTTGTGCGGGATGCGGCGGATGTTCTGTCGCGACGCCGGGTCGACGACGTTCGGATCGCCGGTGGAGGCGCTGAACCGTGCCAGGCGGATGGCCCCGTCCGACTCCACGAAGCTCACGTACACGAAGCGATTCACCTGGTAGTCGGGATGGAACGCGAGGCCGAGGAGGCCATCCTCGCTGCCCTGCGTGCTCACGACGGCCGAGAGATCGAGGAACGGTTGCGGCAGACGTTCCCCATTGCGCATGATCCACACGCGCCCGGTGCGTTCGCCGATGAACAGGCGCGGGTCGCGTGCGGGCGCGCCCACGAACAGTGGCCGGTCGAACCCTTCGGCGATCAGGTCCACCGTCAGGGACGACCGTGCCGGTGACGGGGCGGAGGGAGCGTCGGCGCAGTTGGCGACCGCAAACAGCAGCAGGGACGCGCGCAGGATCCAGCGCTTCCCGATCAACAGATGATGCGTGGGCATGGTACCTGTTCAACGCGAACGGATGGGCGAATGTTGCATGAGCACAGACCTGCGAGGCACCTGATGACATCGGATGACGACACCCGGCGATTTCCGCACGACTGGGCGTCGCGCCTGGCGCGTCGCATCGTCCCCGGATGGCGTACGCGGTTCGCCCCCGCCCCGACGGGCTACCTGCACCTTGGTCACGCGGTCAATGCGGTCGTCGTGTGGGGGCTGGCCCGTGCGCTGGACGGGCGCGTGCTGCTGCGCCTCGAAGACCACGACCGTGGCCGGAGTCGGTCCGTGTACACCGAGGCGATTCTGGACGACCTCGACTGGCTCGGCCTTGCGGCGGATATCGCGCCGACGATGGCGTACCGGCAGGGTCCCGCGCTGCGGCAGAGCGCCCGGGACGCGCGGTATGCGGTGCTGCTGGACACGTTGCGGGCCGCCGGTGTGGTGTACGCCTGCCGATGCTCGCGCCGCAGCGGGACCGTCGCGGGAGCCGACGGGGAGCGTCGATACACCGGGCGATGCCGCGACGCCGGGTGGCCGATCGAGGACGGGGTGGCGATCCGCATGCGTCTCGACCCCGTGACGGTCGACTTCGACGATGTGATCCTCGGACCGCAGCGGCAGGCCCCCGCGTCACAGTGCGGGGACGTGGTGCTCCGCGATCGGCACGGGAACTGGACGTATCAGTTCGCGGTGACGGTGGACGACATCGACCAGCAGATCGACGTCGTCATTCGCGGGGCGGACCTGCTGAGCAGCGTGGGACGCCAGGTGCTGCTGGCGCGCCCGCTCGGCCGGGTCGTGCCGCTGCACTACGCGCACCATCCGCTGGTGATCGCCGAGGACGGCCGGAAGCTCAGCAAGTCAGCGGGTGATACCGGGCTCGGGGAGTTGCGCGCGGCCGGGTGGAGCGCGCAGCGGGTCCTGGGCACCGCTGCGGCGCTCGCCGGCCTTCAGCCCACGGCGTCGCCGCTCGACGCGACGGCGCTCGCCCGGCTGTTCACCGAGTGACCGCCGGGGTGACGCACGATCACCGCCGATCGCGCGCCAACGCCCGGTAGTACTCCTCGACGAGTGCGCGGTACTCGGCCGGGACCGGCGCACGGGATTGCAGCGCGGGTCGCTTCTCGGTGCCGACGCCGAAGGCACGGAAGAGCGAGAACTCGACGCTCTTGAGTCCGTCGATGACGTCGGACTGGAGCTGATCCAAGCCGATGAGGTTGCCCGAGGGGGCTTCGAGGCGACGCATTTCGCGCAGGACTGCGTCAATCTCGTCGGTGGCCACTCCCTGGTTGACGAGGTCCTGACGCAGCCGTTCGGCCTCCTGACGACGGAGGCGGAATTCACGGCTGAACTGCGTCGCGTCGCCGCCGCCCATCTGCTCGGGGGTTCGCTGGCCGGGCAGTTCGTTGCGCTGTTGAGTGCCGCGACCATTTGGTTGCTGGTCCTGGCCCTGGCTTTGCTGACCTTGTTGGTTCTGCTGACTCTGTTGGCCTTGCTGACCTTGCTGGTTCTGCTGTCCTTGTTGCCCCTGCTGCCCCTGACTCTGTTGGCCTTGCTGACCTTGTTGTCCTTGCTGGCCCTGCTGACTTTGTTGCCCCTGCTGACTTTCCTGGCCCTGTTGGCCTTGGCCCTGCTGACCCTGTTGTCCTTGCTGCCCTTGCTGTCCCGTTTGCCCTTCTTGTCCCTCTTGCGCGCGCTCGGCTGTGCGTGCGCGCAGCGACTCCATGGCGCGGACCAGTTCACGGGCACGCTCCAACGTGCGCTCCTGCGCACGCTGCGGTGACTCGGTCGACGCGGCGGTGGCGGCCTGTTCCAACTGCTCGCGCGTCGCCTCGAGGATGCCGGCGATGCTTTCCTCCATGTTCCGTACGGACTCGGGTGCCCATCCGCCGCGCACGCCGCTGCGCGAGAACTGGATGCGACCGCGCAGGTCGCCGTCCCGCAGTTCCTGCGCCGCGCTGCTCAGCGCCCGCGCAGCGGCCGGCTGTTGCTGCCGCGCGTCCCGCGACAGCGACTCGATGGCGGCGAGCAGTGAGTCCGCGGCGAGTGCCTGCCGGTCTTTCTCGTCCAGGAGGCTCTGTTGCTGGCGGAGCCGGTCCTCGCCCGTCAGCTGTGGCAGGCGCTCGACCCGCTCCTGGATCCCGCGCTGCTGCTCCCGCATCTGCTCCACACGATCCTGCAGCGCTCGTGTCTGCTCACGCACCGCGGCACTGCGCGAATCCTCCAGGGATCGGGCGGCGCGGTTCAGTTGCTCGAGCGCCTGATTCGCCTGCGGCTGGGTGCCGGTCGCGGCGCGACGCATCGCGTCGGCGGCCTGCTGTGCCGCCTGCGCCGCCTGCTGCAGTTCCGGCGAGTTCTGCTCGCGCGCGAGTCGCTCGAGGCGTCGCGCCTCCTCCTCGGCCTGCCGCGCGAGTTCACGCTGCCCGCCGCCGCCGCCGCCGCCCTGCGCCTCGCGCCCCATCCGCTCGCGCATCTGCTCCTGCATCCGCTGCATGCGCTCGTTCTCCTGCTGCTGCCGCGCCGCCAGCTCACGCAGCCGTGCCAGCACCTCATCCACCTCCTGCTGCTGCTGTTGCTGCGCGCTGCTCTGCTGCTGTACGGCCTCGTACTGATTGCGCTGCCGGTCGTTCTCGAGTTCGAAGAGGTCCGCGAGGTCCTCCGCACGTTGCTGCTGACCGCCCCCGCCCCCCCCGCCGCCGCCACCCTGTTGCTGCTGCTGAAGCTCGCGCTCGCGGAACACGGCTTCGGCGCGCTGCAAGTGCGTCATCGCGACCTGTTCCGGGCCGAGGGCACGCGACCCGCTGCCAGCGCCGAGCAATCCCTGTGCACCGTCCATCGCCGCCCGCGCCGAGTCGAGCTGGGCCGCGATGAGCGCGAAGGAGGAATCCTGCGCCGCGACGCCGCGGGACTCGAGGCGCTCGAGCAAGGTCGCCACGTCCTCGCGCAGTCGTCCCTGTGCGATCGCCAGCGTGGTGATGTCCTGCCGGCGGCGGCGATCGTCTGCGCTCGCGCTGTCGCGCACCCAGTTGAACGTGCCCGCGACGATCTCGCGCTGGCGCTGCACGAACTGTCCGGTCTCCGCCCCCTCGCCCCCGCCCCCGCCGCCCGGTGGGGCTTGTCCGCGCTCCTCCCCCTGCCGGTAGGTCATCCCGAAGGGGCGGATGTCGACGAAGTACACGTCGCTGCGGCTCACGGTCCCGGAGGCGTCCTTCGCTTCGGCGTGGTACGCGACCAGGTCGCCCGGGGTCAGTGACATCTCTTCGAGGAACAACGTGTGCGCCGCCCGCACTTCGTCCGCCGATGCCCGGTCCCGCGAGAGCACGACCCGCTGCTCCTCGCCGCCATTCACGCGGTAGACCAACGCGAGTTCCGCGATGCCGTAGTCGTCGCGCGCCGTGATGTCGATCGTCATCTCCTCGACGGCGGTGGCGCGCGTGTCACGCCCCGGGTCGCTGATCGTGACCGTCGGTCCGCGGTCCCGGAGCGCCTCGATCGCGTAGTCGATGCCGCCCGGTACGCGGCGACCGTCGACGGTCTGCAGGTCGATCCGGTAGAATCCGCTCTGCTCCACGGTGAACGTCGCCGACCAACGTCCGTCGGCGTCCTGTGCCAGCGGCAGTTCCGACCCGTCGTCGAAGCGCAACACGCCGCCGCGCACGGGACGCGTCACGGTCGGCCGGACGGTCACGCGCGTTCCAACCACCGCGGCCACGTCACCGCCGTCGTCGATGGTCTCCGGTTCGAGGCGCGTGTACGCCGGATACCGCAGGTCGAGTGCGACCTGTGCGACGGCGGGAAGGTCGCTGATGCTGAGCACAAACTCGCCCGAGCGCACCCCGTCGGACTCGACGAAGTACGTGGTCGCTTCGAGCAGGTCGAACAGCCGCGCGCGGAACACACCCGACGCCGAGTCGCGCGCCATCGGGATCCGGACCCAATCCACCTCCCCGGCACGACGGAGCACCACCTCGGCGTTGTCCGCCGTGAAGTGCTCCAGGGTGCCGACGATCGCGATCCCGCCGCCTCGCGGCACCGTCGCGTTGCCCGGCTCGACCGAGACGGCGCGGACCGGCACCGCGGCCGCCGCGGCGGCGGACGGGGCGAACAGCAGTCGCCCGGTGGTCCGGAGTGCCGACGGGCCGAACGCCAGCAGCAGGATCCCCGCGGCGGCGAGGACGCCCAGGGCGCGCAGTGCTGCGCTGCGCGGCGCACGTTCGAGGCTGCCGTCGCGCACGATCGGCCGCAAGGTGCTCACGACCTGGCCGATCAACCGATCGGCGAGCGCGGAGGGGGTGGCGGAGCCCTCCGGACGGCGCACCTCGTGCAACGCGGTCAACAGGCCCTGCTGCAAGTGCGGGGCGCGCTCCTCGACGTACAAGGCGAACCGTTCCTCGCTGGTGCGTCGCGCGAGCGGCAGCACCAGTCCCCGGACGACCGCCACGAGGATCGCGCCGTATCCGACCACGCGCGCCATCAGGATGGCGGTCGAGCTGCCGTTCAGGGACCAGGTGAGCAGCGATCCCATCACCAGCGCCGCGAGGATCGCCAGCCCGATACGGACGGTGGCTTCGAGGAGAACGCGCTGCCGCCACTGCCGACGCAGGGACGCCAGGGCATCGAGGAGTTGGGCGGAGGGGGTCATGCAGCGCTCCGGTCGGACGGTATGACGGCGGAGCGTCGCGCAGTCGCGCGCCACCCCCGGGTGGACAGCAGCGTTTCTCCCAGCACGAGCAGTGCGACGATGGCCAGGAGCCAGCGCCAGGTCCCTTGACGGGCTTCGAGCTCCACCGAGGTCGGTGGCGCGGTGAAGCCATCGAGCCCGGTGTGCGTCTCGCGTATGCCCAGCAGCAGTTCCCTGGCGTCGACGGGCGTGAGGTCCGATTCGCCCGGCGGCGGGTTCACCGCGACGACGTCGAGTGGTTCACCCGTCACGCGTCCCTGATACACGGAGTATAGCCCACTGGTCCGCAGGACGACGGCGCTCCCGGCGGAATCGGTCGCGGGTCGCTCGAGACTGCCGTCCGGCGCCGCGACCACCGGGTCATGCAGCGCGGCGCGCAG
>CAYSFN010000008.1:0-21007 GCA_964430045.1 uncultured Gemmatimonadaceae bacterium
CAGAACGGATAGTTGGCCGCCTCGGCCTTGTGCGACGTCAACGCGTTGAACAGGGATGACTTGCCGACGTTGGGAAGACCGACGATGCCGAGGGAGAGCACGAAAGGCGCACGAGAAGAGGAGAACGCGCGGGACCGGAGGGGCCCGCACTGGAGGAAAATCTAACGGGATGACGGCGTGATGACGCTCGCGCTCACCCTGTGGACGGAGCGGTTGCGCCGGGGCGAGTCGTGCCGGGCCAGCACCGCTCCCAGCGAAGCGGAGCGGTGTGGAGCGAAGCGGAGCGGGGGGCGACCACATGTCGTGATCGCCCCCCGCTCATTGTGCGTGCAACACCCGGGCCGCAGACGGCTAGGCGATGAACCAGGGCGCGAGCACCAGCGAGACCACCGCCATCAGCTTGATGAGGATGTTCATGGCCGGCCCCGACGTGTCCTTGAACGGGTCACCGACGGTGTCACCGACCACCGCCGCCTTGTGCGCGTCCGACCCCTTGCCACCGTGCAGCCCGCCCGCGATGGCCTTCTTCGCGTTATCCCAGGCACCACCGGCGTTGGCCATGAACAGCGCCATCATCACGCCCGTGACCGTGGCGCCGGCCAGCAGGCCGCCGAGCGCCTCGATCCCGAAGAACTTGCCGACCACGATCGGCAAGGCCACGGACACGACGCCGGGCAGGATCATCTCCTTCAGGGCGGCGGCCGTGGAGATGTCCACGCAACGCGCCGAGTCGGGCTCCACGCCTTCCTTGCCCTCCAGCAGCCCCGGGATCTCGCGGAACTGCCGACGCACTTCCTCGACCATGCCCTGTGCCGCCCGGCCGACGGCGGTCATCGTCGCGGCCCCGACGAAGAACGGCATCACGCCGCCGATGAACATCCCGATCACGACCTTGGGGTCGACGATGTTCAGCCCCGTCTCCTGCAGGCCCACCGCCGAGGCGTAGGCACTGAACAGCGCCAGGGCGGTCAGCGCCGCCGAGCCGATCGCGAAGCCCTTGCCGATGGCTGCCGTCGTGTTGCCCAGCGCGTCGAGCGAGTCGGTGATCTTGCGGACGTCCTTGCCCAGGTGGCTCATCTCCGCGATGCCACCGGCGTTGTCGGCGATGGGGCCGTAGGCGTCCACCGACATGGTCACACCGACGGTGGCCAGCATGCCCACCGAGGCGATGGCCACTCCGTACAGCCCTGCGAATGTGAACGAGGCCCACGTGGCGCCGGTGATGAGCAGGACGGGGACGATGGCGCTCTCCATCCCGATGGCCAGGCCCGAGATGATGTTCGTCGCCGCGCCCGTCTTGGAGGACTCGGCGATCTTCAGGACCGGCGTGCCGGCCGTGTAGTACTCGGTCACCAGGCCGATCGCGATGCCGGCGAGCGAGCCCGCCAGGACGGCGAACCACGGGCCAAGTGCCGGGTACAGCGCGCCATCGGTCCCGGGCCGCACCATGTCCAGCGGCAGGGCCACGGTGACCGCATAGGCCAGCGCCAGGAACAGGCCCGCGGCAATGAACGTGGTGTTGCGCAGTGCCGCGGCCGGGTCGCCCTTGGCCAGGACGCGCATCACGGCAATGGCCACCAGCGACGCCACGAGGCCCACCGCCGAGTACACCAGCGGGAGCGTGATGGCGCGGCTCAGCATGTGCGGCGCGATGGCCGACGAGGTGGCGGCGATCGCGATGGTCGCGATCACGCCGCCGACGTACGACTCGAAGATGTCGGCGCCAAGGCCGGCGACGTCGCCGACGTTGTCGCCGACGTTGTCGGCGATCGTGGCGGGATTGCGCGGATCGTCCTCGGGGATGCCGGCTTCGACCTTGCCGACGAGGTCAGCGCCGACGTCGGCCGCCTTGGTATAGATGCCGCCACCGACGCGGGCGAAGAGCGCGATGCTCGAGGCACCCATGGCGAAGCCCGAGATCACCTCGGCGAACAGCTTGGCCGCGGGCGCGTCCGCGATGCTGCCACCCAGCCAGAGGAAGATCGCGCCGACCCCGAGCAGTCCCAGCGAGGCCACGGAGAGCCCCATCACCGCACCGCCGTTGAAGGCGACGCGCAGGGCGGCCGCCTGGCCCGACGCGCGCGCCGCTTCCGTGGTGCGCACGTTGGCGATGGTCGCCCCCCGCATGCCGATGTAGCCGGCCGCGACGGAGGCCAGGCCGCCGATCACGAAGGCGATCGCCGTGTTCCAGCTGAGGAGGAAGCCGAGGAGGGCGGCGATGACCACGAGGAACGGGAGCAGTACCGTGTACTCGCGCTTGAGGAAGGCCATGGCGCCTTCCTGGATGCGCCCTGCGAGGACCTGCATCGCAGCGGTGCCCGCGGGCTGCTTGGCGATCGCCCCGAACGTCATGAAGGCGACGATCATACCGACGGCGCCGATGCCGACGGCGAGCAGCGGGAGGTTGAGGTTTTCGAGCATGGGGTCGGGGGTTTCGGTGAAGGGCGGCTGCGCCGGCGTTCAGGCCGGCGCATTGTGGAGATTCATCGCGCGCTCGATCCCGTCCCGGATCCAGCACGCGCACGCGTCTTCGACACGTGGCAACAGGTCCTTGACCAACTGCGCATCCAGTCGCCCGAAGGGCGCCAGCACGAAATCGGCGAGGTCGCCGATCGCGTGCCGTGGTTCGGTCGGTCCGACGCCGAGTCGGAGCCGTGCGTACTCCCGTGTGCCGAGGGTGCCCTCGATACTCTTGAGTCCGTTGTGTCCTCCCGCAGAGCCCTTCGCCCGGAGGCGCATCGTTCCTGCGGGGAGGGCGACCTCGTCGGAGATGACGAGGAGGTCGTGTGCCGGGTGCCACCCTTCGCGGCGCACGAACGTGGTGAGCGCGCTGCCGCTGAGGTTCATATAGGTCTGTGGCTTGACGAGGCGGACCACCTGGTCCGCCACGCGTCCACTCGCCACCAGGGATGGCCCGTCCTTGCGCCACCCCTCGAAGTGCCAGTGCTCGGCGCAGTGGTCCACCGCCCACCAGCCGACATTGTGCCGGGTCGCCATGTACTCGCGCCCGGGGTTCCCCAGGCCGACGATCACTTTCATCGCCGGCTCGGGGCCTTACTTGGCGTCGGCGTCGTCGGCCTTGGCCTTGCGAATGACCTCGGGCTCGGCCTGTGACGACTCGTCCGCCGAGGCGGCGGCACGCGACGCGGACACGAGGCAGACCGTCGCATCGGCGTCGGTGAGCAGCGCGACACCCGCCGGGAGGGCGACGTCGCGGGCATGGTACGAGTGCCCGATCGTGAGCGTCGTCACGTCGATGACCAGCTTCTCCGGGATGCCGGCGGGGTCGACCTCGACTTCGAGTTCGTGCACGACTTCCTCGAGAATGCCGCCGTCGAGGCGGACACCGGCGGGGACGCCCTCGAAGACGAGGGGGACCTTCACCGTGACCTTTTCACCGGCGACCAGTTCCTGGAAGTCGATGTGCAGGATGTTGCGCTTGACCGGATGCCGCTGGATCTCGCGGATCAGCGTGCGGGTCGTGGTCCCATCGACGTTCAGCTCGACGACCGTGCTGGCCGCGATGATGCGCTCGAGCAGGCGCTCGACGGCGCGGGTTTCGAGCGCGAGGGACTGCGGCGCACGCGCGTGGCCGTAGATGACGCCGGGGACGTTGCCGGCGGCGCGAAGCTTGCGGGCGACGCCCTTGCCGGTGTTGGTGCGGGAGGCCGCGGAAAGTGAAGCGGTAGCCATGATGGGAGCCTTCGGGGCAAACGAGCGTGAAGAACGAACGACGGATCAGTCGAACAGCGAACTGACCGACTGGTCGCTGTGCGTGAAGCGGATGGCCTTCGCCAGCAGCTCCCCGACACTGAGGACCCGGAGCTGCGGGAAGTGCCGCTCCGGGGGCAGCAGGATGGTGTCCGTGACGGTCACCTCCGTGATCGGCGCGTCGCGCAACCGTTCCACGGCAGGGCCGGAGAACAGGGCGTGCGTCGCGCAGACATACACCTCTTTCGCACCCATGGCCTTCAGGGCACGGGCCGCCTCGCAGACCGTCCCGGCGGTGTCGATCATGTCGTCGGCGATGAGGCAGTCCCTGCCCTCGACCTCCCCGACCACGTTCACGACCTCCGAGACGTTCGGCGCCGGACGGCGCTTGTCGATGATCGCCAGCGACCCGTCGAGCCGCTTGGCGAACCCGCGGGCCATCTTCGCCGATCCCACGTCCGGCGCGACGACCACGATGTCCTGCAACTTCTTGCGGCGGTAGTGTGCCGTGAGCACCGGCGCCGCGTAGAGATGATCGACGGGGACGTCGAAGAAGCCCTGCAACTGATGCTGATGGAAGTCGAGTCCCAGGACCCGATCCGCCCCCGCCGCCTGGATCATGTTGGCCAGCAACTTCGCCCCGATCGCCACCCGCGGCTGGTCCTTGCGGTCCTGCCGGGCATAGCCGTAATACGGGAGGACCACCGTGACACGGGCCGCTGACGCCCGACGCGCCGCGTCGATCAGCAGCAACAGCTCGATGACGTTCTCCGCCGGCGGATTCGTCGGCTGGACGATGAAGACGTCGGCGCCGCGGACGTTCTCGTCGATCCGGACGAAGATCTCCCCGTCAGCGAACCGTGTGACCGTCGCGCGGGTGAGTTCGACGCCAAGGACCTTTGCGATCTCGTCGGCCAGCGGCGCGTTCGCCGTGCCCGTGAGCAGCTTGATCCGATGACTTCCCGTTGCCGAACCGTCCATTCCGCGTCCTTGGGCCTGCTGAAGAATTGTCCGAGTGGACGATCTGACTGCGACCGACCGCTGCTGCATTGCCCCCGGTGGATTCGAACCACCATTCCCTGATCCAAAGTCAGGTGTCCTGCCATTGGACGAGGGGGCATTGAACCGACAGCCCTTAAAACTAGCACAAACGATGACCGAACGGGACAGGGGGCCCGCCAGCCCGCCTCAGGAGGCGGTCGAGGTCTCCACGCAGTCCCACCCGGCCGGCAGCGGGATCGCGCCGCCGCCGATCGCGAAGAGGGTGCTCCCTGAGCCGGACATCCGGGCCACCTGCGCCCCCGCGTCCACCAACGCCGTACGGGCCTGGGCCAGCGCCGGGTGCATCGCGAAGACGATGGGCTCGAAGTCGTTGACCTGCGCCGCCGCCACGGCCTCCCAGCTCCCGAAGTCGGCCTCGGTGAAGCGGGCGGTGGGCGCCGCCGCCTCGCGTGCGCCGCGCGCCGCGGCGAGGGCCCCATAGGCGGCGGCTGTGTTGACGCCGAAGTCCGGCACGACCAGCCTGACACGGGCGGGGGGGAGCGGCGGGAGCGGCGCCAGGCGTTCGCCGTAGCCGGTGCCCAGGGCCAGGGCGGCGGTGTGCAGCGCGAAGGGGACGTCGGCCCCGAGGCGCGTGGCGAGGGCGTGCAGCGCGGCCGCTGCCAGCGGGGCGGGGGCCTGTGCGTTCAATATGCGCAGCACGGCAGCCGCGTCCGTGCTGCCGCCGCCGAGGCCGCCACCGGCGGGGATGCGCTTGGTGAGCTGGATCTCCCAGCCCTGCGGCCAGCCGCTGAGCGCCGCGAACTCGGCCGCGGCACGCCAGGCGAGATTGGTCGGCGGCGGTCCGAGCGGCACCGCCCGCGCCCCGCTCCAGACCACGTCGAGATGGCGCGCACCCGACGTGGGGTGCACCACCACCGTGTCGGCCAGCACGAGGCGCTGGAACGCCGTCTCGATCCGGTGGTAGCCGTTCGGGTCGCGCGCAAGGACGCGCAGCGCGAGGTTGACCTTCGCAGGCGCCAATGCGCCGGTGGCCCCCATCACGCGCGGCCGCTCACGTGTCGCCGCTCGCGCGGCGCACCGCACCCATCGACACGCCGAGGCGGATGAAGTACCACGCCCCGATCAGCGTGATGGGGATGAAGCTCAGGATGTGGAAGCCGAGGGCCCAGGAGACGGCGTCCGTCTCGGACACACCATACAGGACCAGCGCGGTCTTGCCGGCCAATTCGAAGACCCCGAAGAACCCGGGGGAGCTCGGGATCGACACACCGATGGCGATCACCCCCTGCACGAGCAGGGCGGAGGTCACGGGTACGTCGAGCCCCAGCGCCTTGAAGCCAAGCCAGAAGGCCATGGCGTTCGTGAGCCAGTGCGCGAGGGTCCAGCCGAAGACCGAGGCGAACCGCCCCGGGTCGCGGAGCACTCCGAGCCCGCTCGTGATGTTGGTGACCAGGAGGCGGACGCGCGGTTCCCACGCCGGTCGGACCGCGCGCGTGGTCGCGGCGGCGAGCTGGATGATGCGTGTGGGTGCGAAGGCCCCCACGGCCAGGACCGTGAAGGCGGCTGCGACCAGGAGCGTCGAGGTCACGACCACCGCGCCGATGGTCCGGTCGCCGAGTGCGGTGGCGCTGCCGAAGGCCGGGTCGAGCGTGGCGAGGGCCAGCAGGAGCACAAGCACGGCCGCGTCGAAGGTCCGGTCGACCGCCAGCGAGCCCAGGGCGGCGGTGAACGGCACGCGCGGGTCCTCGCGCCCGATCGCGTAGGCGCGGGCCAGCTCACCGGCGCGCGCGGGGAGCACGTTGTTCACCATCATCCCGATCGCGGTCGCCCGCCACAGCGCCCCGAGGGCCACCTGCGGCGCGACGGGATGCAGGATCACGCGCCAGCGCAGCGCGCGCAGCGGGAAGATGAGCTGGGAGACCACCGTGGCGAGCGACCACAGCAGCAGGTCGCTGCTGCGCAGCGTGAGCCAGATGTCGGTCCAGCGCTCGTTCCGGAGCGTCCAGTACAGGAGTGCGACGCTCAGCATGACGCCGAGCGCCCCTCGCCAGGATCGGGTCACGGGCTATTCGGTGCGGGCGAGTTCCAGCAGCGCGAACAACTCCTCGACCGCCTCGGGCGACGGGGGCGCGCTGCCTTGGCCGAAGTGCTCCCGCAGGGCGATGGCGCGTTCGAGCGCGGCCTGTCCGCGGTAGAGCAGCTCGTCGATGGAGACGAGTTCCTCCTCCAGCACCACGGGCGGCGAGAGGGGCGTCGCGTTGAGACTGCCCAGCCCCGCGATGCCGCGGTCGAGCAGCGCGTGCAGCGCGGCGCCGTGCGTGCCCTCGCGCTCCTGCGGCTGCGCCTTGACCGGCACGGACCGCCGCGCGGGCGTGAGGGGTGGCACCTGGCTGGGCGCCGGTGTCGAGACCGGGTCGGGCGTCCACGCGGGGGGCTGGGGCTCGACCTGCGCCGCGCCGGGCGCGGCTGCCGGCGTGGCCGCGGGCACGGTCGGGGCCAGCGCCTCGACGGGCATGGGGTCGCCGCGCAAGATCGCCTGCAGGCGCTCCGCGACGGGCGTCGTGTCGCGGGGGTCGCTGAGCGAGAGGCCGATGCGGTCGGCGGTCTGCAGCACCTCGGGCGAGAGCGCGTGCGCCCCGGTGCTGACCGCTTGGATCGCGCGCGCGGCGGCCGTCTCGCTGAACGAGGTCGCGAGGGCGGACAACGTCCCGAGGGCGCGCCGCAACGCCGCCACGGCCACGGCATGCGCCGGGCCAGCGGCACCGCGCGCGGCGTCCGCGACCACGCGGCGGAGATGCTCGGCGGGTGCCACGACCTCGGCGCGGAAGCGCGCGGCCCGCGACGTCGGCGGGTGGGACCCGTCGAGGATGACATGCGGCCCTTCGTCCTGGAAGAACAGGGACTCCACGGGGACGACGGTGGGCTCCTCCGCCTCGACGCTGAGCGAGGCGTCGCTGACGTCGGCGAACTCCTGCAGCGCGTCGGAGCGGGTCGGCGGCCGTTCGCCGCGGTGCATCGCGGCGGCGGCCTCCGTAAGGACCCGTGCCACCGCCGCCATGAGCGGCCGTTCGCCGTCGTGCGGTGCCTGCGGCGATTCCTCGAGCTGTGCCAGGCGGTCGTCGAGGACGGCGATGACGTCGCCGACGGGAGGAAGCTCCTGCAGCGCGGCCATGCCCCGCAGCGCCCGCACCCGCGGCGTGCAGATGCTCCACGCGGCGTAGTCCGCGCCGTGCAGGGCCTGGGCGCAGAGGTCGAGTTCGCTCGCGATGAACGCGCGCACCGCCGGTGCCGCCGTGCCCATCGGGGTCGCGGTCGTGCGCTGCGGTGCGACCCGGTCGAGCTCGTCCCGCCGCCGCGCGGCGCGGGCGTCGTCGTCCGGGGACCAGGTGCGGACGTTGCGCACGAGGATCTTCAGGTCGTCGATGGTGCTGACGGCCGTGCCACGCACGGCGGGGGTCCACGGGACACCGCCCTCGCGCACCCCCTTTGCGAGCCGTTCGAGCCCGACCGCCACGGTCGCGATCGACTCCTGGCGCGCCATCACGGCGGCGCCCCGCAGCGCCCGGGCCTCGGTCAGGAACTCGGTCGTGTCCAGCGGCACCGTCGCCGACGCCGCGACCAGCGCGTCGAGGCGCTCGAGGTAGTCCGCCGCTTCGAGGGTGAAGAAATCCAGTAGTCCTGAGGCGCCCATCGTCACTCCGGTGTTCGTGCGAATCTGCCCTTGGGACGGGCGTGGGTCAACGCGGGCGGGCGTGGTGCATCGCGTGGCGCATGGCCCGCACGGCGGACTCGATCCCAAGGAATACCGCTTGAGAGACGATCGAGTGGCCGATATTCAACTCCTCGACCTCCGGGATTTCGGCGACGGCGGCCACATTGGCAAGGTGCAGACCGTGGCCGGCGTGCACGGCCAGCCCCCCCTGCGCCGCGTGGGTGGCCGCGGCGCGCAACGCCGCGATCTGCGCCGGGTCGGTTGCCGCCGCCGCGTAGGCCCCCGTGTGCAGCTCGACCGCGTCCGCCCCGGCCGTGTGCGACCAGTCGACGGCCGTCCGGTCGGGATCGATGAAGAGCGCCGTGCGGATCCCCGCCGCCGCGAGCCTCGCGCAGGCGTCGCGGATCGCGGCGGCGTGGCGGCCCACGTCGAGCCCTCCCTCGGTCGTCACCTCGTCCCGTCGCTCCGGGACCAGGGTCACCTGCGCCGGACGCAGGGCCTCTGCGATGCCGAGCATCTCGGCGGTGCAGGCGATCTCGAGGTTGAAGGGCGCGGGGAGTCCGCGCAGCGGCGGCAGGTCGTGATCCTGCAGGTGCCGCCGGTCCTCGCGCAGGTGTGCGGTGATGCCGTCGGCACCACCCGCGAGCGCCCGCGCCGCGGCAAGGGTGGGGTCGGGCTCGACGCCCCGCCGCGCCTGGCGGAGGGTGGCCACGTGATCGACGTTGACGTAGAGGCGCTGCGGGGCTGGGGACGCTGGCATCGGTGCGAGCGAAGGGTTAGGGTTCCGGCGCACCCTTTGGCGCACGGAGAGTCCGGTGATTCGATATATCGCAGTGGCCTGCATTCTGCTGACGGCCTGCCGTCCTGGCGGCGCCACCCAGGTGATGGGGGCGAGTTCCCCCGAAGCCGCAGTGAACACCTTCATGACGGCCGCGAAGGCGCAGGACCTGCAGGCGATGTCCGAAGTCTGGGGCACCGCGCGGGGGTCGGTCCGCGAGACCATGGACCGCTCGGAGATGGAGCGTCGGCAGTTGGTCCTGATCAGCCTGCTGTGCCAGGATGGCTCGCGGCTCGCGGGCTCGACCCCCGGGACCGACGGGCGCCGCATCCTGCGCATCGAGATGACCCGCGGCAGCCGGACCGTCCCCGTGACCTTCACCACGATCCGGGGCCCCGGCGATCGCTGGTTCGTCGAGGACATCGAGGTGCTGCGCCTGCAGGAGCTGTGCTCCGGGCGCTGACGGCGGCACCACGGGCAGGTCGTTAGTATTCAGTCAGTTCGACGAGTATCCCCCCCGTGGACCTGGGATGGAGGAACGCGATGCGTTTGCCTTCGGCCCCGATCCGCGGGACCTCATCGATCAGCACGATGCCAGCCGTGCGGCAGCGCTCGAGCATGGCATCGAGGTCGTCCACGGCCATCGCCATGTGGTGGATGCCCGTGCCGCGTTTGTCGATGTGTTTCGCGATCGGCGAATCGGGACTGGCGGGCTCCAGCAGCTCCACGAGCGACGGGCCCGCCGCCAGGCCGACGATCCGTGCACCGTCGCTGTCGGTGAGCGGAACGACGGAGAGACCGAGGATGTCGCGGAAGAACGGCAGGGCGTCATCCAGGGCGCGCACGGCGAGTCCGAGATGGGCGATGGTCGTGCCGCGGGGATGCGGAGTCGTGTGAGAATCCATGGGGCGCTTGGCGCGAGTGGGCGACCTCGAAACGTAATCCGGAACCGGGTCGGTGCGATGGCACCGCCCGCCTATGAGGAGCAGGGCACATGGGCAAGGCAGTCGCAGTCAGTGATGCGGACTTCTCGACGACGGTCGAGGGGCGGGCAGGCGTGACCATGGTGGACTTCTGGGCGGCCTGGTGCGGTCCGTGCCGGATGATCGCGCCGATCGTGGAAGAGTTGGCGGGCGAGTACGAGGGGCGGGTCCAGGTGGCCAAGCTCGACGTGGACGCGAACCCCCGGTCGGCCGCGAAGTTCGGCGTGCGGTCGATTCCGACGATCCTCTTCTTCAAGGATGGCAAGCTCGTCGACCAGGTGATCGGTGCGGTCCCGAAGTCGGCGCTCGAGGCCAAACTGGCGCAGCACGTCTGAGGGGTCCCCGGCTCCGCCGTTGCGCGGGGGTGAGGCGGCACGTTGATTGCGGCGTCGGGGGGCTCCCCCGACGCCGCGTTCCCATTCTCCCTCGCCGCTGGTATGTCCGCCGCCCGATTCCACTCGCTGCGGTTTCCGTGTGAACGCGTGCTGCTCGCGCGGACACGGCTGGCGTACGCGCACCTCAAGAATCTGCTCTCCGACGCCAAGCGGGACCGCGGGGCGCGCGTGTTCGGCTACGTCGCGGTGTGGCTGCCCGAGGAGCTGCTGCTCTTCTACCTGCAGGAGGGCGAACTGGTGACCGTCACCCGCACGCGGGACGCGCAGGGCTATCAGCGGGTCGCCCTCCGGGACGCGGTGCGCCTGGTGCCGACGGCGGCGGAGTATGGCTCCATCTGCTTCCACGAAGCGGACGACGAGCAGCTCGCCTGCATGTACCAGGCGCAACTGGACGCCCCGCTCGCGTGGCCCGAGGAGCTGCCCCTGGCCGACGCCGAGGCCATCACGCGGTACCTCGACGCCCTGCTCTTCGACGGCGTGCTCGAGGTGGACTGCGAGGGGACGCTGCACTACATCGTGTATCGCGCCGGGCGGCCCGTGCGCTGCTTCCTGACCGACATCGACTGGGTGGATCCGCAGGACGCGCTCGCCGTGCTCTGGCCGATCGACGGGCGGGTCGTCGTGCGTCGCTGGGGCATCCCGGTGCCGGTGGCCGAGCAGCCCAGCCCGGCGCTGATCGACCTCTACCGCTCGCTCATGGCCGGGCTGGTCGAGACGCTGGAGCGCGTGGGAGTCCACGAGGCGGACGAGCTGGCGGACCGCGTGCGCCGGGAGCAGGGGCCGCGCACCGCGTGGCTCGAGCCGTTCGGCGCGGCGCGGGCCCCGGAGACCGCGCTCACGGCCGACCCGGTGACGACGCCCGGTGAGTTGACGCACGGCATTGCCGTGTGGGTGACCGATCTGCTCTGGGCCTGTGCCCTGCCGCCGGGGCACTCGCCGGAGAGCATCCTGCAGCAGGTCACGCGCGAGCGGCGCCACGCCCTGCAATCCGCCCGCTTTTTCGACGAGCTCCCGTGGCGCGTGACCTGAGTCCCGAGGTCCAGCCCGGCGTGCTGTACGTCGTGAGCACGCCGATCGGGCACCTGGGCGACATCACGGCACGCGCGGCGGCGATCCTCGCGCAGGTGGACGAGATTCTCGCCGAGGACACGCGGACCACGCGCGTCCTGCTGGATCACCTCGGGGTGCGCACGCCCCTGCGGGCCCTGCACGAGCACAATGAGGCCGCACAGGCCGCGGCGATCGTCGCACGACTGCGGGCGGGTGCCTCGGCGGCGCTGGTGAGCGACGCGGGCACGCCGCTGGTGTCCGACCCGGGCGAACGGCTGCTGCGTACCGCGATCGCGGACGGGGTGCGGGTGGTTCCCGTCCCGGGCGCATCGGCGGTGCTCGCCGCGCTGACGGTGTCGGGCCTGCCGGCGGTGCCCTTCACCTTCCTCGGCTTCGTCCCGCGCCGCAGCGGGGAGCGCACGGCGTTCGAGGCGCAGATCCGGGAGAGCCCGTGGACGGTCGTGTGCTTCGAATCGCCGCATCGTGTGGTGGAGACGCTGACGCGCTGGGGTGCGATGGGACTGGCGGACCGGCCCGTGGTGGTCGCGCGCGAACTGACCAAGCACTTCGAGACCGTGGTGCGCGGAACAGTCGCCGAGGTCACCGCGTATCTTGAGGAGCACGCGCCGCGTGGCGAGATCGTCCTCGTGGTCGGGGGGGCACCCGCCACGGAGGCCCCCGACGAGGAGGCCCTGGGCGCGATGGTCACGGCCTGGCGTGTGGAGGGCGCGTCTCCACGAGAGATCCAGCGGCGACTTACCACGGACTACGGGGTGGCACGGAACATGGCGTACCGACTGGCGCACGGATGACGTGGGGTCGCTGGCTCGTTGTGACGAGCGCTGTGGCGCTGTCCGTGCAGGTCGGAGCGCCCGCGGCGGCGCCGTCGTCCGCTGCTCCCGCACGGGCCGCCTTTGCGGTGGGGCGCCTGCAGTACGACGGGGGCGGGGATTGGTATGCGAATCCCTCCAGCCTGCCGAACCTCATCGCCGCCATCCGCGCGCGCACGACCATTCCGGTCGCGAGCACCGAGCTGCGTCTGCGACTGACGGACGCCCGGCTCTGGGACGTCGGCTTCCTGCACGCGACCGGGCACGGCACGCTGCGGTTCTCGGACGAGGAGATGGTGCGGCTGCGGACGTGGCTGGCGAGCGGCGGTTTTCTGCACATCGACGACAACTACGGCCTGGACGAGAGCGTCCGGCGTGAACTGGCCCGCGTGTTCCCCGGCCGACCGCTGGTGACCGTGCCGCGCGACCATCCCATCTATCACGCGGTGTACGACCTGCCGGACGGGCTGCCGAAGATCCACGAGCACGACGGGAAACCGCCCGAAGGGCTGGGGATCTTCCTCGGCGACCGCCTCGCGGTCTTCTACTCGTACGAAAGCGACCTCGGCAACGGCTGGGAGGACCCCGGCACGCATCCCAATGACCCGCCCGAGGCGCATGAGGCGGCGTTGCAGATGGGCGTGAACCTCTTCGTGTATGCGGTGACGAGCCGCCCCGTCTCGTGAGTCTGCGCGCACGACTCACCGAACTGGCGGCCCGCATTGCGCGCGCCGACGGCGCCGCCGCGCTCAGCGCCGCGCTGGTCACCGCCCTGGGCATCGCGGCGCTCGGCGCGCTCGCGCTTGGCGGCGGGCGCTGGCTGGTGTGGTGGCGCGTCGTCCCGTTCGTCGTGTGGGGGGGCGTGCTGGTCGGCGCAGGGGCGGTGTGGTACGCCCGGCGGCGGCGCCACCGCTTTCCGGCGACGCCGCACGAGGTCGCGGCGGTGGTCGAGCAGGAGCACGGCCTGCGTCGCGGCGCACTGGTCGGGCTCGTGCAACTGCACGCGGAGCGCGGGCCGCTGATTGCGCGTGATGTTGCGCGGATCGAAGCGCGCCTTGGCGCCGGCCCGTGGGCACCCGCCCTCACCGTGGCGGCGCGCCGCGTGCAGCAGCAGTCGGTGGTGGCGGCCGTGGCCGCCGTGCTGGTCGTCGTGGTGACGGGCGTCGGGCGCCCTGACGGCTGGCGCGCGTTGTTGTCGCCGGTGGCCGCGTGGACCGGTGCGCTGCTGGCGCCCCTCTCGCTGGAGCGCACGCCGGCGGTCGTCGTGCGCGGCCGTGCGCTCGACGTCACGGTGGAGGCGCCTGGTCGGCGTGCGGTCGCGGTGGCATGGCGCGCCACGGGCGCCGCGTGGCGCGACACCACGCTGCGCGTGGTCGACGGCACCGCCCGCCTGCATCTCGCTGTGGTGGATGCGCCGCTGCACGTCGTCGCCAGCGACGGTCGTACGCGGTCCGACACGCTCGCCGTGCTGCTGCGCGAACGTCCGTACGCCGGGGACGTCCGGCTGCGGGCGAGCTTTCCGTCCTATCTGCGACGTCCGCCGGAGGAGCTGTCCGTCGACGCGGTGCTCCGCGTGCCGGAGGGCACGAGCATCGAGTGGGGCACCCGCGTGGCCGGTCTCACGGCCCTCGCCCTTGTCGGCGGTGCGGACACCCTCAGCGCCCGACTCGCCGACGGCCGCGCCACGGGGCGGTTGACCGTGCGTTCCAGTACCACGTGGGGCTGGTCGGCGTCTCCGGTCGAGGCCGACCTGCCGCCTGCGTTGTGGATCGAGATGGTGCCGGACCCCGCGCCCGAGGTGCGCATCGTGGACCCGTTCACGGACGTCACCGTCGAGCATGGCCAGGTCGTCCCGTTCTCGGTCGTGGCGATCGATGATCTCGCCGTGCGCACGGTGTCGCTCCGCATGTGGCGTGTGCGCGAGGACGGCAGTCGCACGGCGGAGTCGCGGCGTGTGCTGGCGGGTGCGGAGTCGTCGGTCCGGTCGGTGACCACGGAGGTCGACCTTGGGGCCCTCGGTGCCGTGGATGGCGAGACGGTGGTCGTCGTGGCCGAGGCGCAGGACGCGGCGCCGTTCGGCCGGGTGGGCACCAGTGCCGAGCGGCGGCTGCGGTTGCCGACCCGGCGCGAACGCCGTGATGCCGCGGTTGCGGCGGCGGATTCGGCGGTCCGGGCCGCCATGGCTGCTGCCACTGCGCAGCGCGCGCTCGAGCAGCGCACGGGCGACGCTGCCCGGGCCCGGCCGGCGTCGGCGCCCGTGCCCTCGGCCGACGGGCGTCCGGCGCCCGTCTCGTTTGCGTCGCAGGAGCGCGTGCGGGCGCTGGCCGAGGATCAGCGCGCCCTCAGCGAGCGCGTCGAGGCGCTCTCCGACCGCGCGAGCGACCTCGCGCGCGAGTTGACGGCAGCGGGCCTCGCCGACTCGAGTGTCCAGCGGCAACTGCGTGACGCGCAACGGTTGCTGGACGAAGCGCTGACGCCGGAACTCCAGGCGCGGCTGCAGCAACTGGCGGCCCAGCGGCAGGCGGGTGGCAGCGACGAGGTGCAGGACGCCCTGCGTCAGCTCCAGCGTGAGCAGACGCAGGCGCGCGACGCGCTCGAGCGTTCGACGGAGCTGCTCAAGCGGGCCGCGCTCGAGGGCAGCATGCAGGCGCTGAGTGCGGACGCCAGGGAAGTCGCCGATGCGCAGCGCCAGTTCGCCGATTCGGCGTCTGCGGGGGCGCGGCCGGAGTCCGCGCGCGAGCTGGCCACCCGCGCCGAGCAGGTGCAGCAGCAGGCGCGCGATCTCGCGGAACGCCTGCGCCGCGAGGGCTCGCCCGAGGCACGCGCTGAACTCGAACGCGCTGCGGCAGAGGCCGCGGAGAGCCGGCGCTCGATGGATGCGGCCGTCGCGGCGACGGAGCGCCAGGCGCGTGCGGAGGCCGCGCGTGAGTCAGCCGCGCGTGACTCCGTTGCGCGCGACAGCGCAGGCGGTGCGGTGCCGCCGACGGGGCCGCGACAGCAGACCGGGCAGTCGCAGCAGGCGCAGGGCGAGCAGCAATCGCAGCAGTCCCAGCAATCACAACAGGCGCAGCGCGGGCAGCAGTCTCAGCAGGCGCAGGGCGCACAGCAGTCCCAGCGCGAGCAGCGTGGCGCGGCGGGACCGCCGCGCGGAGACGACCGGTTGCCGGGCGACCTGGCCGCGCCAAACGCGCCACCCTCCCCGGGGCCGGGGAGCGATCCCGGCGCAGCGTCGCGGGACGCGGCGAACCGTGCCGCCGATGCGATGGATCGCGCCGCTTCGTCGGTCGCGTCCGCGCGCGCCGAGCAGATCTCGGCCTGGAAGCAGGACCTGACCGAGGTGCTCGACCAGTCGATCCAGCAGACGCAGCAGATGGCCCAGCAACAGGACGCGTTGCGGGATCAGGCCCAGCAGGGGGACATGGGTGGCGAGGTGCGCGGGCAGCAGAACGCGCTGCAGCGGGAGCTGCAGCAGACGGCGGATCGTGTGGCGCAGCAGGCCCGTCAGTCCGCACTGGTCTCTCCGCGGACGCAGCAGGCGATGGCCGAGGCACAGGAGCGTGTCGCGCAGGCCGGTGAGCAGATGCGCGGTGGGGCGTCCAGTGCCGACGTGGCGCAGTCCATGTCCGACGCGGCGGATGCGCTGCGGCAGACGGCGAACGCCCTCTCGCGTGATCGCACCCGCGCGGGTCAGGCGCAGAGCGCGTCCGGAATGCCGGAGCTCACGCAGCAGATGCAGGACCTCGCCCAGCAGCAGGGAGCGCTGAACGACGCGGCCGCGCACTTGATGGCCGACGCCGCGACTGCCTCGAGCGAGGCCGCCGACCGCGCCGCGCTGGAACGGTTGGCGGACCGGCAGCGCGAGCTGGCCCGCGGCCTGCACGCCGCCGGTGAGCAGGACGACTCCGGGCGCAGCGATCAGATGGCGCGCGACGCGGAGCAGGTTGCCCGGGCCTTCGGTCGCGGCGAGCTCGACGCCGCAGTCCTCGAGCGCCAGCAGCGCCTGTTCCGCCGGATGCTCGACGCGGGACGCGCGCTCGAGCAGGACGAGCGCGATCCCAACGGACCGCGCGAGTCGCGGCGCGGCAGTGCCACGAGCGCGGCACCGGCCACCGGCGCCGTGCGCGGCGCCGCCGCACAGCGCTACCGTGAGCCGACCTACGACGAGCTGCGCGCCCTCTCGCCGGAAGCGCGCGCCCTGGTGCTCGACTACTTCCGCCGCTTGAATGCCGACAAGCAGTAGTCGTCGCCGTATGCGGGCCTTCGCGAGCGGTCAGGGGGCGCACGACGATGTGTGAGCGCCACGGCCATCCGCGCCCCGCGGTCGCGCCGCCGCTGCGTGGGGTGTCGCGGCGGGCGGCCCTGCAGCGGGTCGGTGCATGGATGACGGCGGCCATCGTGGTGCCGCTCACCCCGCGTGCCGACCGGCTGCTCGTGCCCATGGACGATGCGCAGCGGCAGCATCTCAAGGCCTACGGGCTGGCCTACCACGCCCTCACGGACGGGATGCACGTGGAGTGGCTGCTCAACTATCGCGGCGGCGCCTTCCTGATGCCCGACGCCTCGAGCGTGCGGCGGCAGGCCGCGGTCGACGGGATCGTCCTCGAGGAGCTGAGCGCCGCCGACGTCCTTGCGCTCCGGGCCGAGATCGGGGCGTCGAACATGGACGCCGTCCCGCTCGAGAAGGCGCCGAAGGTCGCCGTCTACACGCCCCCGGCGGCGGTGCCCTGGGACGACGCCGTCACGCTGGCCATGGCGTACGCGGGGATCCCCTACACCGAGCTCTACGACGAGGAGGTCCTGCGCGGTGACCTGGGCCAGTACGACTGGGTGCATCTGCATCACGAGGACTTCACGGGGCAGCTCCACAAGCTGCACCTGGGGTTCCGTGACGCGCCGTGGTACATCGCGCAGCGCGACCTCAACATGGGGATGGCGCGCCAGCTCGGCTTCGACTCGATCCCCGCGCTCAAGAAGGGCGTGGCCGCGAAGGTGCGTGACTACGTGCAGGGCGGGGGATTCCTCTTCGCAATGTGCGGGGCCACCGAGACGCTCGAGCTGGCCAATGCGGCCGCGTCCGTCGACATCGCCGGGACTTTCGCCGACGGCACGCCCATCGATGCCGACGCGAACGAACGCCTCGACTGGTCGCGGGCGTTCGCCTGCACCGGCGCGCGCGTGGAACTCGGCCCCGGCGTGAATGCCATGAGCGACATCGACGGGCACCAGGTCAACGTGCCGGGGCGTCGCCAGCCGCTCGGCGCGTTCACGCTGTTCGACTTCGCGGCCAAGTTCGACCCCGTCCCCTCGATGCTCGTGCAGAATCACCGGAACGTCCTCGCCGACTTCTACGGCGTGACGACCAGCTTCGTGCGTCGCGTCCTGAAGCCGGGGGTGACGGTGCTCGCGCATGAAGAGGGCACCGACTGGGTCAAGTATCTGCACGGCGCCTACGGGGCCGGTTCCTTCACCTACCTGGGCGGGCACGATCCCGAGGATGCCCAGCACAACATCGGAAGCCCGGCGACCGACCTGTCGTTGTTCCCCACATCGCCCGGGTATCGGCTGATCCTCAACAACGTGCTCTTCCCGGCTGCGAAGAAGAAGCCGTTGAAGACGTGAGCGACGAGGGGGAGTCCACGCGGATCGCGTTGGCCGCCGCCGCCGCGATCCGCGCCGCCATCCGCCTGAGCGGCGGCCGCGAAGTCTGCTTCGTCGCGACCGTCGATGCGGCGGGCGTGGTGCAGGCCGCCCGTGTCGTCGCACGCGGGGACGTGGAACAGGTGCTCGCGCTGCCGGGCGTTGCACAGCGCGGCGAGATGCTGGTGCACAACCACCCGTCGGGCGTGCTCGAACCGTCCGCTGCGGACCTGGCCATCGCGGCCAGGCTGCACGACGACGGGATCGGCTTCGGCATCGTGGACAACGACGCCACGCGCCTCTTCGTCGTGGTCGAGATTCCGCGGCGCTCCCCGCCCGCACCCGTGGAATCGGACGAGATCGACGCGCTGCTCGGCCCGGATGGCCCGGTCGCCCGCCAGCATCGCCGCTACGAGGATCGTCCGACGCAGCGGGCGATGGCCGCACGGGTCGCGTCGCTGTACAACGTCGGCGGCATCGGACTGCTCGAGGCCGGTACCGGCGTCGGCAAGTCGCTCGGCTACCTCGTGCCGGCGCTGCGGTGGTCCGCCCGCAACAACGAACGGACCGTGGTCGCGACTGCGACCATCCCGCTGCAGGAGCAACTGGTCACCAAGGACCTGCCGTTCCTCGCCACCGCGCTCGGGGACCAGCCGGTGCGTTTCGCCCTGCTCAAGGGCTGGCGGAACTATCTCTGCCTGCAGCGCCTGGAACAGGCGCGCGACGCGGCAGCCTCGTTGCTGGCCCCTGCGCACGTCGACGAGCTCGCGCAGTTGGCCGTGTGGGCCGGACAGACGAGGGACGGCTCGCTGGCCGAACTGCCGACCGTGCCGCGTGCGGAGGTCTGGGACGAGGTTGCCGCCGAAGGGGATCTCTGCGCACGCACGCGCTGCGCGCACTTCGAGGCCTGCTTCGTCTTCAAGGCGCGTCGCGCCGCGGCCGAGGCGGACGTGGTCGTGGTCAACCATCATCTGCTGATGGCGGACATCGCGGTGCGCCGTGCGCAGCAGAACTGGACTGAGTCGGCGGTGCTGCCCGCGTATCAGCGCCTCGTGATCGACGAGGGGCACCACCTGGAAGACGCCGCGTCGGCACACCTTGGCGCGACCGCGACGCGTCGCGGGCTGCACCGGCTCCTTGGCCGGCTCGACCGGCACGGGAAGGGGCTGATTCCCACCCTGGCGCACAAGCTCAAGGGGGGACGCGACCTGCACTCCGTGGCCTCGCTGGATCTCGTGGCGCAGCGCCTGGTGCCGTCGGTGGCGCAGGCGCGGAGCAAGGTGGACACGGTGTTCGACCTGCTCGAGACCTGGCTGACCCAGCGCGGGGAGTCCACCACGCGGCTCACGGACGCGTTCGACGACGAGCCGCTCTGGGTCGGCGGACTCCGCCACGCCCTGGATGACCTGCTGGGAGAGCTGACGGTGCTGAGCGAGGGCCTGGTGCTCGTGCGCCAGCGCCTCGAGTCCGATCGGCAGCGCGCCGAGGAGCTGTCGCAGCTCCTCGCGGAACTCCGCGCCGTCGGGCGTCGGCTCGATACGGCGGGCGATGCGCTGCGTGCGGGCCTCGAGTCGGACGGGCGCGGGGCGCCCCGCGTGCGCTGGATCGAGATGCGCGGCGATGCCCGTCGCGGCGCGGGCGGGGAGTCGCGCAACGTGGCGGTCACGTCGGTGCCGCTGGATCTTGCGCCCATTCTCCGTGAGGACCTGTTCCGGCGCGCGACCACCACGATCGTCACCAGCGCGACCCTGGCGGTGGGCGAGGCCTTCGACTTCCTGCGCAGTCGGTGGGGGCTGGATGAAGACGACGTCGAGCCGGTGGTCGAGACCTTCGCGTCGCCCTTCGACTATGCCACGCAGTCGCTGCTGGTGATCCCCGCGGACGCTCCCGCGCCGAACGCGCCGGCGCGCGCGCACGTGCTGGCGGTGTCGCGCTACGCGCTGGATCTGGCCACCGCGTCGCAGGGCGGCATCTTCGTGCTCTGCACCAGTCACCGCGACGTGCGCGAGGTCGCGCTGTGGTGGCGTGCGCACGCGCAGCAGGCGCGCTGGCCGCTGCTGGTGCACGGCGAAGAGCCGCGGGATCGGCTGCTCACGCGCTTCCGGGAGTCGGGGCGCGCCGTCCTGCTGGGCACGTCGACCTTCTGGGAGGGGGTGGACGTTCCGGGCGACGCGCTGCGCGGCGTGGTGCTCGCGAAGATCCCGTTTCGTGTGCCCACCGAGCCGATCACGGCCGCGCAGTGCGAGGCCATCGCGCAGCGCGGCGGCGACCCGTTCCGCGAGTACATGGTGCCGCATGCCGCGCTGCGGCTGAAGCAGGGCTTCGGGCGCCTCATCCGCACCGCGACCGACCGGGGGGCGATCGTCGTGGGCGACTCGCGCCTGCTCACCAAGAGCTACGGCAAGTCGTTGCTCCGCGCGCTGCCCGACGCGCGTCGCGTGGATGGTCCGTGGCAGGAGGCGCTCGCGGTGCTGCACCGCTTCTATGGCACCGGCAGCGGCGACGCGCGCCGTCGCTGACTGCGCGCCACGGCCGGGGCGCGGCAACCCCACGGCGGACCCGACGGTACTATCTTTCCATGATGATGCTGTCGCCGAGCAAGATCGTGTGCGTCGGGCGGAACTACGTCGACCATGCCAGGGAGCTGGGCAACGAGGTGCCCGCGCTCCCGCTGCTGTTCCTGAAGCCGCCGTCGTCCGTGGTGCGCGACGGCGACGCGATCGCGCTGCCTGCGGCGTCCGCGGACGTGCAGTTCGAAGGCGAGATCGGCCTGGTGGTCGGGGCGCGCCTCCGCCACGCGGACGTGGACACCGCCGCGCGCAGCATTGCGGCGATCGTGGCGGCGAACGACGTCACGGCCCGCGACCTGCAGCGCTCGGACGGGCAGTGGACCCGCGCCAAGGGCTTCG
>CAYSFN010000008.1:21017-41437 GCA_964430045.1 uncultured Gemmatimonadaceae bacterium
CCCGAGGACGCCTTCCGCGTGATCCTGGGCTACACGTGCGCGAACGACGTGACGCTGCGCGACCTGCAGGGCCGCGACGACCAGTGGACCCGCGCCAAGGGCTTCGACACCTTCTGCCCCCTCGGTGAGCCGACGCCGGTGCCGCCGGACCTCGACGCCGTCGCCGTCGTGACCCGCGTGAACGGCGTGGAGCGGCAGCGTGGCACGGTGCGGCAGATGGCGGTGGCGCCGGCCGAACTGCTCGCGTACATCAGCGGCATCATGACCCTGGAACCCGGCGACGTCGTGTTGACGGGCACGCCAGCGGGGGTCGGTCCGCTGGCGCCCGGCGACGTGGTGGAGGTCGAGTTGACCGGCGGGAGTCGCGTCGCCAATCCCGTCATCGCGGCGCGGGGGGGATGATGCGTCGGCGCCTCGACGTGCGCGTCCCGGAGCGGGAGCGCGGGAGGCGCAGCGGGCCCGCGCTGCTGTCGCTGGCGCTGCACGTCGTGGTCGTCGCCCTGATCCTGCGCACCATCTCGGTGCCGGTGCTCGACTTTCTCCGGCGGACTGGCGAAGGCCCGATCGCCGAGCGCGTGGTGTACGTCGCGCCCTCGCCTGAGGAACCCGAGGAGGTCGTGCGCGTCCGTCCGTTGCCGGCGGAGGCGCCGCTTGCGCCGCCCGAGCTGCCGCCCCGCGCGGGCGCCACGCGACCGGTGCTGCCCGCGGCGACGGAGCCCGTGGGTGGACGCCCCCCGGCCGGCATTGTCGTTCCGCCGCCGATCACGGGCGACGGTCGGCAGGTCTTCGGCTCAGGGCTCCCGGGGCTCTCGACGGGCCGCGTGGACCCGCGACTGGTCACACCACCGGACCTGCGCGCCGGCCCCGTCCGGAACCCCACGCTCAGCGCCGACGTGTACGTGGATGCGTGGGTCGCGTCGTTCTGGGATTCCGTGGCGCGGGCGCAGGCCGACCGGCCACGGGCGCCGGGGGACTGGACCGTCGAGCGGGACGGCAGGAAGTTCGGGATCGACCCCGGCTTCATCTACTTCGGGAAGTTCAAGCTGCCGACGGCGCTGCTGGCGTTGCTGCCGATCAATGCGCAGGCCAACCCCGGTGCCGTCGAACGCAATCGTGCGCTGCTCTCGATGAAATACGAGATCGACTTCCAGGCACAGCGCGCGGCGAACGAGGCGGAGTTCCGCAAAGCGGTCGACGAACTGCGGGCGCGCCGTGAGCGGGAGCGCGCGCAGCAGCAGTTGCAGGGACCCACCCGTGCCGGTGTCACGGGCGGCCGCGTTCCCCCCGATCGTCAACGGCCGTAAACGGTCGGCGCCTGGTGTCGTCGCCCCGGGGCGCCGGGACGAATCAGGCGCCGAGGAACGCCAGCGCGGTCCGTACGCGTACGAGCGTCTCCTCGCGCCCCATCGTTGCCACCAGGGCGAAGATCTCCGGCGACACATTGCTCCCGGTGAGCGCGGCCCGCAGCGGCTGAAAGACGTCGCCCGCCTTGATCCCGAGCGCCGTCGGCAGCGGGTCGAGCGCGGACTTCACGCCCTCCGGGGTCAGCGGGTCGCCGAGCGGTGCCAGCGCAGCCAGCACCGCGTGCAGCGCCGGCGCGGCCGCGGTCGCCCGCAGCAGCTTCTCGGCCGCCGGGGTGATCGCCGTGAGATCAGGCGGCACGAAGAACACCCGGACCTGCTCGGCCAACTGCAGCGTCGTGCGCGCACGGGCCTTGGTCAGCTCGATGACCGGGTCCAGGCGGTCCGTCACGGACGCCCAGAACGCGGCGTCATGCGTCGCGGTCACGAGCCGTGGCAGCAGGTGCGGCCGCAGCGCGGCCGCGTTCGCGCGCGAGAGGTGCTGCCCGTTCATCCACTCGAGCTTCTTCACGTCGAAGATGCTCGCCTTCTTCAGCAGGTGCTCCGCGTTGAACAGCGTGGCGAGCTCCTCCCGCGACATCACTTCGACGTCGTTGCCCGGCGACCAGCCGAGGAGCGCGAGGAAATTCACCATCGCGTCCGGCAGGATGCCCTCGTGCTGCCAGTCCCCCACCGCGGTGGCGCCGTGCCGCTTGGAGAGCTTCTTGCCGTCCATCCCGTGGATCATCGGCAGGTGTCCGAACGTCGGGAGCGGAGCGCCGAGCGCCTGGTAGAGGAGGACCTGCTTGGGGGTGTTGGAGATGTGATCATCGCCGCGCATCACCAGCGTGATGCCCATGGCGATGTCGTCGGAGACCACCGCGAAATTGTAGACGGGCGAGCCGTCCGAGCGGAGGATCACGAAGTCGTCGATGTCCTTGTTCGGGAAGGCGATCCGGCCGTGCACCAGGTCGTGCCACGCGGTCTCGCCCTGGGGCACGCGGAAGCGCAGGGCGAAGGGCTCCCCGGCCGCGACGCGTCGCGCCTCTTCCTCGGGGGGCAGCACCGCCCACTGACGATCGAACGAGAAGGCCCGTCCGGCACCGGCGGCCTCCGCGCGCAGGCGCTCGAGTTCGGCCGTCGTCGTGAAGTCGCGGTACACGTGCCCGCTCGCGAGCAGCCGGGCGGCGTCGGCCTGATGCTGCGCGACGTTCGCCCCCTGGAACACCACCGACTCGTCCCAGTCGAGCCCCAGCCAGCGCAGGCCGTCGAAGATCGCCTGGGTGCTCTCGTCCGTCGACCGTGCGCGGTCCGTGTCCTCGATGCGCAGGAGGAACTGCCCGCCGCGCTGGCGCGCATAGAGCCAGTTGTACAGTGCCGTGCGCGCGCCACCCACGTGGAGATACCCGGTGGGGGATGGAGCGAAGCGAACGCGCGGCGGAGTGGGGTCGGCAGACATCGGGCGGGACGGTGGTGGGAACAACGGCGGGGTCGCCAGCGATGCCGACGACCCCGCCACGGAGACGGAGGGATTCGAACCCTCGATACGGGTTTACCCCGTATAACGGTTTAGCAAACCGCCGCCTTCAGCCTCTCGGCCACGTCTCCTGTGAACAACACTGAAAAGAAACAGCGCGGGGGGTGGTGCGCAACTAGCGCGGCGGTTCCACCTGCGTGGGGCCACGGTCATGCACGCCCTCGTCCACGGTGACGCGGGTGGTCGTGAACACCGTGGTGTCGGCGCTCCACGAGGCCTTGATGAGCGCCGAGCCGGGCGAGAGCGCGGTGACCACGCCCGTCAGCGAGACCGTGGCCACCTGCGTGAAATCGGACTCCCACTCGAAGAGCTGGGTCAGGCCGCGGCTGATGGTCGCCTGCAACTGGAGCTCCTGTCCCGCCGTGAGCGTCGGATTCGACGGCGAGATCGTCACCACCAGCGGTTCGAGTTCTGTGGGGTTGTCCTTCGAGCAGGCGAGCGCCATGGCGACGAGACCGAGCACAGCGAGACGGTGGAGCATCGGAGTCCTCCCGGGAATGGGCCACGGAGCGGGTGGGATTCGAACCCACGAGGGGCGTGAACCCCTGGCGGTTTTCAAGACCGCTGCCTTCAACCGCTCGGCCACCGCTCCAGTGGGGCGGCACGATGGTCGATCGCCCCGCCCCGCCCTGAAAACTAATCGGGTGCGTGATCAGTTGGAGGCGCGCCGGCGCCTGGCCTCCTCCTCCGCCTGCATGCGCCGCACTTCCTTGATGGCTTCCTGCAGCTCGCGGTCCAGGCCGCGCAGATGATCCATCGGCGTGTTGCGCACCCACACGTCCGGCTCGACGCCGAAGTTCTCGAGGTTGATCCCCCAGTTGTTCGGCTGGGTCGGGTCGAAGGTCGCGACCAGCGAGCCCGGCGTCCGGATGCTTCCGCCGTGCAGCAGGGAGTAGCTGCCCGTCGCGATCACCGCCGCGGCAGTCGGCTGCCCCACGACGCGCCCGAGCCCGAGATCCTTGAAGGCCTGCGGCGTGACCTCGGAGTCCGACCCCGAGCGCTGATTGATCAGCATCACCTTCGGCCCGTCGATCAACTGCCGCGGACGGCGTCCCCAGACCGGCGACCCGTTGCGGTTGTTCCAGTACTCATAGGGGCGGCGTTCGAGAATGTCGATCAGCTCCTGGTCGATGTTGCCGCCGCCGTTGAAGCGGATGTCGACGATGATCCCCTTGGCATTCGCGTACTGGTCGATCTCCCGGCGAAAGCGTTCCAGCGACGGCTGGTTCATCGACCGGATGTGGACGTAGGCGATCTCGCCGTCGGTCGCGGCCACGACCTGCTCGCGATTCTTCGCCACGAACTCCTCGTACTTGATGTCGCCGAGGGTGGTCACCGACGCAATGCGCACCGTCCGGGCGTTCTCGCCGGCGGGCGACCTGGCGACGCGCACCGGGATGTACGCGTTGAGCGTCGTGCTCAGGAGCTTCCAGTAGTTGTCCCCGTCCCGCAGCTCCTGCCCGTCGATCGCCAGGACGTAGTCGCCGACCGTCAGGCCCAGCCATTCCTTGTCCGCCGGGCCATCGCGGTAGATGTGCGCGATGCGGTACCGCCCGTTCGCCGGGGCGAGTTCGAACCCCAGGTAGCGGGTCGTGTACACGCGGGGCAGCGTGCGCGTGGCGGGGCCGCTGACGCCCGTGTGCGAGGCGTTCAGCTCGCCGATCATCTCGTTGGCGAGATCGTGCAGGTCCTCGTTGGTCCCGACGAACGGCAGGAGCGCCTCGTACTTGCGTTTCATGGCATTCCACTCGACGCCGTGCATCTTCTCGTCGTAGAAGCGGTACTTCATCACGCGCCACGACTCCTGGAAGACCTGCCGCCATTCCTCGCGGCGATCGACGCGGATCGGGAACGAGAAGGACACACGCTCCGTCCGGGTGGGCGTCGCGATCGCCAGGCGATGCACCTCGGCGCTGCCCACCGGTGCAGGGGCGTCCTCGCCCCCTGCGCCGCCGCCGCCGGGGGCGGTCCGGCGGAAGAACACGTAGCGGCGATCGCCGGAGGGCGTGAGGCCGGCGAAGCTTCCCGCCGCGAGCCGACGCCCGTTCTGCCCATCGATGCCGATGGCGAACAGACCACCCTCACCCTCGGCGGCCGGGGCACCCGCACCGCCGCGCCCGCCACCACCGCCGCCGCCACCCCCGACCGTGTAATACACGGTCCGTCCATCGCGCGAGAGGAAGGGGTTCCCGGCCGCGGCGCTTCCCGTGGTCAGCGCGACCGCACGCCGCGCGATGCCCGCGGTGTCGATGCGGACCGTGAGCACGCGCTCCGCGTCGGCACCGTCGGTGTTCTGCCCGCCGCGCCCTGCGGCGGCCGTGCTCGCCCGCGCCCGGCGCTCACGCACGAGCGGATCGTTCGGGTCCTCCGCGACGCGGGCCAGCGAGACCGTGTACACCTGGGTCGTCCCCGTCCGGTTCGACGTGAAGACCACGTGCGTGCCGTCCGGCGTCAGGATGCCATTCGCCTCGGTGAAGGGGCTCCGGGTCACGTTGGTCTCGCGACGCGACGCGATCTCGAAGAGGTGGATGTCGGCGTTCTGGTCGTCATCCCGCCGCGTGTAGACCAGCCAGCGGTCGTCCGCGGAGTACGCGGTGGGGGTGTAGCCGCCCGCGCGGTTGTAGGCCAGCTCGGTGCTGCGGCCGCTGGCGACGTCGATCTCGAACAGGCGGTTGGCGCCCGTGAAGGCCAGCTTCTGCGAGCTGCCGGACCACAGCAGGTTCGTCTTCTCGGACTCGTGCGTGGTCAGCTTGCGCCGGGCGCCGGTCGCGCGCGTGAACAGCCAGATCTCCTCCTCGCCCGACTCGTCCGAGACGTAGGCCAGGTGCGCGCCGTCGGGCGACCAGAGCGGCGACTTGTCGCGCCACGCGGAGTTGGTGACCTGCTGCATCTCGCCGACGCCCTGCTCGGCGGGCACGATCATGATCTCGCCGCGCACGTCGACGGCGACGTGGTCGCCGGTCGGCGACGGCGCGAACCCGTCCATCCGGTTCGCCACCATGATCATCCGCAGGTCCGTCTCCTTCGCGTCCACCGCGAGGCGGATGGGGACCTTGCGCGGCTGTCCGTCCGGGACGTCGAGGGTCCACAGCTCGAAGTCGTTCTCGTAGATCAGCTTCGTGCCGTCCGGCGAGATGGACGGGAACTGCACGCCATCGTCGCGGTGACGCGTGACCTGCTCGGCGGCACCACCTGCCGCCGCGATGCGCCAGATGTTGAAGATCCCGTCCCGCTCCGAGGCGTAGTAGATCTTGCCGTCCGCCCCCCACATCGGATGCACGTCGTGCACCGCCTTGCGGTGCTCCGTGAGCACCGTGTCGGTCAGTTCGCGGATCTCACCGCTGCGCAGATCCTGCACGGCGATGTCGGCGTTCGCGTTGCCGCGGTAGCCCTTGCGCCAGTAGCTCGGCAGCGAGCGGTTGAAGGCGACCATCGTCGCGTCCTGCTTGATCGCGCCGGTGCGGGCCATGTCCATCGGGAGCGGCCGCGGGAGCGACCCGTCGAGGGCCACCCGGTACAGCGGGGACCCCCAGGGGTCCTGCCCGCGCGCGGACGCGATGAGGACCTCCTTCCCATCGGGGGTCCAACCCACGGCCTGGTCGGCGCCGGACCACCAGGTGAGCTGCTGCGGCTCGCCCCCCGTGGTCGGCATCACGAAGACGTCGTCGTTGCCGAGCCGGTTGCTGGTGAACGCGATCCAGCGCCCATCCGGCGAAAAGCGCGGCATGTAGTCGCGCCCGACGTGCGCGGTGAGACGGCGCGGGTTGCTGCCGTCGGGCTGCGCCACCCAGATGTCGTCGTGGTACGTGAAGGCGATCGTGCCGTCGTTCGCGATCGCTCCGTAGCGGACGAACTTGACCGGATCGGGTTGCTGCGCGGCGAGCGCGGGGACGACGCCCGCGAGACCGAGGAGGAGTGCCGCGCGAGCGAGGCGGGTGCGATGAGCCATGGTCAGGTCCAGCCGGTGGAAGGTGGAAGCCGATGCAGAGACGATGCCGCCGCGCACGGCCGCGCACAAGAGGAACGCGCGCCGCACGCGACGGTCGCGTGGATCACTGTGGCGGGCCGCCCTTGTGGATCGCGGGGACGCCCGTCGTCATCCACTGCGGGGCCGGTGCGCCCTTGAGGTAGTGGTCGAAGAACTGGCGCATCCTGATCTGGAAGTCCTTCTGATTGGGGCGGCGCGCAAGATGATGCGGCTCGTCGGGGTACGAGAGCAGGATGCCCGGTTTGCCGAGCCGGCGGGCGGCGGCATACAGCTCCAGCCCCTGCCCCCAGTCCACCGCGCCGTCCGCCGTGCCGTGCAGGATCAGGAAGGGCGTCGTGATCTTGTCCGCGTGATGCACGGGGGACTGGCTCTCGTACAGCGCCTCACTGTTCCATGGCGTGCGGTCGCGACCCATGCGGACCTGCCCGACCTCGGTGATCCCCTGCTGGATGGTGCCGGTGGAGCGGTAGAGCGTCCCGACGAAGCTGGTCAGGTTCGTCGGCGGTGCCCCCGTCACGATCGCCGCGAAGCGGTTGGTCTGCGTGAGGATGAACGAAGACTGGTAGCCACCCCAACTGTGTCCCTGCAGGCCGATGCGGGCCGGGTCCGCGTAGCCGCGGGCGAGGACCGCGTCGACGGCCGCCAGGACGCAGTCCAGCGCCGAGGACCCGGGCTTCCCGATCTCGTAGACCACGTCGGGTTGCAGGACGAGATAGCCGTTGCTCGCGTACGTCGAGATGTGCGGACGGTCGTCGTACGTCGGCATCGAGAAGTTGTGATGCGTCTGCGACATCGTCTCGTAGAAGTACACGATCATCGGGTACTGCTTGCCGGGCTCGTACCCCGCGGGGAGCGTCAGCGTGGCCTGCAGGCGCTGGCCTGCGGCGTTGGTGTAGTCGACCAGCACCTTCGACCCCCACGCGTACTCGCCGAGGAAGGGGTTGGCCTCGGTCACCTTGCGCGGTGCGGCGAAGCTGCGGTCCGTCACCCACACGTCCGGGTACTCGCGGAACGTCGATTGCGTGAGGATGATCCGGTCGGCGGCGCTCGCCTTCTGGATGCCCCCGATGGCCTTGTCCTCCCACAGCAGCGGCCGTGGCGCCGCCCCGGGGGCGACCTCCCAGTACCCCGACTTCTTGGTCCACTCGCCGTAGGCGCTGAGCAGCAGCGGCTTGGTGAGATCGATGCCCGGGTCCTCGCCGCCACCCCCGCCCCCGCCACCACCTCGTCCCCCGCCGCCGCCACCACCCTGGCGGTCCAGCGACACCAGGCGAAAGCGAATCGATTGCTGCTCGCCTGTGCCGCGCGTCAGGTTCACCGCGGACTTGCCGTCGAGGCCGAGCTGCCACAGGTCGTAGCGATCGTAGAGCAGCACCGAGCGCCCGTCGCGGCTCCAGCCCGCGACGCCGAAGAGCGGCCGCTCGTAGTCGTGGTCGTCGGTGACGTCGACGAAGGAGCGCTGCGCGGCGGCGTCCACCTGCACCGTGGCGTCGGTGCGCAGGTTGTAGGCGTGCACCTTGCCATCCTGCAGGTAGAGGAACCACTCGCCGTTCGGCGACGTCCCCATTGTCCGCGAGATGCCCCGGGCGATCAGTGCACGCTCGCCGCTGGCCGTCCGAATGCGGTAGTAGTCCGCGCGGCTCCCGCCCCACGCGATCTCGCCGCGATACGGCGCGTCGAGCCGACCGATGGCGGTCGCGAGGTCGCTGGTGGGCGTGGCCGTGCGCAGGGCGCTGTCGCCGAGGACGCGCACGGCGGCGCTTGCGATCTCGGCGACCGCCGGGACGGTGCTCCGCCGTTCCTGCGCGGCGCGGACCACCTGCACCGACTGCGGTTCCGGGTCCTGCCAGTGCCAGACGTCGACGTTGGCCCGCTCGCTCGAGTCCGCCGGCGCGACGGCATCGCTCTGCGCCTTCACGCCGAGCCAGATGCGGCGGCCGTCGCTGCCCCAGCGCAGCGGCGCGAACTCGCTGATGACCATCCCCGCGGGCAGTGCGGTGCCCGCGACGAGCCCGCTGGTGCGCGGCTGCAACTGCGCATCGAACGCGCTCGCGGTGGCCAGGACGTTCTCCCGCTGCAGTTTGCCCTCGGGCGTCGTGCCGCGCAGCCACGCGAGCCGCGTGCCGCTGGTGTCCCAGGCCAGCCCGGCGTAGTCGGCGGGCTGGGCATCCAGCGGTCGCGTGGTGCCGCTGGCCAGCGAGGTCAGGTAGACGCCGTTGCCCTGCCGTCCCGCGGCATCCACGGTGTAGCCGAGCAGGGTGCCGGCGGCATTGGCCGTGTACAGCCCGACGTTGCCGATGTTGCGTGTCTCACCGGTCGCGAGGGTGCGCACCAGGAGGTCGGCACCGTCGTGGGTCGCGGTGGCCACCGCCTTGGGCATCCGGAGCAGCGCCGTTGCGCTCCCCGGCGGGAAGGTCACGCTGGTGGCGCCGGGCACGCTGGCGACGGCCAGCGACTGCAGGTCGCGAATCTCGATACGGCGTCCCGCCCCGGGCGTGGGGGTGGCGGCTCCGCGCCCGGTCGGGGCGGGGGCCGGTGCTGCGCCGCCTCCGCGTCCGCCGCGGCCGCCGCCACCAGGCGGCGTCACCTGATAGGCGACCCAGCGTCCGTCCGGCGAAAACTGCGGGGCGCTCCCACCGGGGACCGTCACCACCGTGTCGCGATCCAGGCCCCGCAGGTGCAGGCTGGACGTGCCCGCGTTCGAGGTCACGACATACGCGAGCCAGGCGCCGGACGGGGACAGGCTGGTCGCCGAGAGCCGGTTCCAGCGGTCGTAGTCGTCGAGGGTCAGGACCTTGCCTGCCGCCGGCGACGATGGTTGCGCCCAGGTCAGGCCTGGCGCAGCGACGAGCATGGCGGCCAGCAACCGCAGGGCCAGGGGGCGGGGACGGTAGGACGGCACGCGGATTCCTCCAGCGACAACGGGGAATGATACTTGGCGAGCGGGGGTGCCCGGGGTGGGGGCCATGAGCACTACGGCGGGGCTCGGCGCGCCGTTCAGGGGCCCGCGACTTGCCCGGCCCCGGATCCGGTGCCAACATCCGGGCGCGATCGTGCGTACGCCAGCAGTGCCCGGTGGTGCGCGTCGCCCATCAGGTCCACCGCGGTCCGGTTGCCGGATCGCCGTCCCCCCTTTGTTGGAGACCCGACGACATGTCCAAACGGGAGTCCCGTGCGCCTGTGGCGCGAGCCCTTCACCACGCGCTGCTGCTGACCGGCGTCTGCGCGGCCACGGCCGGCGCGCAGTTGCTGCCGCATCCGGCCGACGCCGCCGTCGACCCGGCCCGGAACCGCGCGAACTGGGCGCTCGCCAACAAGTGGAGCACGCAGGCAATGAACCAGTTCACCTACAGCACCTCGGCCCAGCCGCGGTTCCTGGAGAAGACCGATACGGCCTTCTACCGGTGGACGGACAAGGCGGGCAGCGCGTGGTACCTCGTTGGTCCGGGGCCCCGGGGCAAGCAGCCGCTGTTCGATCATGTGAAGATGGCCGCGCAGCTCTCCGAGCTGCATCGGCGGGCGTTCGAGGCGCAGCAGCTCCCGATCACCACGCTGAACTTCACCAAGGATCACAAGAACATCCGCTTTGCCGTCGACACCTTCCGCTACACGTACAACCTGCCGACGGAGCGGTTGGCGCTGTGGGGGGCGTGGCGCACGGGGCGGGACTCGATCCCCGAGGACGAGGAGCGCCAGGCCGGTGGTATCGGTGGCGGGCGTGGGGGCGGCGGGGGCGGTGGTGCGGGCTTCGGCGGGCCCGGCGGCGGACAGCAGGACTTCCGCAACTTCGCACCCGACAGCACGGCCTTCGTGTTCGCCCGTGAGCACAACCTGTACTTCGTCGAGGTCGCCGGCGGCGACACCGTGCAGCTCACGTCGGACGGTGAGCGGAACTACAGCTTCGGGTTCCGGGACACGGCGATGCAGCAGCAGCAACAGCAGCAGCAGGACGACCAGCAGCAGGACGACCAGCAGCAGGGCGGCCAGCAGGGCGGGACCGCCCGGGATCCCCGCGTGCGTCCGAACGTGACCTGGTCCAAGGACTCGCGCGCGTTCTTCGTGCAACGGTCCGACAGCCGCAAGGTCAAGGAGCTCTACCTGGTCAACGTCCTCGCCGAACCGCGGCCGACGCTGGTGTCGTACCGCTATGCGATGCCGGGCGAGGTGGACGTGAACCAGCAGGAGATGTGGATGTACGTGCGTGGCGAGACCACCGCCCGCAAGCTGCCCTTCGACAAGTGGAAGGATCAGCGTCTCTTCACGCCCCACTGGCCGGTGGACACCCACGAGCGCATGCGCGTGACGCGCCGCGACCGGTTGCAGCGCAACCTGGAGTTCATCGAGTACAACGTCGCGTCGCGGGACATCACGGTGCTCCTGACCGAGTCGGTCGAGAACGCCTTCCTCGAGTCATCGTCCGCCCGCTACGTGAACACCGGCGGCGACTTCATCTGGCTGTCCGAGCGCAGTGGCTGGCAGCACCTGTACCTCTACGGGCACGACGGCACGCTGAAGCGTCCGCTGACGTCCGGGGCGTGGCGGGTGATGGGGATGGCCGACGTGGACACCGTCCGCCGCACGGTGTACTTCAACGGGGTCGGCCGCCACGCGGACGAGAACCCGTACAACAATCATCTCTACAAGATCAACCTCGACGGCACCGGCTTCGCCGAGCTGACCCCGGGCCCGCACAACCACGCGGCCACGCTGTCGCCGAACAAGCGCGTCCTGATCGACAACTATTCGCGCATCGACACCGTCCCGCAGGTCGTGATGCGTGACGCGGCGACCGGTCGCGTGCTGCACACACTGGAGTCGGCCGACCTGTCCCGGATGCACGAGATGGGCTGGAAGATGCCGACGACCTTCACCACCAAGGCGGCCGACGGCGTGACCGACATCTACGGGAACATGTGGCTCCCGTTCGATTTCGATTCCACCAGGACGTACCCCATCATCGCCCACGTGTATCCCGGGCCCCAGACGGAGTCGGTGACGGGTGGGTTCACCAGCGGCGGGGTGCCGCAGCAACTGGCGCAGCTGGGCTTCGTCGTGATCCAGATCGGCAACCGCGGCGGCAATCCCGCCCGGTCCAATGCCTACCATAGCTACGGCTACTTCAACCTCCGCGACTATGCGCTGGCGGACAAGAAGGCCGGGATCGAGCAGTTGGCCGCGCGGCACAGCTTCATCGACCTCGAGCGCGTCGGCATCTATGGACACTCCGGTGGTGGCTTCCTGACCGGTGCGGCCCTGCTGCTGCCGCCGTACAACGAGTTCTTCAAGGTCGGCGTCTCGTCGGCCGGCAATCACGACAACAACATCTACAACCAGAACTGGTCGGAGCAGCACCACGGGCTCCGCTACGTCGCGCAGGACAGCGCGGCGCAGGCGCGTGCCGGCGCGGCGGCTGGGCAGGGTGGTGGTGGGCGTGGCAACGTCGGCGGTGGCGGACGTGGCGGCGCCGGCGGCGCGCAGCAGCAGCAGCAGGCGGGCCGCGGTGGGCAGCAGTCGCAGGTGCTCCAGGGCCGCTCGCAGGAGTTCCAGATCCGCGTGCCGACCAACCACGAGCTCGCGGCGAACCTCAAGGGCAAGCTGCTCCTGGTCCACGGCGACATGGACAACAACGTGCACCCGGGTGGGACCATCCGGCTGGTCAACGCGTTGATCCAGCAGAACAAGCGGTTCGACATGATGATCATGCCGGGCCGTGCACACGGCTTTGCGGAGTATCAGCCGTACTTCAACCAGATGACGATGGAGTACTTCGCCGAACATCTGCTGGGGGACTACTACCGCGCGAGCGCACAGATGACGGAGAAGCGCTGAGGACCGCGTCCGCTCCGCTGCTGTAACGAGGCCCCCCAGTGCTCCGGCACTGGGGGGCCTCGTTGTGTCCGGCTGTGGATGGTCGCGCCCGCTAGGGGTTCGGCGGCCGGACCGGGACGCTGCGGTTGATCGTCGTGTCCCCGTCGGGCCGCACGCTCGTGGGCAGTGGTTGTGGCTGCGGCGCGAAGATCTCGTCGAGCCGCGTGGCCTTTGCGACGCCGCGGGTCCGCTCGAAGACCCGCAGGGCCTCGGGGGTCCGCCCCTCGGTCTCCAGCGCCGAGCTCAGGCTCAGGCCAAGATCGATGTAGAGGTAGGGGATGCCCACGGACGGCCGATCGATCCACTTGTCCTTCCGGATCAGCGACGCCGGAGCCCTGAACTCCTCCCACAGTGACTGCGACGTGGCCACGTCGACGTAGCCGAGGCGGTCCATGGCGGGCACGATGTGCTCGGTCATCACGATCGAGTCGCGTGACAGCTTGCGCGTCAGGCCGTGCGTGACGACGCGGTCGCCGAACCCCAGGTCCGCCGGATACCCGCCGGCCGAGCGCGAGAAGAACAGGTTGCGGTCGGGGTTGTCGAGGAGCAGTTGATACACCAGCAGGTCCGCGCGCTGCAGGTAGCGCGGCGCAGTCACCCTGGCCCGGATGTGTCCGTCGACGAAGTAGCGCTCCTCCCGCAGTTCCTGGTACGACGGAATGGCGTCCGCCTCGTCATAGGTGAGGTGCAGCAGCTTGCCCTCGGGCCTGGGCCACGTCTTGCCGCGGTACGCCGCCGGCCCGCTCGCTTCGTCGTAGGTCTCGACCTCGCGGCGCAGCATCTGCCGGACGTACCAGTCCGTGTTCATCAGCGACGTGTTCGCGATCATCACGTCGCGCCGGATGCCCTCGACCTCCTGCGCGTACCACAGCGGGAAGGTGTCGTTGTCGCCGACCGTGACCAGGATCCCGTAGGGTTCGACCGAGTTCAGGAGGTCGCGGGCGAAGTCGATCGTGTCCGTCTCGCCGCGCTTGGACGCGGCGTCCCAGTTCGTGAACAGCGGGATGCACGCCAGCAGCAGGACGGGCGAGGCCATCATCCAGCTCGTGCGCCGCGGCACGGCCTGCTTCGCCGACCCGTCCGTGCCGAGCAGCGACGCGAGGGACTCCCAGAGGTACACCAGCCCGAGCGCCGCCCACACCGACCAGGCCGAGAAGCTCCACAGGTAGAAATAGTCGCGATCGCGGACTTCGCGGTCGACCGAATGGGCCAGCTCCAGCGACTGCGAGGCACCGTACTTGAAGTTCAGGTAGTAGATCAGCACCACGGTGAGCGTGGCCATGAGCGGACCGAAGAACGCGAACGACAGGCGGTCGCGTTTGAAATGGACCCATGCGCCGAGGACGCCCAGCGTGAAGAACAGCATCGCGAGGGCGCCCTGGGCGCCGCGCGACTCGTTGTACGGGTCGCGGTGCCACTGCCACTTGAAGTACAGCCACCACATGTCGAGCTGCGCGACGATCGGGGCCTGTCGCTCCGTCACCGGGGGCTTGGCGTATTGCCCGCGGTTGAAGTTGTACATGAACGACTCGTAGGTCTTGGCGCTGAAGGTGCACCCCACCGTGATCTCGTCACGGCAGCCCGTGGGCTCCCCTTCGTTGATCGCGGGGAAGTGCGCCGCCCGGATCGGCTGCGTCGCGAAGGGGGTGGCCCCCAATGCCATGGCCCCCACGCACACGAGGAGGAGCTTCCAGCGCAGGAAGGTGGCGGGCCGGTGGATCATCACCGCCACGCCCATCGCCGGCAGGGTCAGCAGGCCGGCCATGTGGTTGGCGTAGCCGAGCCCCATCAGGTAACAGGCGAGGATGAGCAGCTTGTCCGCGCCGGGAGCCTCCGGTTCGTCGCACCACCGCACCACCAGCCACGCGACCAGCGCGAGGCCCACCAGCGAGACCGTGTACACCTTCTCGTTGACGACCGACTGGCTCCACACGGTGAACGCCGTGGCCCCGATCACCGCCGCGAGCGCCCCGCCCACGATGCGCTGCCAGCGCTGCGCCAGCCAGCCCACGAGCACGCGTTCCGTGATCAGGAACCACAGCCCGGCGGTCACGGCGCTCGACACCGCCGCCAGCAGGTTCACCCGCATCGCGACGTTCGGCGCAATGGGCAGGATCGTGAACACGCGCCCGAGCAGCACGAAGAAGGGATTGCCCGGCGGATGCGGGAGCCCCAGCGTGTAGGCGGCCGCGATGTACTCCGACGTGTCCCACATCGCCGTCGAGGGGGCGAGGGTGACGAGGTACAGCACGAACACGCCAAGCGCCGCGCCGACGGCGGCGAGGTAGGACGGGCGGTAGTCGAGCGAGCGGGCGGAAGCGGCCATGATCCGGGGAGGCGGGAGAGATGCAACCCTGTAAGATCGCCCCGATCCCGCCCCGCATCAAGATTTTCCGCGCGACGCCTAGTGCCGGAAGAGGCGCTGCCCCGTGAAGACCATCGCGATCCCGTGCGCGTTCGCGGCGGCGATGACCTCGTCGTCCCGCACCGATCCCCCGGGCTGCACGATGGCGGTCACGCCCGCCGCCGCCGCGTGATCAATGCCGTCGCGGAAGGGGAAGAACGCATCCGAGCCGAGCGCGGCGCCGGTGGTGTCGTGGCCGGCGCCCTGCGCCTTGTGGCCCGCGAGGAACGCGGCGTCCACGCGCGACATCTGCCCCGCGCCGATCCCGATCGTCGCGCCGCCCCGCGCGAGGACGATGGCGTTCGACTTCACGCTCGACACCGCGCGCCACGCGAAGAGCAGGTCGCGGTGCTCGGCCGCCGTCGGAGGACGGGTGGTCACCACCGTCCACGCCGCATCGTCGAGCACCGCCGGCGGCCGCTGCTGGGCGAGCATCCCGCCCCGCACCCGCTTGAAGTCCACGGCCCCCGCCGCCCACGCCGCCCGCCCGCGCAGCACGCGCAGATTCTTCTTCGCCCCGAGCGCGGCGAGCGCCTCGGCCGAAAACTCCGGCGCCACGACGCACTCCACGAACAGCGAGGCCACGGCCTCGGCCGCGTCGGCATCGACGGGCACGGAGAAGGCGATCACCGACCCGAACGCCGACACGGGGTCGCAGGCCAGGGCCTTCCGGTAGGCTTCGAGCGGTGTGGCCCCGGTGGCCAGGCCACAGGGGGTGGTGTGCTTGATGATCGCACAGGCCGGTTCGGTGCTGAACACGTCGATCGCGAGCAGCGCGCCCTCGAGGTCGAGCAGGTTGTTGAAGGACAGTTCCTTGCCGCCGAGCTGCTCCAGTCCGGCGAGGCCGGCGCCCGGTGCCTCGGTGTAGAAGGCCGCCCCCTGCCCGGGGTTCTCGCCGTACCGCAGCCCCTGCGCCAGCTCCAGCGCCATCGTGATGCGCGGCGGGAAGGTGTCGCCGTCCTGCCGGGCGAACCACGCGGCGATCGCGGCATCGTAGGCCGCGGTATGCTCGTACACCTTGCGGGCGAGTGCGCGGCGCAGCGCCCGGAGTTCGCCGCCGCCCGCCAGCGCGTCGAGCACGCGCGGGTAATCCGCGGGGTCCACGACCACCGTGACGCTCGCAAAGTTCTTCGCGGCGGAACGGAGCATCGACGGCCCCCCGATGTCGATCTGCTCGATCACGTCGTCGGCCGTGACGCCGGGTCACGCGGCCGTCTCGCGGAACGGGTACAGGTTCACCACCACGAGGTCGATCGTCCCGATCCCGTGCTCGGCGATCGCGGCCATGTGCTCGGGCAGGTCGCGGCGCGCCAGCAGCCCGCCGTGGACCATCGGGTGCAGGGTCTTCACCCGCCCGTCGAGCATCTCGGGAAAGTCGGTGATCTCGCTGATGTCGCGCGGCGCGAGGCCCGCGTCGCGCAGCACGCGGGCGGTCCCGCCGGTGGAGACGAGCTCCCACCCGTCCCGGTGGAGCTGGCGGGCGAAGTCGACGAGACCGGACTTGTCAGAGACGGAGAGCAGGGCGCGAGGCATCGGAGGAGTGCGAAGGGTCAGACGTGCAGGGTGTAGCGGGCGGTCGCGCGGCGGGTCGGGCCACCCGGCCGCGCGACCGTCGGCTCCGAGGGTCAGAGTCCCGTCGCAGAGGGCGGTGATCACGGCGGGGTACAGCGCGTGCTCCGCGGCCAGCACGCGCGCCGCCAAGCTGTCGGGCGTGTCGCCTTGGCGGACCGGAACCGGCTGCTGCGCAATGATGGCGCCGCGGTCGTACACCTCGTCCACGAAGTGCACGGTGGGGCCGCTCACTGTGCATCCGTGTGCGAGCACCGCGCGGTGCACGTGGGCGCCGTACATGCCGGCGCCGCCGAAGGCGGGGAGCAGCGCGGGATGAATGTTGACGATGCGCCCACGGTACGCGCGCGTGACGTCCGCCGGGACGAGCCTGAGGTAGCCCGCGAGCACCACGACGTCCACGCGGTGTGCGGCGAGGGCGTCGCCCAGGGCGGTCGCGGTCGCGTCCTTGCCAAGGTGCAGCGCCGGGACGCCGGCCGCGTGCGCGCGCACCAGCGCCCCCGCCCCTCGGCGATCGCTGATCACGAGGACCACCGTACCGGGGGCACCATCCCCGAGCGTCCGCAGATGGTCGGCGAGCGCCTGCAGGTTGCTGCCGCCCCCGGACGCGAGCACCGCGATGCGCTTGGGCATCAGGCCGCTCCCTCGCCGACCGGCTCCGTGTGATCCGTGCCGAGCGCGCGCTGCACGGCTTCGGTGAGCGTGGCGGCCACCTCGAGCTGCGCGGCGGCCTGCGCGATCTCGTCGGCGGGGGTGTCGGGCGACGGGACCAGGATGCCACGCCCGCCGAGCACCTGCGCCACCGCGATGTCCCGCCACCGATCACCGATGTAGGCCGACGCGCCGGCGTCGATGTTCAAGTCCTCGATCGCCTGGCGGAACAGCCCGGTGGCCGGCTTGCGGCAGGCGCAGGCGCCGGTGAGTTCCGGGTGATGGGGGCAGTGGTAGCTCGCATCGATGAACGCCCCGCGTTCGCTGAGCAGGTCGTCGAGGCGGCCCCGCACCTGCTGGTAGTCCGACTCCGTGAGCAGTCCGCGGGCGATGCCCGACTGATTCGTCACCACGACGACGGGCAGATGGCGGTGGTTCACGTGGCGGATCGCGTTGGCCGCGTTCTCCACGAGCTGCACGTCGCCCGGGGCGCGCACGTAGTGACGGTCGTGGATCAACGTGCCGTCCCGATCGAAGAACACCGCACCGCGGCGCACGAACCCGCTCTGCCGTCGCGTCGTCACTGCGGTCGCGGTCGGCCGCGCGGGAGCGAGTCCGGCGGAGGTCGCACGGGCCGCACGGCGGCCGTCGAATCGCGCACGGCCGGTGTGGTGGCCCGCGGCCTGGTGTAGGCGCGGACCGAGGTCCCACGCACGCCGTTGGCGCCGACGACCTCCGCACGGAGTTCGTAGCGGCCCTGGGGCGTCAGTGCGGCGGAGAGCTTGAGCACGACGTCCGTCTCGAGCGGCTCGCGTGCGGAGACGGCGGTGACGATGCGCGGTGTCGTGTCGCGGGCGAGCGAATCGCGCGCGAGCGAGTCGCGGGTCACCGAGTCGCGGAGGGCGGTGCGCGCGAGGGAATCCCGGATCGGGGCGCTGTCCGTGTACGCCTGCCGGCGCGCCCGGCCCTCGGCCGTCGTGTCGGCGAGCATGGTCGCGATGCGCGCCCGCTCCAGCGAATCCATGACGAACCGGTTGCGCGCGAGCACGGCGTTCTTGGACGCGGACTCGATCAGCGCCGACGCGATCGGGATCTCGACCGAGTCCTCGCCGAACAGCCGCAGGCTGCGGGAGAAGTCGAACCCCGGCGCGAGGGGACGGTCGAAGCGCGCGACCAGGGTCAGCGAGTCCGGCGCGATGACCGTCACGATGCTCGGCGGGAAGGTGTCGCGCGGAAAGAGGTAGAAGTCGTGCGTGGCGCTCTGCTGCAACTCGACCGTCGTCGTGTCCCAGGCCTCGCGCGGGTCGATCTTCCCGTTCGCGTTCCCGTCGAGCAGCGCGCGCAGCCGGTAGGTGCCCGGGGCCAGGAACGGGAGCGAGTACCGGCCAATGGAGTCGCCCTCCGCGCGGTACACCACGTTGGAATCCGTGACCGGCCGCGCCTCGATCGACACCGTCGGCGCGACCTTGGCGGAGAGCCAGTCGAAGGTCACCCCGCGCAGGGAGGTGTTCGGGATCGACTCGCCCGTGGAGAACACGATGGTCATCGACTCCTTGCGGATGTTCGCCGACAGGTCCGTGACCCCCGGCAGCAGCGTGACCACGTACGTGGTGTTCTCGAGGAACCCGCGCCGCGGGCGGATCGTGATGCGGTCGCGCCCCCACTTCACCTGCACCCCGCCGTCGTTCGGCGACAGGAGCACGCGCTCCCCCAGGGATTGCGCCCCGTTGGGGGTCTCGCTGATGATCTCGTTGAAGCGGATGACGACTTCCTTCGGGCGCACGCGCGTCGCGCCCGAGTCCGGGAACACCGAGACGACCTCGGGGGCTTGCAGATCCTCGGGGCCACCCAGCGGTGACACCGGGGACGCACACGAGAGTGCGAGCCACGCCGCGATCACCGCACGCTTCATAGCGCGGCCAGCGCGTCGAGTTTTGCGGCGAGCTGGCCGACGCGTGCGCGCCAGTCGGCCGCCTTGGCCCGCTCGGCTTCGACCACGGACGCGGGGGCCTTGGCCACGAAGCCCGCGTTCGCCAGCCGGGCGTCGAGTGCGGCGAGTTGCCTGGTCAATTGCTCCATCTCCGTGGTGACGCGTTGCCGTTCCCGTGCGAGGTCGACGAGCCCGCCCAGGGGCAGGACGATCTCGCCTCCGCCGCGCAGGACCACGTGCGCCGCCGCACCGCCGGGGGCGTCGGCGGACACGGCGAGCTGCGCCCGCGCCAGCCGCGCGATCACCGCCGCCTCGCGCGCCAACCCCTCCGCGACGTCGGGCCGACCGACGACGTACGCCGGGACCATCTGCCCCGGAGCAACATTGTACTCGCCACGGATCTGCCGGATCCCCATCACCACCTCGCGCACCCGCTCGAAGGCGCTGTCCTCGTCCGGCACCGCCCGCGCGAGCGGCCACGCCGCCCGGGCGAGGAACGCGCCCTCGGGGCGCCCGGGGAGACGCTGCCACAGCGTCTCCGTGATGAACGGGACCACGGGGTGCAGCAACCGGAGCGCGCGGTCGAAGACGTGCAGGAGCACGGCCCGCGCCGTCACCCCGTCCGGTCCCTCGCTCTGCAGGCGCGGCTTCACGGCCTCGACGTACCAGTCGGCGAGCTCGTTCCACGCAAAGCGGCGCGCCGCCTCCGCGTACTCGTCGAGGCGCAGTCCACGGAACCGCTCGGCCGGCGGCCACAGCCCGTCGGCGGGGCGCGGCGCGCCGAGCGCCGCATCGCACTCGGCGATCGCGACGTCGAGGCGGTTGAGAATCCAGCGATCCGCCGCGGTGAGCGACGCCGGGTCCAGCGCCTCGAGCGTCGGCAGTGCGCCGTCGCCGAGGTTCGACAGCAGGAAGCGCCCGATATTCCACAGCTTCGTGACGAAGTTCCGGCCGGGGGCGAAGGACTTGTCGAGGTCGTCCGGGTCGAGGATGACGTCGGTCCCCATGCCCAGCCCCGCCACGACCGTCCAGCGGAGCGCGTCGGCGCCATAGGCCTGGATCACGTCGAGCGGGTCGATCCCGTTGCCCAGCGACTTGGACATCTTGCGGTGCTGCGTGTCGCGCACCGTGCC
>CAYSFN010000008.1:41447-42212 GCA_964430045.1 uncultured Gemmatimonadaceae bacterium
CGCGAAGATCATCCGCGCCACCCAGAAGAACAAAATCTCCGGGGCCGTGACCAGCACGTCCGTCGGGTAGAACGCCGCGAGGTCCTCGGCGTCCTCGTCGGGCCAGCCCAGGGTCGAGAGCGGCCACAACCACGACGAGAACCAGGTGTCGAACACGTCCTCGTCCTGCCGGAGCCCGAGCCGTGCGACCTCCTCGGGCGTCGGATCCTCGCGCCGCACGTGCACCCCGCCGTCCTGGTCGTACCACACGGGAATGCGGTGCCCCCACCAGAGCTGGCGCGACACGTTCCAGTCGCGGATGCCTTCGAGCCAGTTGATGTACACGGCCTCCCACCGCTCGGGAAGAATGCGGATGGCCCCGGTGCGGACGGCGGCGAGCGCGTGCTGTGCCATCGGCTCCATGCGCACGAACCACTGGTCGGACAGGCGCGGTTCGACGACGGTGTCGCAGCGGTAGCAGTGGCGGACGGCGTTGGCGTGCGGCTCCTGACGGACCAGCGCCCCGATCGCCTCGAGCCGCTCGACGATCCACCGGCGTGCCGCGAAGCGATCCACGCCCACCAGCTCCGCCGGCACACGCCCCTCGGCGTCCTTCACCTCGGCCATGGCGCCATGGGCGTCGATGACGATGGGCATGGCGAGGCCCGCCCGTTTTCCCACGTCGAAATCGTTGGCGTCGTGCGCCGGCGTGATCTTCACCACGCCTGTCCCGAACGCCGGGTCCGCGTAGCTGTCGGCCACCACGGGGATCGGGCGGTCGAGAAT
>CAYSFN010000009.1:0-17357 GCA_964430045.1 uncultured Gemmatimonadaceae bacterium
CTGCGAATGCGGGAGACCTTGGCCTGCACCTCGGGCTGCATCGCCTGCACGTCGACCCCGATCTCGAACTGCATCCGGACGAACGACTGCCCCTCGCGGGACGTCGACGTCAGCTCGCGCACCCCCTCGATCGTGTTCAACGCCTTCTCGATGGGCGTCGTGACCTCCCGTTCGACCACCTCCGGCCCCGCGCCCGGGTACAGCGTGGAGGCCACGATGACCGGGTAGGCCACGTCGGGATACTCATCCACCGCGAGACGGTCGTAGGCCACGAGTCCGAGGACGACGAGCGTCAGCATCATCGTCGTCGCGAACACCGGTCGCCTGATACTCAGATCAGAGAGGAACATCCACCGACTCCGTCAGGGGCCACCACGGCCGTTCCGGTCCCCGTCCAGGAGTTGGACGCGCATCCCACGGCCAATGGTGCCGACATTCCCGGTGATCACCCGGTCCGCCGCGGAGAGTCCCTCGAGCACCTCCACGAGGCCCCGGGTCTCGTCCGTGGCGCCGAGCCGCACCGGCACGATCGCAATGTCGTCGCCCTCGATCCGGTACACGAACGGCAGGGACGCCGCCTGCCCCTGCCGGATCGCGTCGCGGGGGACGGCGACGACGTCCGTGAGGGTCTCGCTCACGACGCGTCCTTGGGCGAACGTGTTCGCCCGGAACGCATGCGCCGTGTTGGCGAGTCGCACAAAGACCGTCACGGCACGGGTGGTGGGATCGACCGACGGACTGATCCGCGCAATCCGGCCCCGCAGCGACCGGGCGTCCGCGGTGAAACGCACCTCCTGCCCGACGCGCAGGACGGTCGCCTGCCGCGCGGGAATCGCCGCCGCCAGCTCCAGCGAGTCGTCGCGCACCAGGGTGAACAGCGCTGCGCCACGGCTCACGCGTTCTCCGGACTGGACGCTGCGCACCCCGATGGTCCCGGCGTCCGGCGCGACCACCACGGCATCGCGGAGCGCCAGCGCGGTCGTCCGCGCCCGCGCCTCGGCGGCCGCGTGGCGGGCCACGGCGGCCAGCGCCAGCTGCTCCGACGCCTTGAGCGCCTGCTCGGCGATCGCGCCGACCCGGAAGAGCTCGCGCGACTGCGTGAGGTTCCAGTCGGCGGTCGACGCCTCCGCCGCGGCCGCGGCGACGTCCGCGCGTGCGGCCGCGTCGGTGGCCTCCGCCTCCGACACGTCGAAGCGCGCGAGGGTCGCGCCCATGGCGACCTGGTCCCCCTCACGCACCAGCACGCTGAGCACGTCACCTTCCAGGCGGGCCCGCACCACGATCTCCTCGATTGGCCGCAGGTCCCCCGCGAGCGGAATCGTCGTCTCGAGCGACGTGCGTTCGACCGTGTGCACGTCGCCCGCATTGAGCACCAGGGTCGGTCGCGCGGCGCCCGGTGCCCCGGCGCCGGGACTCGCCTCGGTGCCGCACGCCCCGAGCCCGCCAAGGACGGCGAGGAGCATCACAGGACGGATCCCACGTGGTGGACACGACATTCAGCGAGAGGAGTAAGGCGTGGAGGTGCCGGCGATCGGCACGGGCTGTCCCTGCGCACGCGCGCGTTCGGCGACAGCGAGATGCAGGTCGTACACGGCGCGGGCTTCGTTCGCCTGGGCGGTGAGGAAGGCGAGCTGTGCGTCGGAGACTTCCAGCGCCGTGCCGATCCCACGCTCGAAGCGCAGCGAGGCGAGCGTGAAGGCCTCCGAGGCCTCGCCGACGGTCGCACGGCGCGCCACGAACGCCGCCTGGGCCCGTGCCAGCTCGGCGGCGGCACGCGTGATCTCGATGGCGACCTCCTCACGGCGCTGCCGGAGCTGGATCTCCGCGATCCGGGCCTGTGCCGTCGCGAGATCGAGCCCGGCCTTGGCGCGCCCGGCATCGAAGAGCGGCCACGACACCTGGAGCCCGAAGCTCTCGTCGCGGAACCAGCCGTTGTTCTGACAGACCCGCGTGGTCGGCGAGCCGACCGGACAACTCTCCGCCGACGTATTGCCCCAGCGCGTGGGCAGTCCCGGCACCGCGGGCAGCGCGAGGAAGCCGGACCGCACGAACATCGAGACGGTCGGGAAGAACTCGGCCCGCGCAATGCCGATCGCGTCCCGCCGCGCTTGCAGCGTCAACGTGGCCGCCAGGACGACGGGACGGTCCAGCCCGTCGGTCGAGGGCGGGGGCGCCGACTCGAGCAAGGCGGCGGCCGTCAGCGTGTCCAGCTCGGTGGTCAGGTGCAGGGCCTGCTCGGCGGGCACGTTCAGCAGCCGACGCAGCTCCAACTCCGCCAGGTGCCGCTCGTTCTCGGCCTGCAGCGCCACCGGCTCCAGGTTGGCGGCCTCGACGCGTGCGCGGAGCACGTCATAGCGCGCGGCACGTCCGCCGGCTTCGAGCTGCTCCACCTGCGTCACCCGGGTCCGCGCCAGCGCAACCCCGTCGCGCTGGATCCCGGCGAGCCGGGCGGCGAACAGCGCGCTGAGGTACACCCGCTGGGCCTCGACCGCCAACGCCGCGCGCGTCTCGGCCACGTCGAGGCGCGTCGCCGTCCGGACGCGCTCGGCGCCCCGCCACGCGTAGACCGCACGCCCCCCCTGGAAGAGGGGCTGGGACAGCGTCGCGCTCGCGGCGTAGTTGAACGCCTGACCGAAGACCGACCCCACGATGTCGGCGCGTGCGTTGCGCACCACCTGCGAATACTGCCCGTTCACGGTCAACTGCGGGAGCGCACCCGCGCGCGCACTGGTCCGCTGCGCGTCCGCGATCGCCATGCCCAGCGCGGCGAGCTGCGACTCGTCGGACGTCCGCACCGCGCGCGCGACCGCGTCCGCGACCGAGAGGTGCAGCGTGTCGCGGGGGCCCTGCGCCGCCACTCCCGCGGCGGTGCCGACCACGGCGACCAGCACCCGCACCAGGCGCCCGCCTCCGAGCGCCCGCTGCACCATCGCCCGCACGTCGTGATGGCGCCGTCTAGGTGGCACGGCGTTCCACCAGTGTGCGCAGCGCCCGCACGACGCCCGGGTCGAAACGGGTCCCCGCGGACTCCTCGATGCGCGCCAGCGCGTCGCCGGGGGTCAGCGGCTCATCATAGGGCCGACCGGCCACGGACGCGACGAACGCATCGGCCACCAGCAGGATCCGTCCTCCGATCGAGATCTCCTCACCGCGCCGTCCCTCGGGGTAGCCACTGCCATCCCAGCACTCGTGATGGTCCCGCACGAACGGCAGCATCGGCGACAAGTGGCGCAGCGGCCGCAACAGCTCCACGCCGATGCGCACGTGGTCACGGACCACCCGCCACTCGTCCGGCGAGAGCGGCTCGAGCTTGACGAGCAGGGCATCGGGGATCGCGATCTTGCCGATGTCGTGCACCATCCCCGCGATCTCGATCAACTCGATGGTGTCCGCTTCGAGGGCCAGCTCGGTGGCCAGTCGGGCGCTCAGCTCGGCCGCACGGCGCGCGTGCCCCGCGTGGAAAGGGAGCTTCGCCTCCGTGAGGGTCACCAGGGTGCTCAGCACTTCGATCGCGTGGGCCCGCAGGGCCAGCTTCTCGCGCTCCAGCGCGGCGGTCCGGAGCGCGACCTCCTCGCGGACCAGTCGCTCCACGTCCCGGTCCTCCATGCGTGCGCGCCGCTGGTCCAGGGCGGTCCCGATGGCGATGGCGAGCCGTTCCAGCTCGATGGGCTTGGTCAGGTAATCCACCGCCCCGTGCGCGAGGGCCTCGGTCGCGGTCGCGGCGTCGTTGACGCCCGTCAACATGATGACGGCGCAGTCGATGTCGCGCGCGCGGATCTCGGGCAGGAGTTCGAGCCCCGACCGGCCGGGCATCCGGACGTCGCAGAGCAAGGCGCCGAACTGCATCTGGTCCACGAGGGCGACGGCGGCGCTCACGCTGTCGGCGGTGTGCACCTCGTACCCCCGCGCCACGAGGAAGCGACCAAGCGGGTCGCGGATCGACGACTCGTCATCCACCACCATCACCCGGCGATCCCCCGTCGGGTCGTGCTCGCGGGGCTGGATCACGATCCGCCGGGCCGCCGGGCGGTCTCGATCGCCAGGCGCAGGTCGTTCTCGTGGTCCGTGTATTCCTCGAGTCCCTTGGCGCGCTCGCTCGCCTCGGCGGCGAGCAGCCGCTGCTCGAAGCGGTTCCGGGCGATCGTGTCGCGCATGGCGTCGGCCGCCCGGGCGGCCAACGCGAGCCCCAGCAGATGCGCGGGAGCCGCCTGCAGGATCGAGTCCGCCTGCGCGGCCGCGAGCGCGCCGTCACCCGTCACCAGGCCAATGAGGCCCATGTCGTAGCGCAGATGCGGCGTGCGCGGCTCGACGGCCTCCAGCGCGCCCAGCGCCATGGGGGCGAAGAAGTTCGCGGAATCGGGGATGCCGCGCGACGAGTAGTCCATCACACGGAAGAAGAGCCGGTCCGCCCGCTCCTGCGGCGACATCGAGGAAATGTCCGGCGCGGCACCCGCGCTCCCCATCACGGGCAAGGCCGCCGGGACCGGTGCGCGCTCCCTGGTGCCGAAGAACTGTCCGGCGAGCAGCGCGATGAGCGCGACCAAGGCGATGGCCGCAACCCCCCACGGCAGGACCGTGGCGGCGGTGGGGCCACCCGCGTTCCGCGCGCCATCGGCCGCGCTCCCCACCGGGGTGCCGCAGCGATGGCAGAACCGGGCGTTGGGTGTGCTCGGGGCACCGCAGGAGGCGCAGTAGGCCGTCGGTGGCGATGTCGAGGAGGACTCCATACGTGTAAAGTTATAGGGTGACCGCTCTTCCGCGCGACTTTCCCGCCGACCTGCACGGAGCCACGTCCGCCGACATCGTCGAGCTGGCGGCAGCCTTCGGCGTGCGCTTCCTGCGGCTGCAATTCACCGACATCCTCGGGGTCAACAAGAACGTCGAGATCCCGGTGTCGCGCCTCGAGAAGGCGCTGAAGGGGGACGTGCTGTTCGACGGCAGCTCCATCGAGGGGTTCGCCCGGGACGCGGAGGCGGACATGCTCCTGCACCCCGACCGTGCGACCTTCCGGGTCTTCCCGTGGGGTGAACCGGACCAGCGCGTCGGCCGCCTGATCTGCGACATCGTGCAGCCCGACGGCACGCCCTTCTCGGGGGACCCGCGCGGCGTGCTGCGCCGCCAGCTCGCTGCCGCCGACGCCATGGGCTTCACGGTGCAGACGGGGGTGGAGGTCGAGTTCTTCCTGTTCAAGCAGGGGGCCGACGGCGGGCCGTCGACGATGACGCACGACGTCGGGTCGTACTTCGACCTGGCGCCGGTCGATCTCGGCGAGGAGGCCCGCCGCGCGATCGTCGGCGTCCTCGAGCAGATGGGGTTCGCCGTCGAGGCCGCGCATCACGAGGTCGCGCCCGGGCAGCACGAGATCGCCCTGCGCGGGAGCGACGCGTTGCGCACCGCGGACGACATCGCGACGCTGCGGTTCGTCACCCGCCGCGTGGCGCGCGAGTGGGGGTTGCACGCGTCCTTCATGCCGAAGCCGCTGTTCGAGCACGCCGGGAGCGGGATGCACACGCATCAATCCCTGGCGCGCGGTGGCGTGAACGTGTTCCACGACCCCGCCGGCGACTACGGCCTGTCCGCGGTCGCGCACGGGTACATCGGCGGGCTGCTCGCCCACGCGCGCGCCCTCAGCGCCATCACCAACCCGCTGGTCAATTCCTACAAGCGTCTGGTCCCGGGCTTCGAGGCGCCCATGCACGTCGCGTGGGCGCTCCGGCACCGTTCGCCGCTCGTGCGCGTCCCGGCGCGGCGTGGGACGGGCACGCGGGTGGAGCTGCGCAGCCCCGACCCCTCCGCGAACCCCTACCTGGCCCTGGCCGTGATGATCGGCGCCGGGCTCGAGGGGGTCCGCCAGAACCGCTCGTCCCGCGAGCCGGTCGAGACGACGATCCCGGACCTCTCGTTCCGCGAGCGTCGGCGGTTGCGGATCGACGACCTGCCCCGCGATCTCAACGAGGCCTGTGATGCGCTCGAGCAGGATGCCGTGGTCCGCGACGTGCTCGGCGAGCACGTGACCCGGCACTACCTCGCGGCCAAGCGGCTGGAGTGGCAGGAGTATTCCTCCCAGGTCAGTTCCTGGGAGCTTGCACGCTACCTCGGGACCTACTGAGCGCGCCATGACAGTCAACGGCCGGATCTTCGCGTACATCATCGCCATCGCGGTGCTGTTCGCGGCGATGCTCGGGTTGAACCTCGACCAGATGTCGGCGTCGCGCGAGGCGACGCACCGGCTCGCCGTGGACCATCTGCGGACGCTGCGCGCCGTGCAGCGGATGCGCGACGACCTCGGGAACCGGATCGTCGAGGCGGCCGAGGACGTCCGGCGCGAGGCACGGACACCGCAGGCGGCGGCGGTGCTGATCGGCGCGTCGCGGGCCGTGGTCCGTGATCAGTGGGAGCTGATCCTCCACGCGCGGCACTCCGGCGCGCAGCGGCACCTGGTCGACGAACTGACGCCGCATGTGGCGCACGCACTCCAGGCCGTCGAGGACTTCGAGGCGCTGCTGCGCACGAATGATCGCGGGCTCGCAGAGCGCCGGCTGATGGAGGTGCTCCTGCCCACGCTGCAGCCGGTCGCCGCCCTGCTCGACGAGCTGGCCGGCGCGACGGCGGTCGCCGTCCAGGACACCTACCAGGCGTCGGAGCAGCAGTTTCGCTCGGCGATGCGCACCATGCTCGTCGTCGCGGGCGTCGCGCTCATCCTGCTCGTCCTCGCGGGTCTCAACGCCGTGCGCGACCTCGCGCAGCCCCTGCAACGGATCCTCAGCGCGGCGGCCCGCGTGACGGCCGGCGGCCTCGACGTGCACGTGCCCCACACGCGCCGTCCTGACGAGGTCGGGATGGTCGCCCGCACGGTGCGGGATTTCCGCGACGCGCTGACCCGGCTCGAGACCCAGCGCTGGGTCGATGCCTCCGTGGCGCGCGTGGCGGATCGTCTGCAGGACGCACAGAGCCGCGGCGAACTGGCTCGTGCCCTGCTCAGCGAGCTGGTGCTGCTGATCGGCGGGGCGGTCGGCGTGTTCTATGTATGGCAGGCCGACCGGGCGTCCTACGTCCGGGTCGGTGGCTGGGGGATCGACGAGGGGATGCGCGCGCCGCGCGGGTATCCGCTTGGCGCCGGTCTCGTCGGGGAGGCCGCCGAGCAGCGGCGGCGACTCGTCGTGCGCGACGTACCGCCCACGCAGTTGCCGGTGCGCTCCGGGCTCATCTCGAGCGAGCCGGCCAGCATCATCATCGCGCCCGCGATCGCGACCCAGACCACCGCCTGCGTCGCCGTCGTCGAGGTGGGGACCTTCGCGCCATTCACGGCGGCCCACGAGGCGCTCTTCGACGCCCTGCTGCCGCGGGTCGCCCTCACGGTGGAGATCCTCGACCGCCGCCTGGCCGCGCGGGCCATGCTCGAGGAGACGCAGCGCCAGGCCGCGGAGCTCCGGGCCCAGGGCGAAGCCCTCGAGCGCGCCAGTCGCTTCAAGAGCGACTTCCTCGCGACGATGTCGCACGAGATCCGCACGCCGCTCAACGCGATCACCGGCCTCACGCACCTGACCCTGCTCACGGACCTCGACGACCGCCAGCGGGAGTACGTGAACAAGGTCCGGCATGCCGGGGACGCCCTGCTCGGCCTCGTGAACGACATTCTGGACTACTCCAAGATCGAAGCAGGGAAGTTCGATCTCGACTATGCGCCGTTCGACCTCACGGCCGTGCTCGACCGGCTCGCGGCGATCGTCTCGGTGCGCGCGCAGGAGAAGGGCCTGGAGATCCTGTTCGACGTCGGCGCCGACGTCCCGCGGCGCCTGATCGGTGATCCGCTCCGTCTGGGGCAGATCCTCATCAACCTCGTCTCGAATGCCGTGAAGTTCACCGAGCGGGGCGAGGTCGTCGTGCGTGTCCGTGCCGAGCCCATTGCCGGCGATCAACTGCGGTTGCGCTGCAGCGTCGCCGACACGGGCATCGGGATGAGCGACGACGTGCGGGCGCGGCTGTTCTCGTCCTTCGAGCAGGGTGATCGATCCACGACGCGGCGCTACGGCGGCACCGGGCTCGGCCTCGCGATCACCAAGCGCCTGGTCGAGTTGATGGGGGGCGAGATCACGGTCGAGAGCACCCGGGGTGTCGGCAGCACCTTCACGTTCGACGTGCTCAGCACGAGGGATGACGCGCCGGTCGCGATCGGCGCGTCGGGCAGCACGCCCGACCTGCGCAACAAGCGCGTGCTGATCGCCGATGACAGCCCCGCCGCGCGCGAGTTCCTGGACACCACGCTGCGGGCGTTCGGTCTCGACACCACCCTGGTGGAGAACGGGCGCGACGCCGTCAGCCGGGCGCGCCACGAGTCCTACGACGTGGTGCTGCTCGACTGGCGGATGCCTGAGCAGGACGGCGTGAGCGCGGCGCGTGAGATCGCGGGCGCCCTCGCCGGGGCGACGCCCCCGATGATCCTGCTCACGGCGTTCGGACGCGAGGAGGCCACGCGCGCATCGGCGGGCATCCCCTTGCGCGGGATCCTCACCAAGCCGCTCACCCCCAGCACGCTGCTCGACACGCTGATGCGGGTCTTCCGCGAGGACGCCGCGGCGCAGGACGCGTCCACGGCGCAGGCACGTCCGCCGCGGGACCTCTCCGGCCTGCGGGTGCTGGTGGCCGAGGACAATCCCGTGAATCAGTTGGTGACCACCGAGCTGTTGAAGCATCAGGGGGTGCTGGTCACGCTGGTCCCCAACGGGGCCGAGGCGGTGCGCGCCGCACAGGAGAGCAGCTTCGACGCCGTGCTGATGGACATCCAGATGCCCGAGATGGACGGCCTCGAAGCCACGCGTCGGTTGCGGGCGGCGGGCTATGACCGTCCGATCGTCGCCGCGACCGCGAGCGCGGTTGCCAGCGAGGTCGCGCAGTACGCGCAGGCCGGCATGAATGACTTCGTGCTCAAGCCCTTCGACGTCGACGAGCTGTTCCGCATCATCGCCCGCCTCACGGGCCGCACGCCCGGTGCGTGAATGCGACGGGGGGCCGACTTCACTGAAGCCGGCCCCCCGTCGCCCGGTGACGCATCACACCGGAAAGAGGATCTCGCGGTAGCGCGGCAGCGGCCACCGGGCATCGTCGATCCGCACTTCCAGCGCATCGCAGGCCGCCCGCACCGCGCCCATCGCCTCGGCGCCCGTGGCGGTGAGGTACTGCGCACACGCGGTCGGCTCCTCGTGCAGGGACTCCGCGTGATCGATCGCGGCGCGCAGCGTGTCCAGCGCCTCGCGCAGCGTCGCGACCATGGGGGCGAGAGCGTTCGCCGCGTCGAGCTGCGGGATCACCGGCATGCCGACGGTCTTCGCGCTCGCGGCCGCGTGCACCAGCTCGCTGAGGTAGCCCATGGCCGCGGGCAGGATCTGCGTCTGCGCGATCTGCTCGATGGTGTGCAGCTCGATCAGCAGGTCCTTGATGTAGCGCTCGATGCGCACGTTGTAGCGGGCCGTGAGCTCCTCGGCCGAGAGGATCCCCAGGCGGCTGAACAGCGTCTGCGACGGCGTGGAGTTCAGTTGCGCCAGCGCCTCCGGCGTCCGACGCAGGTTCAACAGCCCGCGCTGCCCGGCCTCGACGACCCACTCGTCGGAGTACCCGTTGCCTTCGAAGCGGATCGCGGCCGTCTCCTGGAAGATCACCCGCACGACCTTGAGCACCGCGTCGTCCACCTGCGGCGTGGTCTTCAGTTCCTCCTGCAGGGAGGCGATGATCTCGTCCAGGGCCTCGGCGACCGCCGCGTTGAGGATCATCACCGGGAAGGCGATCGACGCCGAGCCACCCACGGCGCGGAACTCGAACTTGGCGCCCGTGAACGCGAAGGGCGACGTCCGGTTGCGGTCCGTGTTGTCCTTCACGACCTCCGGCAGCTTCGCCACGCCGAGCTTGATCATCGCCTGCGCCGCGCCCTGCTGCTCCACCCGCCCGGCCGCGATGTCGTTGATGACCCGGGTGAGCATCTCGCCCATGAAGACCGAGATGATCGCCGGCGGGGCCTCGTTGGCGCCGAGCCGGTGCTCGTTCCCCGACGACGCGATCCCGGCCCGCAGCAGGCCCTGGTGCTTGTGCACCCCGCGCAACGCGGCGGCCAGGAACAGCAGGAAGCGGACGTTCTGGTGCGGCGTCGTCCCCGGCTTGAGCAGGTTCACGCCGTCGAGGTCGTTGTCCGACACGATGGACACCGACCAGTTGCAGTGCTTGCCCGACCCGTTGATCCCCGCGAACGGCTTCTCGTGCATCAGCGCCTGCAGGCCGTGCCGCATCGCCACGCGCTTGACGACGGACATCACCAGCTGGTTGTGGTCCACGGCAATGTCTGCATCCTCGAAGCGCGGCGCCATCTCGAACTGGCAGGGTGCCACTTCATTGTGCCGCGTGATGATCGGCACGCCGAGCTTGTACAGGTCCTCCTCGATCTCGGCGAAGCACGCGATGACGCGCTCGGGAATGCCACCGAAGTAGTGGTCCTCGAGCTGCTGGCCGCGGGGCGGCGGGGCCCCGACGAGCGTCCGGCCCGACATCACGAGGTCCGGACGCAGCGCGAAGTGCCCCCGGTCGACGATGAAGAACTCCTGCTCGGGGCCGAGGGTCGTCACCACGCGCTTGACGCCGGTGTCGCCGATGAGCTCGAGCAGTTGCATGGACTTCTGCGACAGCACCTCGCTGGAGCGCAGCAGCGGGGCCATCTCGTCCAGGGCTTCGCCGTTGTAGCCGATGAACACCGACGGGATGCACAGCGTGCGCGTGCCCGCCTGCTCGAAGATGAAGACCGGTGACGCCGGGTTCCACGCCGTGTATCCCCGCGCCTCCCACGTCGCCCGCAGACCACCCGAGGGGAACGACGAGGCGTCCGGCTCGGACTGGATGAGCTGCTCGCCCGTGAACGCTTCGAGGGGCCGCATGTTCTCGTCGAACGAGAGGAAGGCGTCGTGCTTCTCGGCCGTCAACCCGGTCATCGGCTGGAACCAATGACAGAAGTGCGTGCACCCGCGGGCGATCGCCCACTCCTTGATGGCCTGCGCCACCACCGGCGCGATGTCGGAGTCGAGCTTCTGCCCGAGCCGGATCGCGTTGAGCAGCTTGGCGTACACCTCGGACGGGAGCTTCTCGCGCATCTGCGAGACCGAGAAGGTGTTGACGCCGAAGTAGTCGGAGGTCGGCAGAGCCTCGTCGAGGTCGATCGTCGGGATCCGACGGGTGGCGATGTCGCGGAGCGCTTGCTGGCGGGGAGTCATCGGATCGAGGGTCGAGGGCGAAGTGCAGTGAAAAAGCAGCGCGCCGTACCCGGGTGATCTGGGTCGGCGCGGCCTTTCGTGTCCATAACTGCAAGTTATACAGACAAAGCCCTGAATTCAAGGCCGTATGACCGCCGAAGTGCAGCGGTATATGCGCACAACATGCACGAATCAGCACACGTCAGTGCAAACGCACTACAAATACCGAATAAAAACCGATAAAATCCTCAGCGATCACCCGACGGACCGCTTCGAGCCTCCGACCACAGCCACGCGAACACGGCAGGCAGGGACGAACCCACGACCAGCGTGTGCCCCCAGTCGGCGACCTCTCGGTACTCGACCGACCGGGTGGGCCCCCGGAGCGCCTGCGCCTGTGCACGCACCCGGGCCGGCGGGATCACCGGGTCGAGCGCCGCACCGACGATCAGCGTGGGGGGGAGCGCGGCGTTGGCGGGCAGCGTCGCGGCGCCCGCGATCGCGGCGATCGCCCGTACGCGCTGCGCCCGCTGCGCACCGACGGACAGGGCCAGCGCCGCACCCGCCGAGTGCCCCACGAGCACCACCCGTGCGGGGTCGACGTCGTGGTCACGGACCATCATGGCCACGATCGAATCGAAGGCCGCCGCCGTGAAGCGCGTGGTGGACGGCGACACGACCGCCGCGTCCGAGGCCCGGGCCAGTGTCACCAGGCGGCCCGCACCGTAGCCATCAATGAACGCGTTCTCGTCCATCCCCGCGCCGTGCAGCGCAATCACCAGTCCGCGACCACCCGCCGCGCTGTCGGAGCGTGGCGGCACGACGATGCGCATCGGGATCGCGGCCCCGCCCACGGTCATCGTCTGCCACCGGTCACCCTGTCGGCCCCGAAAGGGGTCCGCGCCACTCGCCAGCACGTCGATCTCCGCGGACACCTCGGCGGGGAGTGTGAAGGGGTCGGCCAGCACCTGTGCCGTCATGGCCGCATCGGGGCGCATCGTCAGCAGGGTGAGGCGCGAGCGGATCGCGTCACGTGCGGGGTGCAGCGCGGGTGGGAGCTGCAGCGCATCGAGGCGCCGCCGCAGTCCGACGCGCACGCTGTCGAGCGAGGTCGCGACGATCACCAGATCGTCGACGCGCACGGAGTCACGACCATCGCGCAGCCAGACGTGGTAGCGCCCGGCGGGCAGCGTGGTCAGCAGGCCGGGCGGCGCGCTCGCCCGGAGCACGGCGCCCGGTTCGCCGACCCCTGGCGCGAGCCGGGCACGTTCGCGGCCATTCGCATCGCGGACGATGAGCTTCGCCTCGGCACCCAGCACCACCGGCAGGCTGTCCGTGTACAGCCGTGCGAGCTGGAAGGTCGGCGTGGATCGCCCCCCGCTGACCAATCGCAGCGGGTCGGGGGTCACGCGCCACGCCAGGAGTCGCCGGGGCAGCGAGGGGTCGAGCGCGCTGGCGATCGAGTCGAGCTGCGAGAGCGTCGTGGCCCCCTGACCCAGGAAGAACGCGATCGTTCCCCGGTCGAACGCCTCGTTGATCCGGCGCTGCACCCCGGCCGTGAGCGTGCGCTCGGCCAGCAGCGCCTCGAGGCGCATGTAGGTCCTCGCGAGATCGGCACGGGTGACCGGGACCGTGGCGGTGGTGTCGCTGCGCGCGGGTTGTGCGCGCCCCTCGAGCGCGAAGCCGAGGAGGAGCAGCGAAGCGAAGCATGGTCGCATGGACGTGAACGCGCAGAGGGCGAGTCGGGGCATCCTCAACAATACCCGCGAACGGGGAACGCGGTGCCCGCCCCGGTGCGGACCCGCTAGCTTCCGGGGGTCGGCAGTCTAGCCGACCCACTAGTCGCTGCATGTCCCGACCACCGAAGAAGCCGCTCTCCTGGTCCGTCGTCTGGCGCGAATCCCGCGCGCTGATGTGGCAGTACCGAGGGACGCTCGCCCTCGGGCTCTCGCTCACCCTGATCAATCGACTCGCGGGTTTCGTCCTGCCCGCGACGTCGAAGTTCCTGATCGACGACGTGGTCGGGCAGGGGCGCGCCGACCTGCTCGTCCCGCTCGCCATGGCGGCGGGGACCGCGACGGTGATCCAGGCCTCGACGTCGTTCGCGATCTCCCAGGTGGTCTCGCTTGCCGGGCAGAAGGCGATCACCGTGATGCGGCGGACGGTGCAGGCCAAGGTCATGCGCCTGCCGGTCTCGTTCTTCGACGACACCCAGAGTGGCGTCCTGATCAGTCGCGTCATGAGCGACGCCGAAGGGGTGCGCAACCTCATCGGCACCGGCATCGTGCAACTGCTCGGCGGCCTCGTTTCGGCGTCGCTCGGCATCGCGGCCCTCTTCTATTTGAACTGGCAGCTCACCACGGCGGTCCTGGTGCTGCTGCTCCTCTTCGGGGGCGCGATGTCGGTCGCGTTCACCAAGCTGCGGCCGATCTTCCGTGAGCGCAGCAAGATCAACGCCGAGGTGACCGGCCGTCTGGGGCAGTCGCTCGCCGGCGTCCGCGTGGTGAAGGTCTACACCGCCGAGAGGCGGGAGGAGCTGGTCTTCGCCCGGGGAGCGCACCGGCTGTTCCGCAACATCGCGTCGACCATCACCGGTGTCTCGGCCATGAGCGCGGTGAGCACGGTGATCGTCGGCGGCATCGGCGTGCTGATGACGCTGGTGGGCGGGCGGGCGATCCTCGCGGGCACGATGACGCTCGGCGACTTCGTGGTGTACGTGTTCTTCGTGGGGCTGGTGTCCTTCCCGCTGGTGCAGATGGCGAGCATCGGCACGCAGCTCACGGAGGCCTTCGCCGGCCTGGATCGCATTCGCGAGATCATGGAAATGCCGAGCGAGGACGCCGACGATGCGGCCAAGGCCGAGCTGCCGGTGGTGCAGGGTGCGCTGACCTTCGAGGACGTGTGGTTCGAGTACCGGGAGGGCGTCCCCGTGCTCCACGGCGTGGATTTCCATGCACCGGCCGGCACGACCACCGCGTTGGTGGGGTCGAGCGGCTCGGGCAAGAGCACGATCCTGTCGCTCGTGATGGCGTTCACGCGCCCCACGCGCGGCCGGATCCTCGTGGACGGGCGCGACCTGCACTCGGTGCGGCTGCGCGACTACCGCAGTCACGTGGGTGTCGTGTTGCAGGACAACTTCCTGTTCGACGGCAGCATCGCCGAGAACATCGCCTTCGCCAAGCCGGGCGCGTCGCGGGCCGAGATCGTCACGGCCGCGCAGGTGGCGCGCTGCGACGAGTTCGTGCGCGAGTTCCCGGATGGCTACGAGACGGTGGTGGGTGAGCGGGGGGTCAAGCTCTCCGGCGGGCAGCGGCAGCGCGTGGCGATCGCACGGGCGATCCTTGCGGACCCGCAGATCCTGCTGCTCGACGAAGCGACCTCCTCGCTGGACAGTGAGAGCGAGCAGCAGATCAAGGAGGGCCTGGCCGCGCTGCGGCGGGGCCGGACGACCTTCGTGATCGCCCACCGGCTGTCGACGATCACCAGTGCCGACCAGATCCTCGTGATCGAGGCCGGGCAGGTGGTCGAACGCGGCTCGCATGGCGAGCTGCTGGCGCTGGGCGGGCGGTACCGGCAGTTGTACGAGACCCAGTACCGGGCCGCGCTGGACCAGTACGTGAATCCTGGCGAGGAGCTTCAGCCACTGGACACGGTGGTGGGATGAGCCGCCGCTTGCCCTGAGTACGCCTGCGGGGCGATCTTTCAGGGATACGGCGCCGTAGCCAAGTGGTAAGGCAGGAGTCTGCAAAACTCCCATTCGTCGGTTCGATTCCGACCGGCGCCTCTGTGTGGTCGCGGGCGGCTCTCCTTATATGGGGGGCCGCCCGTCGCGCTTGCAGGGGGGTCGGTGACGCGGTAAGCTGTCGGGAGGCTGTCATCTGAGTCCAGTCGCGCAGCGCGAGGGATGTGTATGCGTCGCATTCGTACGGGAGTCGTGGGCTGCGTGCTGACGCTGCCGCTCGTGCTTCCCGCCCAGCGTCCGGTGCCGGACACCATCGTCCGCGTCGCGACGGCACCGCGGCACGCCGGTGTCGCGACGCTCGTGCCCGATCTCCGCATCGAGGACGGCGCCGATCCCGATGGCTTCCACTTCGGCATGATTTCCGGCATCGCGGTGGGTCCATCGGGCGCGCTGTACGTGCACGACCAGGTGACCCCGACGTTGCGGATGTACGACGCCCGTGGCCGCTTCGTCAGGACGATCGGCCGCAAGGGTGGTGGGCCGGGTGAGTATCAGCGCATCTCGGGTGTGACCACGCTCGCGGACGGGCGCGTGCTCTTGCTCGACACCGGCAACTGGCGGATCAACGTGTACGGCGCCGAGGGGGCGCCACTGATCCACTGGTCGGTTCCGAACCGTGGCGGTGACGCACAGATGGTGGGTCGTCACACCCTCACTGCGACGCGGGACGGGGTCGTGTCGCTCATGTACACCGATCGCTCGTTCCGGTACGGATGGATCCGACTCCGCGCCGACGGATCCGTGCTCGACACCGTTCTCGTGCCGAGTCGCGAGGAACTGGGGCTCCCCGCGCTCGAGCCATCACGCGTGTTCCGTGCCAGCACCTCGGACGATCGATACAGCGTGAGCGCGCAATCGCCCAGTACAGTGTCGGCGCAGTGGGTGCAGCTTCCCTCGGGCGTGGTGCTCCACACGCCCGGCAGCCGCTATCAGGTGGACGTGAGTCGTCCCGGCGCGCGGGTGGTGAGCATCCGGCGCGACATCCGTGGCGCGCCGTTCACTGCCGCCGAGCGACGACTCGCCGAGCGCGAGATCACGGCGCTGATGCGGATCGTCGATCCCGGGTGGCGCTGGAACGATGCCCTGCTGGCCGCCAACCGTCCCCCATTGGTACGCGCCGAACTCGCCGAAGACGGCCGGGTCTGGGTGCTGCAACGCCATGCGGGCGTGATGCTGGGTGGTGGGGGCTCGGGTGGTTCGGGGCCGAATGCTTCGGGGCTCGCCAAGCGCTTGACCGACGCGCGGCAGGCGTGGTGCCGCCACGCGGGGGACGCGCTGTACGACGTGTATGAAGCAGACGGCGTGTTCGTCGGCACCGTGCGCGTGCCACCGTGCCTCACGCTGTGGCGCATCGACGGCGATGTCCTGTGGGGCGCCGGGACCGATCCGGATGATGTGGTCACGCTGCAGCGGTATCGTGTCCACTGGGGCGGAGCGCGACCGTAATGCAGCGATGCTGGCGTGAGGTTCATTAACTCTTGGCGAGGTCGTTGATGGCGTCGTTCCGATCAATTCGCAGCTGCGGTGCACTGGGATTCGCACTGCATCTGCTGTCGACAGTGTGCCTGTCCCACGCGGCGCTGGCGCAGCCGGTGTCGAGAGACGTTTCCTCTGTGCCGGCCTGTGCGCGCTGCACACTGCACGGTGCACGAGTGATGACGCTTGGCACCGAGGACCAGGGGGGACTCCTTGGGGCGCCGCCGCTCTCGGTCGTGCGGGACACCCGCGGGGCCTGGTGGGTCTCCGTGCACAGGCCGGGGGAACCGATTCACGTATTCGATGCCGTCGGCAAGTTCCAGCGCACCGTGGGTGCCCGGGGCAGAGGGCCGGGAGAGTTCGTGGGACCGCTCGTGATGTCGCGGTCTGCCTTGGACAGCATCTCTATAGTACATGATCGTGGCGCGGCTCGCTTCTCCGTGCTGCATGCGGGCGGCGGTCCGATGGCGAACCGCCCCGCGGCCATCCATGGCATCGAGCAGTTTGCAGCGGGTGCTGACGGAAGTCTGGTGGTCAATGCGAACGTGGCGTCTGCAGCCACGGACGGACATCCACTGCACGTGATGGACCCACGGACCGGCGCTCCGGCGCGATCGTTCGGGGCCATCGAAGCGGTGTCTCGCAACGATCTCCCGCGCGCGCTGTCCCGGCGTGTGGTGTTCGCTGACACGAACCATGTCTGGTCGCTGCTCCCCACGCGATACGTTCTCGAACGGTGGAACATCCGCTCCGGGCAGGTCGACGCCTCTCTCACACGAAAGTTGGACGTGTTCAAGCCGCATTGGCTGCCCGAGGTCGTCGCCCCGAATCCCAGCACGGAACCCGCGCCGTACATTGTCGGTGCCGGCGTCGATTCCGCCGGAAGACTCTGGGTCTACACCTTGATCGCC
>CAYSFN010000009.1:17457-33690 GCA_964430045.1 uncultured Gemmatimonadaceae bacterium
ACTACGACACGCTGGTCGAGATCATCGACGTGAGCAGCGGTCGACTGGTTGCATCGCATCGGGCGGACCCTGCGCTGACCATCGTCGTGGACCATGCCCATGCCGCGGGCATGGATCATTCGGCGTCGGCAGTCGACAGCGGCTTCACGGTTGCCGTATGGAAGTTCACCCTGTCCGACGCTTCATCCGGCTCTTCAAGGGAGTCCAGGTGAATCTGTCTGTTCCCGGGTGCCAGGGTGTGCGGTAGCTGCTACCGCACGAACAACCACCCCGCCGCCGCCAGGCCGATCGCACCGATCACCGTGCGCACCCGCTCGCGGGGCATGCGCTGCGCCAGCTTGGAGCCGGACCAGCCGCCGAGCAGCGCGCCAACCGCCATCACCAGCGCCACGGGCCAGTTGACGAGGCCGCTCGCGATGAAGATGGCCACCGCCACGCCATTGAAGCAGATGGCACCCCAGTTCTTGAGGCCGTTCATCTGGTGAATGTCGGTGAGGCCCATGAGGCCGAGCGAGGCGAGCATCACGATGCCGGCGACCGCGCCGAAGTAGCCGCCGTAGATCGCCACGCCGAACTGCATGCCGACGAACAGCCACGACGGCGCCCCGCTGGCAGGCGCGCCACGGGATCGTGCCACGAAGCGAACGATCGGGGCCTGCGCGAGGAACAGCAGCGTCGCGCCGAAGACGAGGAACGGCACGATGCGATCGAAGCGGGCCGCCGGTGTGACCACCAGGAGCCACGCGCCCAGCGCACCACCGAGGACGCTCGGGATGGCGAAGGCGATGGCCCACGGCCGCACATCCTGCAGCGCCTTGCGGTAGCCGAGCATCGACGACATCGACCCCGGCCACAGGGCGACCGTGCTGGTCGCATTGGCGACGATGGGCGGGATGCCGAGGCCGATGAGGGCGGGGAAGGTGAGCAGCGTGCCCCCGCCGGCGATCGCGTTGGCGGCCGCCGCGATCGCCGACAGGACGCCGATGAGCAGGAGTGAGGTCACGATGCGTGAAGACTAGCAAGGCAACGGGGTCCGCGGCATCAGCCACGGACCCCGTTGCCTGCGCGTCGCTCGCGCCGACCGCTAGCGCGAGGCAGGGTGGTTCGTGCCACCGACTCCGATGTCGACGACTTTGAGCGTCTGGCGCTGGGTCGTGCCACCGATGCTGAGGTGGACCCCGTACTCACCGGTGCCGGCCGTGCTGCCGCCGCCGCCCCCGAAGCCGCCACGTCCACCGCCCCCGCCGCCTCCACCACCGAGGAGATTGACGGTCGGACCCAACGCCGCCTGGATGGTCTGGAAAGCCGCAGCGTCGATCCCGAGGGCCTGCGCGATGGCGGCCTGCTGCCCGCCGCCCCCGCCGCCGCCACGACCACCCTGCGCCGCGCCCCCCGTTGGGAAGGACGGCAGGGCGGCCGACTCGCCCGGACGCTCATTGACGGTCGGCGGACCACCGCCGCCGCCGAAGCCCCCACGCCCACCGCCCCCTCCGCCGCCACCCGGCAGGAGACCCTGCGGGCCGCGGGCGGCCAGCGTGCGTACGGCGTCGATCGTGGCCTTCGGGATCGCCCCGCCCCGCTCGATCGAGTCGAGCACGGCCGCGACGCGCACGGCCTGCGCGAGACTGTCCCGCCGCTGCGCGACGGTCAGCGCGGGCGGTGCCGCCGCGACCTGGAAGTTCCAACTGACGCGATGCAGGCCGGCCGTGTTGGGACCGTTGATGCGGCTGACGGTGTCGCCCCGCCCGTTCGTGATGGCCAGGGTCACCGGTCCGCCCGCCGGACGCGCCAAGTGGTACCAGAGCTCGGCGCCATACTGCGGGCTCGGGCTCTGGAACAGCAGGTGGCCGTTGCTCCCCCCGTTGATGGGGGACTCCCCCCACTGGAACGCCGTCCGCGGCTCGAACAGATGCGCCGGCCTGGCCGCGATGTCGGCGTCGAACTGCTGCAGCGGCGTGATGTCGACGATCCAGATGGAGCGGCCGTGCGTGCCGGCCACCAGTTCGTTGTCGCGCGGATGGATCACGAGGTCGTGCACCGGCACGGTCGGCAGGCCCGTCATGAACGGCTGCCAGTGCTGGCCGCGGTCGACGGACACGTACAGTCCCACGTCCGTCCCGACGAACAGCAGATTGGGATTGCGCCGGTCCTCGCGGATCACGTGCACGTAGTCCGGCTGTCCCGTGGGCAGGTTGGACGCGATGCTCCTGAACGTGCGGCCGTTGTCCGTCGTCATGTACACGTAGGGCGTGTAGTCATCGCGCCGGTGGTTGTCGAAGCTGACGTAGAACGTGCCGAGCTCGTGGTTGGACGGCTCGATGCGCGACACATAGCTACCGGCCGGCACGCCCGGGAAGCGGCCCGTGAGGTCGGTCCAGGTGCCGCCGTCGTCCATCGTCATTTGCACCTTGCCGTCATCCGAACCGGCGTAGAGCACGCCCTGCCGCAGCGGCGACTCGTTGAGCGACACGATCGTCGAGAAGGTCTCGGCGCCCGTCACGTCGGGCGTGATGCCGCCCGTGATGGTGGAGGCGATGCGGATGCCCACCGTGTCGCGCGCGGTGAGGTCGGGCGAGATGAAGAACATGTCGTCGCCGCGCTTCACGCTCTTGAGCACGCGATTGGCCCCGAAGTACAGGACCTGCGGATTGTGCGTGCTGATGAGGTACGGCGTGTTCCAGTTCCAGCGCAGGACCGCGGCGGCCGAGTCGGCCTGCTGACGCGCCCGCAACTGCGTGACGCGCTGCTGCTGCTCGCGGGTGAGCGTGGTGCTGCTGCCGCGGACCGCCGCGATCGAGTCCTCCCACTGGCCGTGGGAGTCGCGCCACGTGGGTTTGCGCAGCGCCGTGCGCCGGCCGAGCGCGTACTCGTAGCGCCCCATGTTGCCGCCCTGCGAGGTGCTGTAGAGGATGCCCGGGTCGGACCAGTCCTGCTGGGTCACGAAGCCGTCGCCGCCGCCGACGTTGTGCCACATGGCATTGGTGATCGCGCCCTGGCGACGGCGCGACGGACCGCACCACGAGCCATTGTCCTGCAGGCCGCCGCACACGCGGTACGGCACGGCCATGTCCACCGAGATGTTGTAGAACTGCCCGATCGCGAAGGTGTTCGGGAAGATGTAGTTCCCGCCGCCGTCGAAGCTGATGCCCAGGCCGCCGTCGTTGCCGACGATCACCCGCTCGGGGTCCATGGGGTCGATCCACATCGCGTGATGATCGACGTGCAGACCGACCGTGGCGTTGCCGGCCGTGCGGCCGCCGTCACGCGAGTACTTCACCGGCGTGGAGGACCACCACACCCGGTCCGGGTCGGTGGGGTGCACACGGACCTGCGAGTAGTAGAAGGGCCGCACGTTCTCGGGGTTGCGGTACTCCCAGGTCCGGCCGCCGTCGGCCGAGCGGTAGAGTCCGCTGGGGCGGCGCGTCTGCCCGGCACCCTTCACCGTGTCCGCTTCGACCTGGAGGTACATCACGTCGGGCTGCGACGGCGAGATGGCGATCTCGATGCGGCCCTTCGGCGACTCGGGCAGCCCGCCGCCCGTCACCTCGGTCCAGGTTTCGCCGCCGTCGGTGCTCTTCCACAGCGCGGAGCCCGGTCCGCCCGAGGTGAGCGAGTAGGGGCCGCGCACCCGCTGGTAGCTGGAGGCCCAGATCACGTCCGGATTGCGCGGGTCGAGCTGCACGTCGACGAAGCCGGTCTGCGCGTTGATGAACTTCTTGAGCTGCCAGGTGCGGCCGCCGTCGGTGGTCTTGTACAGCCCACGCTCCGGGTTCGGCCCCCATGCGTGCCCGAGCGCCGCCACGTACACCGTGCCGGGATCGCGCGGATGCACCTGGATGCGCCCGATATGCCGCGTCTCCGTCAGGCCGACGTGGGCCCACGTCCTGCCGCCGTCGGTGGTCTTGTAGATGCCGCCGCCGGCGGAGATCGAGTTGCGGGAGTTGGGTTCGCCGGTGCCCCAGTACACGACGTTGGTGTCGGAGGGCGCAATGGCCAGGTCCCCGCCGGACGCGACGCGCGCCGTGTCGAGCACCGGGCGGAAGGTCACGCCGCCGTTGGTGGTCTTCCAGACACCGCCCGCCGCAGTACTGACGTAGAAGGTGCGGGAGGGCGAGGGGATGCCCTCGACGTCGACGATGCGGCCGGACATGTTGGCCGGACCGATCTCGCGCCACCGCATGGCGCGGATGAGCGATTCGTCGAGCTGGCTGTGTGCGACGGCAGGTGCGCTGCCGAGGAGAGCGCCTGCGAGCACGACGGCGGGGAGCAATCGCATGGAACGGGGCAGATGGGGGTGGGATGCCGGCGTCGACCGCGGACGGCGGGGACGCTTTGCACGAAGATACGTGCGGCGGACGGGTCGTGCTGGGCCCGGTGCGGGCACGTCAGAAGCGCTCGCGCAGGGCGCGGAGCGAACGCCGGAGCCGGGTCCACGTGTCCCGGAGCGAGGGGCTGCCCGTGGCGACGGGGGGCGCGAGGAACGCCCCCGAGGCGCGCTCCAGCTCACGGGTGACGAGCGCGCGGTACGGCTGGATGGCCGTCTTCGCGTGCCGCAGCACCTGCGACACCTCGCGCTCGGTGAACGCGTGGAACGGGGCGAACTGGAATGGATGAGCGCGGGTGCGCAGCCGGAACGCCTGGATCGCGCCCCACTCCTCCGACATCTGCGGCACGAGCTCCAGCACGGTCCGCAGCACCGCCTGCGGCGAGAGCTCCTCGCCGTAGGAGTACGCGAGGTACCGTTCCTCGATGAGGCGCCAGAAGACGGCGGTGGCCTCGCTCACGTCCACGGCGTCGTACTCGAGCGCGGTGCAGATCAGGCCCCACACGACGTGGCGTTCCCGCCCGTCCATGTTGCGCGTCGGCGAGGCGGGGGCGTCGTGCCAGTGCCGCAAGTGGCCGCGCTCCATCTGGTACGCCGTCGGGAATCCGTTCCGCCAGAGACGCAGGTTCAGCTCGGTCCACTCGCCCCAGAAGCGCCGCCGCGGGTTGAAGCCGCCGATGTCGACAAGGAGCGAGCGGTACCCGGCGCAGAGCATCCCCTGCACCGGCATGTAGCGCATGGCCGCGCGCGTGATCGACGGTGTCGTGTCGCGCGGCTTGAAGCGCACATCGCTCGCCCCGTCGAAGGACGGGAACCCGACCAGGCCCACCGGGTGCTGCGCCAGCGTCTCGAGCAGCGCCGGCACGATGTCCTCGTGCAGAGTCACGTCGTCGTCGACGAACGCGATCACGGGGGTCCGACAGACCGACAGTTGCAGGTTCCGGCCCGCGCCGATCGTGGTCTCGCCCGCATTGAAATACACTTCGACGGGCAGCGATCCGGCCAGCGTGCGGATGCGGTCGATCACGTCGCCGAGGAAGCCTTCGAGCGGGCGATTGTACACGATGTCGACCCGGGGGTGCGGGTCCAGCTGCATCGCGCTGATCGAGTCGAGCAGCGTCTGGAGATACGGCTCGCGCTCGGGGATCGTGAGGATGCTGAAGGTGAGGACTGCGGCGTTCGACGTCATGGCGTCTCCGTCAGGAATGCGGGCAGGGCGTCGACCACCTCGAGCCAGCCGCGGGTGCCGGGGGCTGCGAGGGGACGCGCGTGCGGGATGTCGAGCAGGGCCGATGCCGGTCCCCGGATCGCGTCGCGGATCACGAACGCGTGGTCGACCACCGCCAACAGTGGCGCGTCGTTCGCCGCGTCCCCCACCGCCACCGTGACGGCGTCGGGGGCGAGGGCGCGTCGCCATCGGGTGATGGCACGCCCCTTGTCACTCCCGTGCAAGATACTCACCCAGCGCCCTCCGTGGACGACGGTATGCCCCTCGGTCTCCAGCGCGGCCAGCGCCGTGCGCGCGGCCGGTGACAGGGCCGTGACAAGCATGCTCGTGCGCCGCGCCAGCGCGCGTTCGGCATCTGCCACCGTGTAGCGGCTGCGCGCGGCCATCTCGGTGGCGGTGAGTGCCGAGACCTCGAGCCCCCCGAGCGCGGCGAGCAGGGGCGTCACGCGCGCACGCACCTCGCTGACCGGCCGCGCCAGCGCGACGACCCATGCGTCCTCGTGCGGTTCCGCCGCGCCGAAGGCGGTCGCGGTCGCGTGATCGTAGGTGAGCAGCACGCCGCCGTTCTCGCCGATGGCGTCGTCGCGCAGGCCGATCTGCGCGTGGAGCGCGTGGAGCTCGGCCGCGCTGCGGCTCGAGACGAAGACCAGGCGCCACGCGTGCAGCGCCGCGTGGAGCGCGGCACCGGCGAGGACCGGGGTGTAGTGCTCGTCGAGGAAGGTGCCATCGACATCGCTGAAGAGCACACCGCGGGGGAACGAGGGCATCGTGTACCGGGTTGGATCGCGACAGGCTAACTTGGACGGCACCGATGACCATCGACACTCCCACCGCGTTCACGCACGAGCACCGGGCCGGTGACCCCGAGAAGGTAACCCTGCTGCTCCTGCACGGGACCGGAGGCGACGAGCATGACCTCGTTCCGCTGGGTGAGCGCGTGCTGCCCGGTGCCACGCTGCTCAGTCCGCGCGGCCAGGTGCGCGAGGGCGGCGCGCTGCGCTTCTTCCGTCGGCACGCCGAGGGGGTGCTCGACATCCCGGACCTGCAGGCCCGGGCCGACCAGCTCGCCGCGTGGCTGCGCCAGCAGATCACGGTGCGCCGCGCCTCGCCGCGCGTGGTCGCCGTCGGGCTCAGCAACGGCGCGAACATCGCCACGGCCGTACTGCTGCGGCATCCCGGCCTCCTGGCGGGGGCGGCGCTGATCCGCGGCATGATGACCTACACGCCCGACCCGCTCCCGTCGCTGGCCGGGACGCGCGTGCTGCTGAGCAGCGGGCGCGCTGACCCCTTGGTGCCGACGGAGCAGGTGGACGCGCTGCATGCGCTCTTCACGGCCGCCGGCGCCGAGAGCACCGTGGCGTGGCAGCACGCCGGCCACGGATTGGTGCCGGGCGACCTGGTCGTGATGCGGGAGTGGCTGGCGGCGTTCTGAGCCCCGCGCGGCATTGCGCAGCGCGAGGGACGGCATTGCGATCGCGTCGCGAGGGGGTCGGCGCAGGACTTGCACCCGTCGGCCGCCGCCGAGTAAGGTTGTAGATACGCATTTGTCTCAGTTCCGAAATATCATGACAAGCAACACAGCCCACGATCCGACCGTGCCCCAGCCGCCGCCAGACGGCGTTCTCGGGGTGTCGCTCAAGCTCTGGATCGTGCTGGCCCGGGCCTACGAGTCGATGGCCAGGCATGTGGCCGCCGACGTGGCGCAGCACGGGCTGACCATCCCGGAGTTCGGCGTGCTGGAAGTGCTGTACCACAAGGGCAGGCAGCTCCAGGGCGAGGTGCAGAAGCGCGTGCTGGTGTCGAGTGGCGGGACGACGTTCCTGATGGATCGCCTCGTGGCCAGGGGGTTGGTGGAGCGGCAGGACTGCCCCGGCGATCGCCGCGCGCGCTATGCCGTGCTGACCCCGGCCGGTGCCGCCCTGATGGCGGAGATCTTTCCCATCCACGCCGCGCGCATCGCACGGGCGGTGAGCGGGCTCTCGGCGTCGGAGCAGAAGCAGGTGACCGGCATGCTGAAGCGGCTGGGTCTGGGCGCCGCCGAGCAGTTGCAGGCCGAGGAGACCGCTGAGGCGGCGCCTCGGCGGCGGCGGACCAAGCAGGTCGCACGGGGTTGATGCGGCCCCCCCCTTGCGCCGGCGTCGCAATACCGCTATATCTCAGTTATAAGCTACTTTGGAGTGAGCAATGTCTGACCTGACCACCCTCGGATTCCACCATGTGACCCTCGTGGCCCGCGACGCGCGGCGCACGCTGGGGTTCTACCGCGATCTGCTCGGGTTCAGGATGGTGAAGCAGACGGTCAACTTCGATGACCCCGGCTCCTACCACCTGTACTTCGGGGACGCGACCGGCGCGCCCGGCACCATCGTCACGTTCTTCGAGCAGAAGGACGCCCGGCCGGGCCACTACGGCATCGGCGGCATCCATCACCACGCCTTCAGCACGCCCGATCGCAGCACGCTGCTCCAGTGGAAGCGCTGGCTCATGCAGCACGGGGTGCCGGTGAGCGGTCCCAGGGAGCGCGGGTACTTCACCTCGCTGTACTTCCGCGACCCCGACGGGCAGGTGCTGGAGATTGCGACCGCCGGCCCCGGCTACGCGATCGACGAACCCGCCGACGCGCTCGGGGCAGCACCGACGGTCCCGGCGGGCGCGCAACTGCCCGGTGGGCGCGACGAGCAGGCGATCGCCGCCGAGACCTGGCCGGAGCCCGTGGTCGAGATCACCGAGGCGATGCGTCTGACCGGACTGCATCACGTCACGGGAATGACCGACGACGTGGTGCGCGCCGGCGAGTTCTACGAGATGGCGCTCGGCCTGCGGCTGGTCAAGCAGTCCGTCAATCAGGACGACCCCGGGACCCTGCACTGGTTCTGGGCGAACTACGACGGCCGCACGGTCCGTCCACAGAGTTCCCTGACCCTGTTCGGGTGGCCCGCACGCGCGGCCCGCGCACGCGAGGGAGCGGGCCAGACGCACCACATCGCCTTCCGCGTCCCGAACGCGGAGAGCCAGCTGGCGTGGCGCGATCATCTCCTGGCCCATGCAGTGCCGGTCTCCGACGTGATGGACCGGACCTACTTCAGCTCGATCTACTTCCGGGCCCCGGACGGGCTCCTGCTGGAACTGGCCACCGATGGTCCCGGCTTTGCCGTGGACGAACCGGTCGAAGGGCTGGGGAGCCGCTTGCAGCTTCCCGGATGGCTCGAACCTTCCCGCGAGGCGATCGCCTCGCAGCTCCAGCCGCTCGGCTGACGCACACGCACACTCCCCCTCTCTCCAACACACCGACCATGCAGACCTGGAACCTCGACACCGACCACAGCCTCGTGGAGTTCTCCGTTCGTCACCTCGGCATCTCGACCGTGAAAGGTCGCTTCAAGACCTTCGCCGGGCAGGCCACGACGGACGCGAACGGCACCCTCAGCGCGTTCAGCGCGGACATCAACGTCGCGTCCATCGACACCGGCTCCGAGCAGCGCGACGGCCATCTGCGCTCCGGGGACTTCTTCGAGACCGAGCAGTTTCCGGCGATGCGCTTCGAGAGCACGGTGATCACGCCGCTGGGCGGCCGTGCGTACACGGCCGAGGGGCAACTGACGATCAGGAGCGTCACGAGGCCGGTGACACTGACGGTCGAGCTCGGGGAGCCGGCCAAGGACCCCTGGGGCAATACGAAGCTCGCGGCCGAGGCCAGGGGCAAGCTGATCCGCAGCGACTTCGGGCTGACGTGGAACGCGGCGCTCGAGACGGGCGGCGTGCTGGTGAGCGACGAGGTGAAGCTGTCGTTTGACGTGCAGGCGGCGTTGGCGGCCTGAGGCAGGAGCCGCCCGAAGGCTCAGTGCGCGCCGGTGGACCCGAACCCGCCGGCGCGCTCTGACGTCGGGACCACCGTTCCCGCAGTGAAGCCCAGCGAGACGAAGCGCGCGAGCACCAGTTGGGCGATGCGCTCCCCGTGGGTGATCGAGAACGGTTCGGTCGAAGCATTCATCACCAGCACGCCCCACTCGCCGGTGTAGTCCGGGTCGATGGTCCCCGGCGCGTTCGGAACGACCAGCCCCTTCTTGAGTGCGAGGCCCGAGCGCGCGCGGATCTGCCCTTCGATGCCCGGCGGCAGCGTGGCACGGAAGCCCAGCGGGACGACCGCGCGTTCGGACGGGCCGAGCGTGAGCTGGTAGGCGCCCGGCGACCCGCTGAGCGATCGCGGCGCCACGGTCGCGCCCGTCCACACGTCGAGGTGATCCCGTGCGAACCACGCCCGCAGGTCATACCCCGCCGAGTGCGCGGTCGCGCGAGCGGGTGGTGGAACGTCGGCGTGCAATGCTTCGAAGAGGATCTCGTTCATTGGTGGCGTCTGGTGTGTGCACTCCATCACAATGTGGAGTGTGGAGCATGCGTCGCGCCACTCACCCCGGCGCAGACCTCCTTGCGGGACGGCTCCGTGCGAGTGAGTGTTCGCGCATGGCTGATGCTGCCGTCCCTCGCGCGTCCGGAGCGATCCGGACCGACGTCGTCGCGCAAGTCGCGCGCGGGGTCGCGCACGAGTTCAACGACCTGCTCACCGCGATCGCGGGCAGCGTGGCGATCGTCCGGGCGGAGCCCGGCCTGCCCGACGCCGTGCGGACGTCGCTCGGGGAGATCGAGGATGCCACGGCCCGTGCGACCCAGCTCGCGCGGCGCCTGCTGGTGCTCAGCGGCGGCCAGACGCTCGAGCCACGCCTGATCGACGTCCGTGAGTTCCTTGGCGACCTCGCACCGACGCTCTCGTCGCTCGCGGCCCCCATCCCCGTGACGGTCGCGCTCGGGGCGGATGCGTCGTGGCGCGTCAACGTCGACCCAGCGCGGCTGCGTCAGGTGCTGGAGCTCGTCGTGCAGCGGGCGGTCTCCGCACTCGCCGGGTCGTCGCGGGGCCGGGTCGGCATGTCGGTGGCGACGCGGCGCGTCGAGCTGCTCGGTGAGCCCAGGGCGAGTGCGGCGTGGCCCGCATTCGTCGCCATCACCGTCGAGGACAATGGCCCGGCCCTGGCACCCGAGGCGCGCGCGCGCCTCTTCGAGCCGTCCGTCGCCGGCGATGCGCTGGAGGAGGCCGGTGGGCTGGCCACGGCGTACGGGCTCGTGCGCGATGGTGGGGGGATGCTCGAGGCCCGTTCCGTCGCGGGCGAGGGCACGACGATCACGGTGCTCCTGCCGCAGGTGATCGCGTCGGACGCCGAGTTGCCGGGGCGGCTGCGCGACCCGAGTTCGACGCAGCGGCGGACCATCCTGGTGGTCGAGGACGAGGAGAGCGTGCAGCGCTTCGTGCGCATCATCCTCGAGCGGGAGGGGTACCGGGTGCTGCTGGCGAGCCATGGCGTCGCGGCCCTGCAACTGCTGGAGGAGCCCGACCTGAGCGTGGACGTGCTGCTGACCGACCTGATGATGCCGCAGATGGGCGGGCGGGAGCTCGCGGAGCGGATGCTGGCAGTGCAGCCGGACGTGATCGTCGTGTTCATGAGCGGGTACGTGGCGGACCGATCCACGCTGACCGGGGTCGTGGAGCGGCGCGCGCCGTACCTGCAGAAGCCGTTCACCATCCACGAACTGCTCCACGTGATCCGTGTCGCGATCGACCGCGCCGACGCCTGAGATGCCGGTGCGTCGTGTGGCGGTCGGTGCGCTGGGGGTGTCGTCGTTCGCCTTGCTCGTCGCCTACGCGGCGGCGTGGTGGCCGGGCGTGTCTCCCCGCGGTGTGGCGGTGCTCTTCGCCGGGGCGACCGTCGCGCAACTGGTGGCGTTCGTCCTGCTGGGCGGGCGGCGGCGCGACGGTCGGCTGGGGGCTGCGTGGATCGGCGTCGCGGCGCTTCTGCTCCTGGTGGGGGTGATCCTCATCGCGGTCAGTGTCGCGGACGTCTCCACGGCGGAGGAACCGCTGCTCCTGGGGCTGCCCAGGCGTGCGGCGCTGGTGCTGTACGGGGTCGGGATCGCGCCGCTGGCACTCCTCGCGGGTGCCTTTGCGCGAGGGTTCGCCGCGTGGGCCCCGACGGACGCCGACATTGCGCGCCTGCGGGCGCTCCGTCCACCGGGTGACGGATGATCATCGCCATCATGGGGCTGTACCTCGGCGCCTGCCTGGGGATCGGGGTGTGGGCGGCGCGGCAGACGCGGACGGCGGCGGACTTTTTCGTCGCGGGCAAGCGCCTCGGCGTCTGGACGCTTGCGCTGGCCTCGATGGCGTCCACGCTCTCGGGGTTCATCTTCATTGGCGGCCCGGGGCTGGTCTATACGCTCGGGATGGGGGCGGTGTACCTCGTCCTGCCGACAGCGGTGACCTCGGCGATCGGGGCGTGGGTGCTGGCGAAGCGCATGCGGATGCTGGGGGAGGTCCGCGGTGCGATGACCGTCCCCGACGCGATCGGCATCCGGTACCGTTCGCCGGCCGCGCAGGGCGTTGCGGCGGTGGCCATCCTCGTGGCGATCATCGGCTACACGGCGACCAACCTGCTGGCCCTCGGCGTCGTGCTCAGTTCGCTGACCGCGTGGTCCGTGGGGGTGTCGATCTGGATCGGCGCGGCGGTGGTGTTCGCCTACTCGGTCAGCGGGGGCATCCTGGCCGGCATCTACACGGACCTGTTCCAGGGCACGCTGATGGCCGTGGCGTCCATGGCCGTGTTCGTGAAGGCGCTGGGGAGCGGTGGCGGTCTGGCGGGCTTGTCGCGGACCATCGTGGCGCACGACCCGGGCTTCCTGTCCCCGTGGGGCGCCGGCACGGTCACCGGGGCGCTGTCGTTCTACTTCGTGTTCAGCATCGGGACGCTGGCCCAGCCGCACGTGGTCCACAAGTTCTACATGCTGCGCGACGCGCACCGGCTGCGGTGGTACCCGTTGCTGATGGGGGGCGCGATGCTCGTCACGCTGCTGCTCTACATTGGCGTCGGACTCGCCGTGAAGGCTGCGGTGCTGCGGGGCGATCTCGCGCCCCTGGCCACGCCGGACGCCGCGACCCCGACCTTCCTGCAGCAGTATGCCGGACCGGCGCTCGCCGGGATCGTGTTCGCCGGCGTGGCCGCGGCGATCATGAGCACGGTGAATGCCTTCCTGAACGTCGGCGCAGCGGCGTTGACGCACGACCTGCCGCGGGCCCTCGGGCGGAGTCCCGTGGTGGATGCGTTGCGCCGCGGCCGCTGGGCGACCGCAGTGATCGCCGTGCTGGCGGCGCTGGTGGCGCAATGGTCCGGTCAGTTGGTGGCGTTCCTGGGGATCTTCGGCTTCGGGCTCTTCGCAAGCACGCTGGTGCCGGCGCTGGCCATCGGGCTGAACTGGCCGGGCGGCACGCGCGCCGGTGCCCTGGCGTCGATCCTCACGGGGCTCGTGCTCACGCTGAGCGTCGAGTCCCTGGTGTTCTTCAAGCTGCTCACGCTGCCGCGGGGGGTCTCAGTCGCGGGCGCGGCGCTCGCGGCCTCGATCCTCGTGTATCTCGTCGTGAGCATGTTGACGGCCAACAGTGCCGACGCGATCGACCCCGATGTGCGGGCGATGCTGGAGCTCTGATGGCGGGGATTCCCCCCATCCCCATGGGTGGGTAGCTTTCGCATCTGTGACCGAGCCGCAGTTGATCCGCCCGTCCTCGCCGGGGAATCCGGCCTGCCCGTCCGAGCACGTCAAGCGACTGCTCGGCGAGTCGAACACGTCGCCGCTCTCGCCGGGTCGCCGCGTCCTCTACTTCACGGTCGGCTGGGTGTCGCTCGCGACCGGCGTCGTGGGGATGTTCCTGCCGGTGCTGCCGACGACCTGCTTCCTGCTGCTCGCCGCGTGGTGCTTCGGGAAGAGTTCCCCCCGGTGGGCGCGCTGGATGTACGAGAACCGGCTCTTCGGCCGGTATCTGCGCGACTACCGCGAGGGACGCGGCATCCCGTTCGGCGTGAAGGTCGGCTCGCTGACCATCCTCTGGGTCTCGATCCTGGGCACCGTCGCGTTCGCCGTGAGCGCGACGTGGCTGCGCGTCCTGCTGGTGGCCATCGCGGTGGCGGTCACGATCCACCTGGTCACGCTGCGCAACGCGCCGGCCCCGGCGACCCCCGCCGCGTCGTAGCGGTCAGTTCAGCGTCAGCTCGTCGCGGCGATCCGCGAGCTGCGTGCGGAGCCGCGCAATGGCGGCCGCGCGGATCTGGGACACCCGCGACTCGGTCACGCCCAGGACCTGTGCGATCTGGCCCTGGGTGAGTTCGTCCTCGTAATAGAGGACCAGGACGTGACGCTCGCGCGCAGGCAGGGCCGCCAGCGCGTCGCGGACGATGCCCCGGGCCGCCTGACGCTCCAGTTGCAGGTCTGCGCTCTCGGTGTCGGCGGCGAACTGCGGCGCGCCACGCTCGTCGCCGGCCCCAACGAGCGGATCGAGTGCGACCACGTGCGCCGAGGCGATCTCGGCGTCCCAGCTCCAGATGGTCTCGACCGGCACGCCGAGCTCGGTGGCGACCTCGTGGTCGGCCGCGGCGTGTCCGGTGCGCTGACCGAGCCGCTCGCGGGTGTGCTGCAGGGTCCGCCCCTTGCGCCGCACGGAGCGCGGGACGCGGTCGAGCTTCCGCAGGTCGTCGAGCATGGCGCCGCGGATCCGCGGCAGCGCGAAGGTCGAGAACGCCAGTCCGCGGGAGGGGTCGAAGTGCTCGGCAGCGCTGAGCAGACCGACCGAGCCGGCGCTCACCAGGTCGTCGAGCGAGGCCTCGGAGGAGAGGCGCTTCTGCATTTTGCGCGCGACGTGGTGAACGAGTCCGAAATGCTGCTTGAGCAGTTCATTGCGGCTGGCGGTTGCGTTGGCGAGCATCGTATTCCCTGATCACGTTGAGAGTGGCCTTCGTGAGATAGGGGAGGCAGGATGCGTGCCAGTCGTTGGTGCCGAGAGAGAGAACAGCCTAACGTGTTGATTGGTATATGTTTGCGCGGCCATTGCAGGCGCTGGATGACCGGCGGACAATACGGCAAATATTGCCGCACGGCAGCGACTGCCTAGCTAGCAGGGCGGCATGAATTGCCTAGTTGGCTGACCAGCCCATGCTACGCACGCTGCGCGGCTGGCGCGCCATTGAGCTTGTAGCGCAGCGCCCGAACGGAGATGCCCAGCAGCGCAGCGGCCTTGGTCCGGTTGCCGCCCGTCTGACGCAGGGCTGCCGCGATCAGCACGTCCTCGGCCGCTCGCAGCGAGAGGGACGACAGCCGGAGGTCGGTGCTGCCGTCGACCGGGCTGGTGCCGGGTGCCACTGCCTGCGACGGTCGCGGCTCGGTGGTCGCCGCCGACGCGGTCTGGGCGAAGGCCGAAGGGTGAATGGTCGTCGTCGGCGCGAGGATGATGGCGCGTTCGACCGCGTGCTGCAACTCGCGCACGTTCCCGGGCCAGTCCTGCGCCGTCAGCCAGGCCACCGCCTCGGGGGTGAGCGTCGGCACGGGCCGCCCGGCCTGCTCGGCCGCGCGCTGCGCGAAGTGCAGGGCGAGGGCGGGAATGTCCTCGCAGCGCTGGCGCAACGGCGGGAGCGTGAGCGGAATGACGGCGAGCCGGTAGTACAGGTCCTGCCGGAACTGCCCCGCGGCGATCGCCTCGTGCGGATCGCGATTGCTGGTCGCGATGACACGCACGTCCACGGCGATCGGCTCCGAGCCCCCGACGCGCTCGAACTCCTGCTCCTGCAGGACGCGCAGCAGCTTGGCCTGGAGGTCGATGCGCATTTCGGTGACCTCGTCGAGCAGGAGTGTGCCGCCGTTGGCCCGCTCGAACGCGCCCGCCACCCGCTTGATCGCGCCGGTGAAGGCCCCCTTCTCGTGTCCGAAGAGGGCGCTCTCCACCAGCCCTTCAGGGATCGCCGCGCAGTTCAGTTGCACGAAGGGGCGGTCCCGCCGGTCGCTCCAGTCGTGGATGGCGCGGGCGATCACTTCCTTGCCGGTCCCCGACGGGCCGGTGAGCAGGATGGTCGCGCGGGTCGGCGCCGCCGTCGACGCGGTGGCGAGGACCTGCCGCATGGCCGGACTGTCGCCGAGCAGCGCACGGCGGGTGCGCAGGGCGGAGACTTCGGTCCGCAGTTCGGCGTTTTCGCGGCGCAGCCGGGAGACGTCGAGCCCGGCGGTGATGGCGAGTTCGACCTGCTGCGACCGGAAGGGCTTGGCGAGGTAGTCGATCGCGCCGGCGCGGATGGCGGCGACCGCGTGCTCGATGCTCGCATGCCCCGTGAGCATGATGAAGGGGACGGTCATGCCCTCGGCGCGCGCCATCTGCAGCAGCTCGATGCCGTCGATGCCGGGCATCCGGAAGTCGGAGACCACGAGGTCCACCTGGCGATGCGCGAGGAGATGCATCGCCGCCGCCGCGTGGGGCGCCTCGATGAACTCGTGCCCGAGCCGCTCGACGCTCTTGCGCAGGAGCGATCGCACGCCGGGTTCGTCGTCGACGCCGAGGATCGTGGCCACGTCAGTGGGGAGCGAGGGAAGGGGCAGCGCAGGCCGGCATGCAGGCTAGCATAGCGGTCGCGTCCCGTGGCCGCCACGGCACGCACGGCTCAAGCCGTGGGGACGGGCGACCGATACCCTGTCACACGATGTTCATGCTCCGACCGCTGGGTCCACCGATGTCCGAACCTCACCGCACCCGGGACGACATGTCGGACGCCCCGCTCGATCCGCTGGCCCTGGCGTGGTACCGGCATCGGATCGCGTCGGGGTG
>CAYSFN010000009.1:33790-41015 GCA_964430045.1 uncultured Gemmatimonadaceae bacterium
CGAAGGAGATGATCGCGATCACGGGCGCGTCCGGCCTCATCGGTCACGCGCTCGTCGACGCGTTGCTGGCGCGGGGAGCCCGCGTGCTGCGGATCGGGCGCGGGGCCGGGTCCGACCTGCGCTGGGACCCGGCGCATGGGCGGCTCGATGCGGAGGCGTTGCGCGGAGTCACCGGGGTGGTGCACCTCGCGGGTGCGCCGATCGCGGAGCGCTGGACCGCCGCCCACAAGCACGCGATCCGGGACAGTCGCGTGGAGGGCACCGCGCTGGTCTCGCGGACGCTGCTCGAGCTGCCCGTGCCTCCGCGCGTGCTGATCAGCGGCTCGGCGATCGGCATCTACGGCGACCGCGGTGGTGAGTCGCTGACGGAGGCGAGCGCGCTGGGACACGACTTTCTCGCGGAGGTCGGCCGCGCGTGGGAGGGGGCGACCGCGGGCATCGCCGACGCCGGCGTGCGTGTGGTGCACCTGCGGACGGGCCTCGTGCTCTCGCCCGACGGGGGCGCGCTCGCGAAACTGCTCACGCCCTTCCGCCTCGGCCTCGGGGGCCCGATCGGCGATGGGCGGCAGTGGATGAGCTGGATCGGGTTGCACGACCAGGTCGCGCTGATCCTGTGGCTCCTGGCGCACGAGGGCATTCGTGGTCCCGTGAACGCGGTGGCGCCGAACCCGGTGACCAATGCGGAGTTCGCCAGGATCCTTGGCGCGGTCCTGGCGCGGCCGGCCCTCGTGCCTGTTCCGGCGATCGCGCTGCGGCTGGCCTTCGGCGAAATGGCCGAGGCGACCATCCTGGCCAGCCAGCGGGTGATGCCGTCGGTGGCCCTCGAGCACGGATTCCCGTTCGCCGAGGAGGGGCTGCCCGGCGCGCTGCGGCGAGCGCTCGGCCTGCCCAGGGCGTGATGACCCGCACAGGGGGTGGTTGTCGCGCGTCGAGGTGGCGGCGTCCGCCGCCGGGCATCGCACATTGCTGGAGCGCGTGCGAACTTGGGGTGGTCCCCTTCTGCTGAGATCGTCCATGCCACTGATTCGCTTCCGAGCCACCGCGCTCGCGCTCCTCCTGTCGCTCGCGCCGGGCATTCTCGCGGCGCAAGCGGCGAAGAAGGTCTACATCTCGGTCGACATGGAGGGGATCAGCGGCATCAACGGTCCCGACCAGACCAGCAGCGGAGGGGCCGAGTACGGGCGCGCGCGCCGGTTGGCCGTGGAGGATGCCAACGCCGCGGTGCGCGGCGCGTTCGCCGGCGGCGCCACCGAGGTCGTGGTGAATGACGCGCACGGTGGGCAGCGCAACCTGCTTCCCGAGGACCTGGACCCCCGCGCACGCCTCATCAGCCACAGCTTCAAGCGGCACGGGATGATGGAGGGGCTGGACGACAGCTTCGACGCCGTGGTGTTCGTCGGCTACCACGCCAAGGCGGGGTCGCCGCGCGGCCTGTTTGCGCACACGGGGAGCGGGCGCGTGGCGGACCTCACCGTGAACGGGGTGTCCGTCGGCGAAGGTGGCATGAATGCCCTGCTGGCGCAGTGGTTCGGGGTGCCGGTGGTCGTCGTGACGGGCGACGACGTGGCGGTCGAGGAGCAGCGTACGACCACTCCGGACGTGCGTGGCGTGGTGGTGAAGCGCGCGATCAACTCACGGGCGGTGGAGCTGCGGCCGTTGGACGAGGCGCGGCGCGACATCGAGACGGCGGTGCGCGAGCAGGTGGCCACGGCGCGCCGGGGTGCCCCGCAGCGGGCCCCGCAGTACACGGTGCGTCTGACCTACCACGATCCGGCCTACGTCGAGATCGGCACCGCGTTCCAGGAGGTGCGTGCCGTGGGCCCGGCCGCGGTGGAGTTCACGCGCGGCACCATGCCCGAGGCGTACCGGCTGATCCGCGTGTTGTACCGCTTCGTGACGGCGGACTGAGCGCGCGGGTCCGGCGCGCGCAGTCCGCCGGGGCCTCAGCCGCAGAACCCGTTGGTCTTGTGCTTGCCGTCGCAGAAGGGCTTGCGCGCGGACTCGCCGCAGCGGCACAGGGAGATGGAGGGTTTGTCGACGGGCAGCTCGACGCGGAGGCCGTCCGCATCGATGATCTCGACCGCGCCGGTGATCTTGATGGGGCCGTTCCTGACGAGCGTGATCTGTACTGGGCTGGACATGTCGGAGTGCAAGGAAGATGGAGAGGACCACGGCGCGATCGAGCCGGGGGGCGGCGCTCGATGGTCGACCCCCCGGACGGTGGGTCGGTCGAGGATGCCACGCGGCGTCGGGATCCAGTCGTTGATCACGGGAGTACGTTATTGAGGTAAATAACCGCCGGGCCCTGCCCCGGGGAGCTTGCGATGCCGTTTCGATTCCCGACCCCCCCGTCCTCCGAGATCACACCTGCGCCGCTGTACGCGAACCGGCGCACGTTTTTCAAGCAGGTCGGCCTGGCGGGAGCTGGTCTCGCGGCCGTCGGGGCCGCGGGGGTCGCCCTGTGGCCGGGCAAGGGTGACGCCTTCGAAGCCCAGGACGCGCTGACGCCGTTCGACGACGTCACCACCTACAACAACTTCTACGAGTTCGGCACGGCCAAGAGCGACCCGGCCCGCAACGCGCGCCGTTTCAGGACCTCGCCGTGGACGGTCACGGTCCACGGGCTCTGCAACAAGCCCGGTGACTACCAGCTCGAGGACTTCCTCAAGCCCTCGGCCATCCAGAACCGGGTGTACCGCATGCGCTGCGTGGAGGCCTGGTCGATGGTCATCCCGTGGAATGGCATCCCGCTGGCCGACGTGATCAAGCGCGCCGAGCCGCAGGCCGGGGCGCAGTTCGTGGAGTTCAAGACGCTGCTGGACCCGCGACAGATGCCCGGACAGCGCGTTGCGGTGCTGGACTGGCCGTATGTCGAGGGGCTGCGGATGGACGAGGCGATGCACCCCCTCACCCTGCTGGCGACGGGCGTGTACGACCAGTCGCTGCTGCCGCAGATGGGTGCGCCACTGCGGCTGGTGGTGCCGTGGAAGTACGGCTTCAAGGGGATCAAGTCGATCGTGAGCATCCGCTTCACGGACCGGATGCCGCTCAACTCCTGGCAGAAGAGCGCGTCCAGCGAGTACGGGTTCTACGCCAACGTGAACCCCAGCGTGGACCACCCGCGCTGGTCGCAGGCACGGGAGCGGCGCATCGGCGAGTTCCGCATGCGCGACACGCTGCCGTTCAACGGCTACGCGGAGCAGGTGGCGTCGATGTACAGCGGGCTCGACCTGACGCGCTGGTATTGAGCGCGCCCGCCCCGCCCCCGTGGACGCCGCCCCGCTGGATGGCATGGGTGGTGGTGCTGGCTGCGCTGGCGCCGGGCCTGTGGCAGTGCTTCGCGCTCGCCTCGGACTTCCTGTGGGGCACGCGCCACCTGGGCGCCGACCCCATCGAGTCGCTGGAGCACGGCACCGGCATCTGGGCCATCCGCTTTCTGGTGGTGACGCTGGCCATCACGCCGCTGCGTCGGATCACCGGGGCCAACTGGCTGCAGAAGTACCGCAGGCGCTTCGGGCTGGTGGCGTTCACGTACGCGGCGCTGCACCTGGTCACCTACGTGGGGCTGGACATCCAGTTGCACTGGCCCACGCTGCAGGGGGACTTCACCAGGCGGCCGTACATCATCGTGGGCGGCATCACGTTCCTGCTCCTCCTGGCGCTGGCGCTCACGTCCACGGCGGGCTGGGTCAGGCGGCTGGGCCGACGCTGGGTGCAGCTGCACAAGGCGGTGTACGTGGCGGCGGTGCTGGCCGTGGTGCACTTCTGGATGTCGCAGAAGGCGGACATCCGCGAACCGCTGGTCTTCGCGCTGGTGTTCGTCGTCCTGCTAGGTTACCGCGCGTGGACCACGCGTCGTTCGCCGTCAGCGCCCCGGGGCTCGAACGCCTCCTCCTCGCCGAGCTCGGCCGGCTCGGCGTAGTCGGCGCGCAGGCGGAACCGGGCGGCGTCACGTTCACGGCGGATGCCCGCACGCTGGCCACGGTGCTGTGCGCCTCGCGTCTGGCCACGCGGGTGATCGTGCGGGTGGCCGTGTTCCGCGCGACGGCCTTCGCCCAGTTGTACAAGCGCGCCGCCGACGTGCCGTGGGAGCGGTGGGTCAGCCCCGGGCGTCGTGTGCGGTTGCGGGTGACCTGCAAGAAGTCGCGGCTCTACCACTCCGACGCGGTGGCCGAGCGCGTGGGGCAGGCCGTGGCGGCGCGCGTGCGCGGGGTGACGGTGGTGGACGGCACGCACGACGACGACGCGGCGGCCGACGACGCGCAACTGCTCGTGGTGCGCCTGGTGCAGGACGTGTGCAGCATCAGCATCGACGCCGCCGGCGATGCGCTGCACCGGCGCGGCTGGCGGCAGGCGGTGGCCAAGGCCCCGCTGCGCGAGACCCTGGCAGCGGCCATGCTGGCCGGTGCCGGCTGGGACGGCACGCAGGCCCTGGTGGACCCGCTGTGCGGCTCGGGCACGCTGATCATCGAAGGGGCGCTCACGGCGCGGCGCATGGTGCCGGGGAGGGCGAGGCGCTTTGCGGCGGAGCAGTGGCCCGGGAGCGAGCCGGGGCTGTGGCGGGCGGTGCGCGCCGAGCTGGCGGCGGGGGAGCGGGGGGCGGCGGACATCCCGTTGATCGGCTCGGACCGTGACGCGGGGGCCATCGAGGCCGCCGAGTCCAACGCGGCGCGCGCGGGCGTGTCGGCGGACACGGAGTTCCATGCGCAGGCGCTGTCGGACGTCGAGGCGCCGGAGGGACCGGGACTGCTGGTGGCCAACCCGCCGTACGGAATCCGGATCGGCGAGGAGGACGTCGTGCGGGACTTGTATGCGCGCTTCGGGCAGTTGGCCCGGGTGCGGTTCGGGGGCTGGCGGGTGGCATTCCTGTCGGCGGACCGCACGCGCGGGCACGCGCTGGAGCGGCAGTTGCGCCTGCCGCTGACGCCGGTGTGGCGGAGCAGCAACGGGGGCATCCCGGTGCGGTTGCTGGTGGGGGTGGTGCCGCGGTGATGACGCGTGTGCGGACGCGGGAGCTCGCCCGCAGACGTCCGGGGTTGCACAGGAGATCGCAGATGCTGAGAATGTTCGCGCCGCAGGTGCTCCTGGCCGTCGTCGCCACGGCCGCCAGCGCCCAGTCCCCCACCGAGCGCATCCGTGGCTGGGTGGCCGACCACGAGGCGCAGATCGTGCGCGAGGCCGTGGCGCTCACCGCACTGCCCAACGTGGCGCGCGACTCGGCGGACATCCGCCGCAATGCCGACGCCTTGATGGGGGCGCTCGCGGCGCGGGGCGTGCGGACACAGCTGCTCGAGTCCGGCGCGGGTGGTGCGCCTGCGGTGTACGGCGAGCTGCTGGTGCCCGGCGCCACGCGCACCGTGGTGCTGTATGCGCACTACGATGGTCAGCCGGCCGTGACCGGCCCGTGGAGCGGCGACCCGTGGACGCCCGTGCTGCGCCACCTGCACGACGGCCGCCCGGGCGACCCCCAGCCGCTGCCGGCACCGGGCAGCCGCGTGGATCCGGAGTTGCGGCTCTACGCACGCTCGGCCAGCGACGACAAGGGGCCGATCGTGGCCATGCTGGCCGCGCTCGACGCGCTGCGCGACCAGGGCCTCACGCCCAGCGTCAACCTCAAGTTCTTCTTCGAGGGCGAGGAGGAAGCCGGCTCGCCGACGCTTGGCGCGCTGCTGACGGCGCACAAGGAACTGCTGCGCGCCGATGCGTGGATCTTTGCCGACGGGCCCGTGCACGTGAGCGGCGCGCCGCAGATCGTGCTCGGCGTGCGCGGCGCGTTCGGGCTCACGCTGACGCTCTATGGCCCCTCACGGCCGCTGCACAGCGGGCATTACGGCAACTGGGCGCCCAACCCGGCGCTGCGGCTGGCCCACGTGGTGGCGTCGATGCGCGAGGAGGACGGACGCATCCGCATCGGCGACTTCTACGACGACGTGACGCCGCCCACGCCCGCGGAACTGGCGGCGGCAGCGCGGTTGTCGGCCACGGACGACTCCGTGCGCCGCTCGCTGCGCCTGGGCCGCACGGAGGGCGATGGCGCCGAGCTGGCGGCGCGGATCCTGGCGCCGGGGCTGAATCTGCGTGGACTGCGGGCCGGCACCGTGGGCCCCGGGGCCAACAACGCCATCCCCACGTCGGCCAGTGCGTCGATCGACTTCCGACTGGTTCCGCGGCAGACGCCGGCGCGCATTGCAGAACTGGTGCGGCGGCATTTAGTAGCACTTGGCTACGAAGTGACAACGGATCCCGCGGCCGTCACCGGTCACTCCGCCCGGGACCGGCTGGCGCTGGTGGAGTGGACCGGGGGCTACCGGGCCCAGCGCACGGCGGTGGAGCACCCGCTGGTGGCGGCGCTGAGCGGCATCAGCCGCAGCGCATACGGGGTGGCGCCGCTGATCGCGCCGTCGATGGGCGGTTCGCTGCCCATGTACCTGTTCGAGGAGATCCTCGGGGTACCGCTGGTGATCCTGCCCACGGTCAACGCGGACAACAACCAGCACGCGCCGGACGAGAATCTGCGGTTGGGCAACCTCTTCGACGCGACGGTGCTGTTCGGGACGCTGTACACCGACCTGGACGCCGCCTGGCGTCGCGCGGGGGCGGCGCAATAGGCGTTTCGCCGCGCGTGTCGGCACCTCCGCCACCCGGCACGTATCGGCGCCATGCACCACCGCTTTCCCGCAGCGCGACCCGTCCGGCGAGGGGCTATATTTCCCATACTTATGGCTAGTACTCCGATCACTTCCGTCTTCAACGACGGCTATGTCCTCGAGATGTTCGAGGCGTTCCGCCGCGACCCCGCCTCCGTCGACGAATCGTGGCGTCAGTTCTTCCGGCTCGCGCACGAGCTGGGGGGCGGCAGCGCCGGTGGCGTGCAGGATCCCGAGCTGGCCCGGAAGTCGGCCGGTGCGTCGGGGCTCGCCGCGGCGATCCGCACGTACGGGCATCTCGCGGTCCAGTTGGACCCCCTGGGCAGTCCGCCGCCCGGGGCGCGTGAACTGCAGCCCGAGTTCCACCGCATCACGGAGCGTGACCTGGCCGACGTGCCGGGTGCGGCGCTGGGCTTTCCGCACATGGCGACCGCGCGCGAGGTGATCGAGCGCCTCCGGAAGCGCTACATGGGGCGTCTGGCGCTGGAATACACGCACATCACCGACGAAGCGGAGCGCCAGTGGTTCCGGGCGCTGCTGACCACCGAGGAGCTGACGCGCCCGTTGACGCGCGAGGA
>CAYSFN010000010.1:0-898 GCA_964430045.1 uncultured Gemmatimonadaceae bacterium
CGGCCGAGGGCGCCATCGACGCGAGCAACATGCTGAAGCCGGCGCTGGCGCGCGGGGAGCTCCAGTGCGTCGGTGCGTCCACGCTCAACGAGTACCGCAAGTACATCGAGAAGGACGGCGCGCTCGAGCGCCGCTTCCAGACGGTGGTGGTGGACCCGCCATCGATCGACGAGACCGTCGAGATCCTGAAGGGACTGCGCCCGAAATACGAGGAGCATCACCGGGTCACCATCCCGGATTCGACGCTCGCGCTGGCCGCGAAGTATTCGGAGCGCTACATCACCGACCGCTTCCTCCCGGACAAGGCCATCGACGTCATCGACGAGGCGGGCGCGCGGGCCCGCCTGGCGGCGCAGGTGCCGCCGGCGGAGGTCGCGGAGTTGAAGGTGGAGCTCGAGCAGATCAGCACGGACAAGGAGGCCGCCGTCCGCGACCAGAACTTCGAGAAGGCGGCGGCGTTGCGCGACCGGGAGCGTGAGGTGCAGGGGGCCATCCGCCAGCGGCAGGAGGAGTTCGAGAAGCGGCGGCAGTCGTTCCGTCCCGCGCTGGGCGAGGAGGAGATCGCCTTCATCGTGAGCCGGTGGACGGGGATCCCCATCACGCGGCTCCAGGAGGCGGAGAGCTCACGGCTGCTGCGGATGGAGGACGAGCTGCACGAGTCCGTCGTGGGGCAGGATGAGGCGATCCGCGCCATCGCGCGGGCGATCCGGCGCAGTCGTGCGGGACTCAAGGACCCCAAGCGCCCCATCGGGAGCTTCATCTTCTCGGGACCGACGGGGGTCGGCAAGACCGAACTTGCGCGTTCGCTCGCCAAGTTCCTGTTCGCGGACGCCAGCGCGCTGGTGCGGGTCGACATGAGCGAGTACATGGAGAAGTTCTCGGTCTCGCGGCTGATCGG
>CAYSFN010000010.1:908-39683 GCA_964430045.1 uncultured Gemmatimonadaceae bacterium
CCCCCCCGGGCTACGTGGGGTACGAGGACTCGGGGACCCTGACCAAGGCGGTGCGCCGCAAGCCCTATTCGGTCGTCCTGCTGGACGAGATCGAGAAGGCGCATCCGGACGTGTTCAACATCCTGCTGCAGGTGCTGGATGAGGGGCACCTGACGGACAATTACGGACGGGTCATCGATTTCAAGAACACGGTGGTGATCATGACCTCGAACGTGGGGGCCAAGGACATCACCCGGAACCGGACGATGGGGTTCGCGAGCGACGGTGTGCGGGCGAACTTCGACCGGATCGCCGAGAAGGTCAAGGAGGAACTCGGCCACGCGTTCAACCCGGAGTTCCTCAATCGCGTCGACGACGTGATCGTGTTCCACCCGTTGCAGCGCGAGCACATTGCCAGCATCGTCAGCATCGTGCTCAAGGACGTCCAGACCCGGCTCGCCGAGGAGGAGCTGCATGTCCGGCTCACGGACGCCGCGGTCGACTTCCTGGTGCAGCACGGGTACGACGAGGCGTATGGCGCGCGCCCCCTGAAGCGGGCGGTGCAGCGCTGGATCGAGGACCCCCTGTCCGAGAAGATCCTGATGGGCGAGTTCCAGAAGGGGGACGAGATCGAGATCGAGTTGGCGGAGGGGGGGGAGCGCCTGGCCTTCCGAGCGCTCGCGCGGAGCGCGGAGCGCTGACCACCCCCGCCTGCGCTGGATGGGGCGCTCCAAGGGCAACCTTGGCGCCCCTCCGCGGTGTATAATTACGGGATGCCTTGGATTTTTCGTGCGCTCGTCGTGGTGCTTGTGGCCTTCCCCTGGTCGTCGCTTCGCGCGCAGGGGGCGGCGGCGGACCCGTGTCTGCGGCCGGACTCGGTCGTCGTGCGCGGACTCCGGCGCGTCACGGCCGCGGAGGCCGTGGCGCAATCGGGGATGGTCCGCGGGCAGGAGCTCAGCGTGCCGATCGTGCAGCGGGCCGTGCAGGCCCTGTTCGAGAGCGGGCATTTCTCCGACGTCGCGGTCACCTGTGAAGTGGTCACACCGACCTCGGCGCGGCTGGTGTTCGCCGTCGTCGAGCATCCGCTGCTGGTCAGCCTCGACGTCGTCGGTCCCGACCGCGTCTCCCTCCGGTCGGTGAACGATCGCGTCGAGCTCTTCCTGCGTCGGCCGGTCGAGCCGGCCCTCGTGGCACGCGCCGTGACGCGCATCGACTCACTGTACCAGGCGAACGGGTACTATCTGACGCGCATCGTTCCCGAGACGACCTGGGTCGACACCGCGCAGGTCGGCTTGACGTTCCGCGTCGAGGAGGGGCGCCGCCTGGCGATCAGCCAGGTGCTGTTCACGGGGAATACGGCGGCCAGCGCCCGGGACCTGGCGAAGGCGATGAAGACCAAGCCGGAGGGGTTCTGGTGGTTCCGGCGCGGGGAGTATGACGAGGACAAGTACATCGCGGATCTCGGGGAGGCGCTGCCGCAGTGGTACGCGGAGCGCGGGTTCATCGACTTCCGGGTCCTCGAGGACTCGCTGCAGGTCGACCGCGCGCGCGGGAAGGGCGTCATCGCGATTGACATGGAAGAGGGACCCTCCTATGCGGTCGGCGCCTTTTCCCTGAACGGGAACCGGCACTTCAGCGACGAGGACCTGCGACGGTTCTTCCCCTTCGGCGACGCGGGCCCGACGCTGACGGAGCGCGCCTTGAACCTCGTGCGCGGCAAGCGCTTCGACCCCGACCGGTTCGACCGGTCGCGCTGGGAGTCCGCGGTGGAGAACATCCGGGCGGCCTACCAGAACGATGGCTACATCTATGCGCAACTCGAGCCGGTGCTGGAACGCAGTGTGCGGAGTGATTCGACCCCGGTGGTCAACATGCGCCTCGAAATCACCGAGCGCACGCCGGCGATCGTCAATCGCGTCGACATCATGGGCAATGACTTCACCGTCGATGACTGCATCCGCAGTGCGATCCAGCTGATCCCCGGCGGCGTCTTCAGTCGTGACCGCCTGATCCGCAGCTTCCAGAATCTCCAGAACATGGGGTTCTTCGAACCGCTGCGTGAGCCGCGGACGGATCCGGATGACAACGGTGACCTGGACGTCACCTTCGAACTGAAGGAGAAGCAGACGGGCAACATCAATTTCGGGGCGTCGATGGGGCAGGGCGTCGGCATCGGCGGATTCGTCGGGCTCGAACAGCCCAACCTGTTCGGCCGCTGCAAGCGCGGGACCCTGAATTGGCAGTATGGCCGGTTCATCAATGACTTCAACCTGGCCTACACGGACCCGTCGATCCGGATGTCCCCCTACTCGGGGACGGTGAGCGTGTACCGGTCGCAGGCGCGCTTCCAGATCGCCGACCTCGGACAGTCGACGCGCATTGGCGGGTCGACGCGCGTGGGCTTCCCGGTGCCGGGGTCGTACTACACGCGGTTGTTCGTTGGCTATACCGGCGAGGCCGTGCAGTTCGGCACCGGCGGGTTGCTGGGAACGGTCCAGTCGTCGGAGTCGTGCCGGAACTGCACGCGGTCCTCGATCGCCCTCGACCTCACCCGCGACTCGCGCTTCGGGCTGCCGTTCCCCACGAGCGGGTCCTTGCAGCAGTTCTCCGCGCAGTTCAACGGCGGTCCCCTCGGCGGCACCGCGAACTTCCAGCGCTACACGGCGGAATCGCGCGCCTTTGCCCCGCTCCGCGCGTTTGGCGGGACACGGCCCGGGAGTCAGCCGGTCGAACTCACGATGGGGCTGTCCACGCGGGCCGGTGCCACGATGGGGAATACGGGGCCCTTCTTCTTCTCGCAGCGGTTCGCCCTGGGTGGGGTGCAGTTCGGGGAGCCCCTGCGCGGGTACCCGGAGTTCTCCATCACGCCGCGTGGGTTCCTGGCGGGGACGGGAACATTCAATGCCCAGCGCGAGTCCTTTGGGAGCGCGTTCTTCGTGTCCACGATCGAAGTGGGCATTCGCTTCAACGCGCAGTTCTACCTGAATGCGTTCTACGATGCGGGCAATGTCTGGGAGCGACCGCAGGAGTTCGATCCGACGCGCCTCTTCCGCGGAGCGGGCATCGGCCTGAGTACGGTGACACCGCTGGGCCCCCTGGGGCTGGATTGGGCCTATGGGTTCGACCGCCTGGACGCCCTGGGCCGCCGCGACCCTCGATTCCAGCTACATTTCCGGCTGGGTCAGCTGTTCTAATGTTTCCACGATTGGGAGTTTTCGCATGATCGGTTCGTTCCGCGCGGCACTTGCCGCGCTCGCTCTGCTCGTCGTCGCGATGCCGGCCGCGGCGCAAACTGGTGCGCTCAAGGTCGCCGTGCTCGACTCGCGCATTCTGCTGGACGGGGCACCCGGCAAGGCCGAAGCATCGGCCGCCTGGGACCGCGAGTTTCGCCAGATGCAGGCCGAAGCTGGCCGCATGGGTGACTCGCTGAACCTCCTGATCCAGGAGTATCAAAAGGTCGAGGCGACCCTGTCACCAGCCCAGCGCGAGGAGCGCCAGAAGGGGCTGCGCGACAAGGAGACCGACTTCCGCCGCCGAACGCAGGAGCTCGAAGACCGGGCCTCGACCCGCCAGGCCGAGCTGCTGCAGCCGATGATCGAGCTGGTCAACAAGGTCATTCAGGAGGTGCGGAACGAGGACAATTTCACCTTGATCTTCGACCTCGCCTCGGACGACAACCCGCTCGTCGCATTCGACAGGAACCTGGACATCACGCAGCGCGTCCTGGCCAAAGTCCGGCAGCAGCCGGCACCGCCGCTCAAGGAAGCCGCGACGCCCCCTGCCGCGCAGCTCCCGCCGCCGGCAGGCCCGACCAGCGCTGCGGGTGCTGGCGTTCGTCGTATTCCCCCGCCTCGCTGAGTTTGGACGGACCGGGCGAACCGGGCACTGCGCGGCTGACCGCCGCGCGGGTCGCGCTGCTCGTCAATGGCCGCCTGGAAGGGGACGAGCAGGTCGAGGTCGCGCGTGTCGCGCCGCTGGATCGCGCCGACCCCGGGACATTGTCGTTCCTGGCGGAAGCCCGCTACGCGCCCCTGGCGAGTGCCACGCGGGCGTCCGTGGTGCTCGTCACTGCGGCGCTCGCTGATCGCGTCGCGCACGTCCCGTCGCGCGTGATCGTGCCGGCGCCGCATCAGGCACTCAGCACGGTGCTGTCGGTGCTTTTTCCGCCGGAGACGCCAAGCGGACGTGTCCATGCGACCGCCGTGATCGGCCCTGACGTCGTGCTGGGATCCGACGTGACGGTCGAGGCCTGTGCCGTGATCGGGGCAGGGTGCGTGCTTGGCGACGGGGCGTGGATCGGGCCGCACTGCACGCTGGCCGACGGCGTGCGTGTCGGCCAGCAGTCGCGCCTGGTCGCGCAGGTCTCGTGCTACAGCGGAACAACGATCGGCGATCGCGCGCTCATCCACGCCGGCGCGCGCCTCGGCAGCGACGGGTTCGGTTTTTCGTACGCGGGGGGCGTCCACCACAAGATCCCGCACGTCGGCGGATGCGTGATCGAGGACGACGTCGAGATCGGTGCCAATTGCACCGTCGATCGTGGAAGCATCGGCGACACGGTGATCGGAGCGGGCACCAAGCTGGACAACCTGGTCCATGTGGCGCACAATGTGCGCATCGGCCGGGGGTGCCTGCTGATGGCACAGGTGGGGATCGCCGGCTCGGCGATCCTCGAGGACGGGGTGGTCGTTGCGGGACAGGCTGGCGTGGCCGGGCATCTCAGCATCGGGCGCGGAGCCCGGATCGGGGCGCAGTCCGGTGTGCTGTCCAGCATTCCCGCCGGCGAGCGGTGGTCCGGCTTCCCGGCACGACCGCACAAGGAGGCCATGCGAGGCTATGCGGCCGTGCGGAAGTTGCCCGGGGTGCTCGCGGCACCGACGCCGAGTGACCCGGAGGATCCGGCGGCATGAGCTGGCGGCGGCGGACCATTGCCGGGCGCGCCACCGTCGAGGGGGTGGGGCTGCACCTCGGTCAACCCTGCGTGCTGACCTTCGCACCGGCACCGGCCGGTGCCGGGATCACCTTCGTGCGCACGGACACCGGGTCGGGGCAGCGCATCCCCGCGTCGGTGCGTGTGGCGCAGGAGGTGCACCGTCGCACGCAGCTCGGCGAGGGGGACGAGGCGTTGCACACGGTGGAGCACGTGCTCGCCGCCGTCGCCGGCCTGCAGATCGACGACCTCGAGATCGAGCTGACCGGCCCCGAACCGCCGATCATGGACGGCAGCGCCGCGCCGTTCGTCTCGGCGTTGCAGCAGTGCGGGGTCGTCCTGCAGCAGGGACAGCCGGACGAGCTGGTGATCCGCGCGCCGGTCCGACTCGTGGACGGCGACTCGGAGTACGAGGCCACGCCTGGCACCGGGCTCACGCTCGACGTCTCGATTACCTTCGAGCATCCGCTCATCGGGACACAGACCGGCGTGTGGCACGTGACGCCGGAGTGCTTCGAGGCGGAACTGGCGTCGGCGCGCACCTTCGGCTTCCTGCGGGAGGTCGAGTCCCTGCGCGCCATGGGGTTGATCCAGGGGGCGACCACGGAGAATGCCGTGGTGCTGAGTGCGGCAGGCGTCGTCCAGGGCGACCTGCGCTGGCCGGATGAGTTTGTTCGACACAAGGCGCTGGACTTGGTGGGCGATCTTGCGTTGGCGGGGCGCCGGGTCCGCGGTCGGATCCGTGCGGTCCGTCCGAGTCATCGCGGGACCGTCCGATTCGTGCGTGAACTGGTGCAGCGCTTCGCGCTGGAGGGGCCAATGATGGGGATTGAGGAGATCATGCAGGTGCTGCCGCACCGCTATCCGTTCCTGCTGGTGGACCGGATCCTCGAGATCGAGGACAAGAAGCGGATCGTCGGGGTGAAGAACGTCACGATCAACGAGCCTTTCTTCCAAGGGCACTTTCCCGGGCACCCGATCATGCCGGGCGTGCTCATCATCGAATCGATGGCGCAGATCGGCGGCATGCTGCTGATGGGCACCGTCGACGATCCGGAGAGCAAGGTCGTGTACTTCATGTCGCTGGACAACGTGAAGTTCAGGCGGCCGGTGAAGCCCGGGGATCAATTGCGCTGCGAACTCGAACTGATCCAGGTCCGCGGGATGGTGTGCAAGATGCGCGGGGTCGCGACCGTCGACGGGACCGTGGTCGCGGAGGCGGACATGGCGGCGATGGTGCGCGAGCGGTGAGTGCCACCGTCCATCCCACCGCGATCATCGATCCCACCGCCACGCTGGGACGCGACGTGGAGGTCGGCCCGGGGGTCATCGTCGGTCCGCAGTGCAGCATCGGTGACGGCGTGGTGCTCGGCCCGCGTGCGATCCTGGAGCGCAACGTGCGGCTGGCGGCCGGCGTGAAGATCGGGGTCGGGTCGGTCATCGGCGGGGATCCGCAGGATCTCAAGTGGCGCGGCGAGGAGACCTGGGTCGAGATCGGCGAGCGGTCGGTCGTGCGGGAGTACGCGACGATCAACCGGGCGACCTCGCATTCGTGGGTCACGCGCATCGGCGCCGACTGCTTCATCATGTCCTACGTGCATCTCGCGCACGACTGCGTGCTCGGCGACGGCGTCCTGATCTCGAACGCGACGCAGCTCGCGGGGCACGTGGTGGTCGAGGATCGCGCGATCATCTCCGGGTTGTGCGCCTTCCATCAGTTCGTGCGGGTCGGTCGGCATGCCTTCGTCGGCGGGTGCTCCCGCGTGGCGAAGGACGTGCCCCCGTACGTGAAGGCCGTCGGGAATCCGGTGAAGCTGTACGGCTTGAACAGCGTCGGCCTGCAACGGAGCGGCTTCGAGGACGGCCCGCTGCGTGAACTGAAGCGGGCCTACCGGCTGTGCTTCAATTCCGATCTCAACGTGTCACAGGCGCTGACGCGTGCCCGCGCGGAACTGACGCCGAGTCCCGAGGTCGACCACTTCCTGGCCTTCCTGGAGCAGAGCGCCCGCGGGGTGGTGACGTGAGCAGCCCTCTCCGCATCGGCGTCGCGGGGGCCGGAGCGCTCGGCTACCATCACATCCGGCTCGTGCGCGAGCTCGCCGGTGCGGTCTGTGCGGGGTTCCACGACACGGACGTCGCCAGGGCGGCACGGGTCGCTGCGGAGCTGGAGGTGTCGGCGTTCGCGTCGCTCGACGGACTGCTCGATGCCTGCGACGCGCTCTGCGTCGTGGTGCCGACCTCGGCGCACGCGAGCGTGGCGCAGGCGGCGATCGCGCGGGGCAAGCACCTCCTGATCGAAAAGCCGATCTGCGTGACGCTCGACGAAGCCGATGCGCTGCTCCAGGCGGCCCGCGAGGCCGGGGTGCTCGTCCAGACGGGCCATATCGAACGGTTCAACCGCGCGCTGCGTGCGGCGTGGCCGTATGTGGATCAGCCACGCTTCCTCTCGTCGGAGCGCCTCGCGCCGTTCAATCCGCGCGGGACGGACGTCGCGGTCGTGCTCGACCTGATGATCCATGACATCGACCTTGTGGCCACGCTGGTCGGGGCTGCGGTGACGGAGGTGCACGCCGTGGGCGTCCCGGTGCTCACGCCCAGCGTCGACATCGCCAATGCCCGGCTCGGCTTTGCCGACGGGGCGGTCGCGACCATCACGGCGAGTCGCGTCTCGCGCGAGCGGATGCGGAAGATCCGCCTGTTCCAGCGGAGCGGGTATCTCTCGTTGGACCTCGGCGCCGGCGTGGGAGAGTTCTACCGGGTGCGCAGTGATATCGATCCCGCGGACCTGGCCGCGTCCACGGCGCCGCTGTCGATGGAGTCGTTCGTGGAGATGATCCCGCTCAGCGCCCCCGAGGGCGAGCCGCTTCGCCTCGAGTTGCAGGCGTTCGTCGACGCGGTCCGGGGGCACGCCCCCGTCGTGGTGTCCGGCGAGGATGGGCGCGCCGCGCTGGCGACGGCGTTGCGCATCATGGACGCGATCGGTGCCACGGGTGGTCGACCGCTCTCCTGAGGTGTTCGTGGTGGCGGCCGAAGCGTCGGCCGACCTCCACGCGGCAGCGTTCGTGGAGGCGCTGCAGGCGCGTCGACCGGCGGTCCGTGTCAGCGGGATCGGCGGGGCGCGTCTCGCGGCGCTCGGCATGGCGATGCTCGAACACAACGAGCAGCTGGCGGTGATGGGGTTCGTCGAAGTCCTGCGGCACGTCCCGAAGCATTGGCGTCTGCTGCGTCAGATCGAGGCGCGGCTGCGCACCGGCGCGATCGACCTCGTCGTGCTCCTCGACTATCCGGGCTTCAACATGAAAGTCGCGCGGCTGGCACATGCGCTCGGCGTCCCGGTGCTCTACTACATCACCCCGCAGGTCTGGGCCTGGGGGAGCAAGCGCCTGCCGGCACTGGCGGGCACCGTCACCCGCGCGGCGTGCATCCTCCCCTTCGAGGAACCGCTGCTGCGGGCGCACGGGATCGACGCGACCTTCGTGGGCCACCCGCTGCTCGATCGCGCGCGCGCGCTGCCCTCGCGCGCGGCGGCGCGTGCGCAGCTGCACCTGCCACTGGACCAGCCTGTGCTCGCGCTCTTTCCGGGCAGTCGTGTGCAGGAGGTCGCGCGGCATCTCCCCGACGCGATCGCCGCCGCGCAGCGCGTCTGCGCGGAGCGGCCGGACGTCACGGTCGTGGTGGCGGGCGCCCCCACCGTGTCGCTGCGCGATGACGACACGCCGTTCCGCATCGTCCGCGGTGCGTCCTTCCCCGTCCTGCGCGCCGCGGATGCGGCCCTGTGCAAGAGCGGCACGACGACGTTGGAGGCGGCGGTCGCGGATTGTCCGCTGGTCGTCGTGTACCGGACGCACGCGATCACGTACGCACTCGCGCGACGGCTCGTGCAGATCCCGCGCATCGGTCTCGTGAACGTCGTCGCCGACGCGGCTGTCGCCCCCGAGTTCGTGCAGCACGCGTTCACCCCGGCCGCCGTGGCGGGGGCGCTCCTGCCCCTGCTGGTGCCCGGCTCGCGGGAGCGGACGGCGATGCTGGACGGCCTCGCGCGCGTGCGCGATCGCCTGGGGACGCCGGGGGCCTCGGCGCGGGTTGCGGCGATGGCTGACGCGATGCTGGACGGCGTGTGAGCGCCGATCGTCGTGCCGACAGGGAGACGGCGCGTCGGGATCGTCAGCGCGCGCGGCGCGTACGCTGGAGTGCCTGGCTCGGCGCGGGGATCGTGCGGCTGCTGGGGCTGACCTGGCGGATCCGCCAGGTCGGCGATCACGCGTGGCGAGGCAGGATCACACGCCGCGACCCACTGGTGCTGGCGCTCTGGCACGGCGATCTCCTGCCCACGATCTGGGCGCACCGTGGCGAAGGCGTGGTCATGCTCGTCTCGGAGCACGCGGACGGTGAGATCATCGCCCGGATCGGCATGCGGTTGGGGCAGCGCACCGTTCGGGGGTCGACGTCGCGCGGCGCAGTGCGCGCCCTGCTCGGCCTGGTGCGGGCCCTGCAGGCTGGCGATACCGTCGCCATCACACCGGATGGGCCACGCGGACCGCGCCATGCGGTCCAGGGGGGGGTCGTCGCGGCGGCGCGTCGTGCGGAGGCCCCGGTGGTCGCGATCGGGGTCGCGTGTTCGCGGGCGTGGACCCTGGGGAGCTGGGACCGCTTCCGCATCCCGATGCCGTTCGCGCGGATCGTGCTGGCGTACACCGCGCCGGTGACACTCCCCCAGGCGGGCGACGAGGGGGTGAGCCTCGTGTCCGATGCGCTCGCCCGCGCCGCCGAACTGGCCCGGCAGACGCTGACCCATGGCTGAACGACCACAGTTCTGGCGCCGCGACACGCCGGGAGGCGCGGTGGTCCGCGCGGCGCTGTTCCCGCTGAGTGCGGTGTACGCGGCGCTCATGCGGCTGCGCAACCTGCTGTTCGACCGGGGCTGGCGGTCCGTCGTGCCGCCCCCGGTTCCGACCATCGCGATCGGCAATCTTTCGGTCGGCGGTACGGGCAAGACGCCGCTGACCGCCTGGATGGCGCAGCAACTGGTGGCGGATGGGGCGCGACCCGGGATCGTGCTGCGCGGTGTGGGCGGCGATGAGCCGCTCGTCCTGACGCGCCTGGTCCCCGAGGCCATCGTCGAGGTGACGGCGGACCGCGTCGCCGGGGTGCAACGGGTCGTGGCGGCCGGGGCGGACGTGGTCCTGCTCGACGACGCGTTCCAGCATCGCCGCGCGGGACGCACGCGCGACGTCGTGGTGTGGAGTGCGGACGCCGCGCTCGAGGTGGTCAGCGTGCTGCCCGCCGGGCCACTCCGGGAGCCGCTCAGTGGACTGGCCCGAGCCGACGCGGTGGTCATCACGCGCAAGGCGGCACCGGACGATGCCGTCGAGGCCTGTCGCGCGGTGATCGCGCGGACGGCCCCCCGATGCCCGATCGCCGTGGTGCGCCTCGCCGCCGCAGACCTCGTGGCCGTCCGGTCGGGTGAACGCCGCGCGCTGACCACGCTCGTCGAGGCGCCGGTGCTCGCGGTCTCGGGCGTGGGGGATCCCCTCGCCTTCGAGCGGCAGCTTGGGGCCCACCGGGCGCTCGTGACGGCCGTGCGCTTCGCGGATCATCACACGTATTCGGCGGCGGATGTCGTGGATCTGGTCGCACGGATCCCCACGCACGGCGTGGTGGTCTGCACCCTCAAGGATGCCGTGAAACTGGGCCCGCTCTGGCCTGACTCGGCCCCGCCGCTGTGGTATCTTTCGCAACGCGTGACGGTGGAGCAGGGAGGAGAGGTGCTCGCGGACCTCCTCTCCTCGCTCCGGCCGCCCGGATCGCGCCCAGCCGCGCCATCGCAGTGATCGCTCGCCCACCCGTCCATGAGCCACGACCCGTCCCGCCCCGCCGACTCACTCGTCCGCCCTGAGAAGGACACGTTCCTCCACGAGGAAAACCCCTTCGAGGCGATGATGTCCCGCTTCGACCGCGCCGCCGAGCTGCTCGACCTGGAGCCCGGCCTGTACAAGATTCTCCGGCATCCGGAGAAGGTCATCACGGTCTCCGTGCCCGTGCTGATGGACAATGGCGAGGTCGAAGTCTTCACGGGGCATCGCGTGCTGTACAACACGGCACGCGGCCCGGGCAAGGGCGGCGTGCGCTTCGACCTGCAGGTGTCGTTGGACGAGGTCACGGCGCTGGCCGCCTGGATGGCGTGGAAGTGCGCCGTGGTCAATCTGCCCTTCGGCGGGGCGAAGGGTGGCGTCGTCTGCGACCCCAGCACGATGAGCGTCGGCGAGCTCGAACGACTGACGCGCCGCTACACGCAGGGCATCATCAGCACGCTTGGCCCCGACAGCGACGTGCCCGCGCCCGACGTGAACACGAACGAGCGCGTGATGGCGTGGGTGATGGATGAGTACTCGATCCACGTCGGGCACACGACCACCGCCGTGGTCACGGGGAAGCCGGTCGAAATGGGTGGGTCCCTGGGGCGGCGCGAGGCGACCGGCCGCGGGGTGATGATGGTGGCCCGCGAGGCGCTCACCCACCTGGGCATGCCGATCGTCGGCGCGACCGTGGCGGTGCAGGGCTTCGGCAACGTCGGGTCCGTGGCGGCGAGACTGCTCGCGCTCGAGGGATGCAAGGTGGTCGCAATCACGGACCGTTTCGGCGGCGTCCACGACCCGGCCGGGATCGACATCGACGCGGCCATCGCGTGGGTCCGCGAGTACGGATCGCTGGCCGGATACCCGGTCGGCGCGCGCATCTCGAACGACGAACTGCTGACCCTGCCGGTCGACGTCCTCGTGCCCGCCGCACTCGAGAACGTGATCACGACCAAGAACGCGGGGGCGATCGAGGCCAAGATCATCTGCGAGGGGGCCAACGGCCCCACCACCGCGGCCGCCGACCGACTGCTCGACGAACGGGGCATCTTCGTCGTGCCGGACATCCTCGCGAACGCGGGCGGGGTCACGGTCTCGTACTTCGAGTGGGTGCAGAACCGGGCCGCCTATTTCTGGTCCGAGGACGTGGTCAACGAGCGCCTGGGCGACATCATGATCCGCTGCTTCCACGACGTGCTCAAGCTCTCCGTCGACCATGGGGTGAACATGCGGACCGCCGCCTACATGCTCGCGATCAGTCGGGTGGCGGCCGTCCATCGACTGCGCGGAAGCTACGCCTGATGCGATTCACCATCGCCGTCGTTGGCGCGCCGCGCGACGCGGCGCTCGCGACGGCGATCCGTGAGTACGAGGCCCGCGCGGCCCGGTACTGGCCGCTGCGGGTGGTCGAGGTGCGGGACGTGCCCGCCCGCGGGCGCTCCGTCGATGCCGTGCGTTCCCTCGAGGGCGATCGCCTGCGGGCCGCGACGGCCGATGCGGCACTGTGGTGCTGTACCGAGGGGGGAACCCCGATGACCTCGGCAGGGTTCGCCGACTGGATGCAGGCGCTGCGCGAGTCGGCGCGGGACGTCGCGATCTGCATCGGGGGCGCGTTCGGATTGGCGCAGCCGCTGCTCGACGCGGCCGTCGGTCGGCTTGCCCTGGCGCCGTTCACGCTCCCGCACGAACTGGCGCGCCTGGTCCTCGCGGAACAACTCTACCGGGCGGGCACCGTGGTGCGCGGGGAGCCGTACCACAAGTGAGTGACACGCGCGCGCCGTTCCGCTTGCTGACCACCGACCTCGGCGGAGGCGCGTTGAGTCGAGCCATTCTCGCGGGGCAGGCCAGCGACACCTGGATGGCGCCGGTCCCTGCGTCGAGCGCCGCATGGCGTCAGCGGGCGATCGACGTGGCCGCACGGCATCCCGGCTGGTTGGAGGCGATCGCGCCCGCGCTCGGTCCTGGTGCCGCATTGCTCCGCGACGTCGAGCACGCTGGTGTGGTCATCACGACCGGCCAGCAGCCGGGGTTGTTCGGGGGGCCGATGTACACGCTCGCGAAGGCGATCTCCGCGTTGGCGATGAGCCAGGCGCACGAGCGGGCGACGGGTGTGCCCACACGCCCGATCTTCTGGGCCGCGACCGACGACGCGGACTTCGCCGAGGCGTCGTCGATCAGCGTCGTCGGGCCGTCGGGCCTCGACGCGTTGTCCCTGACGTTTCGCGATGCGCCGGACGGCACCCCGCTCTCGCTGCGCCGCATGGGCGCGGAGGTGGAGGCCCTGTACCGTCGACTCGTCGCGTCGTGCGGCTCGGCGGCGGATCCCAGGGCACTTGCGGCCGCTGCCGAGTTCGGGGCGGGCCGCATGATCGGGGATGCGTACGTCCGTGGCCTCCGGATGCTCCTCGAACCGCTTGGCATCCCGGTCCTCGATGCCGCCCACCCGTCGGTTGGCGCTGCCACACGGCCATTCCTCGTGCGTGCGCTGGCCGAGGCACCTGGCGTGCACGAGGCGGTGCAGCAGCGCACGTCGGCGCTCTCGGCGGCGGGGTATCCGGCCCCGGTCGACGTGGATCGAGCGCTCTCGCTGGTGTTCGCGTGGGAAGGCGACGGCGGCACCATGCAGAAGCGTCGGCTGTCGATCGACGAAGCGACGCGCGCGGCCGGACGCAGCGTCCGCCTCAGTCCGAACGTGCTCCTGCGGCCGGTCATGGAAGCATGGTTGCTCCCCACGACCACCTATGTCGCGGGCCCCGGCGAACTGGCCTACTTCACGCAGGTCACTGCCGTCGCCGCCGCGCTGGGCGAGCCCGCGCCGCTCGCGCTCCCACGCTGGTCGGGCGTCGTGATCCCCGGGGACGTTGACGACGTGCTGTCGTCTCACGGCTGGAACGTGGACGTGCTCCGCGCTCCGCACGCCGCGGAGAATGCGATCGCCGACGCGGCCATCCCGACGGATGTCACGGCGATGTTCGACCGCCTCAGAGCCACGATCACGACGGACCTCGCCGTGCTCGATGGCGTGCTGCCGCCTCCCGCGGTGACCGGCGCCCGGAGCGACCTCGATCGGCGCCTGCGCCGGGTCGAGCGCCGGGTGCGCGCCGCCGTCAAGCATCGCGAGCAGGCCGCCGTGCAACGCATCGCGCACGCGCGTGCCACCCTGCACCCGCGAGGGGCCCCGCAGGAACGCATGCTGAGCTTCGTCCCGTTCCTCGCGCGCTACGGGCGCGCGCTGGTGGAGGCCCAGCAGGAGGCTGCCAGCGCACATGCGGCGCGCTGGTGGCCGGTGGCACCGTGACCCCCGACGCCGACGGCCACGCGCGTGTCGCGCGCGGGGCCCGCGCCGTCGGGGCGGGTATTCTGGTGAGCCGGTTCGCCGGGCTGGCGCGCGGGTGGCTCTTTGCCCGATACTTCGGCGACGGCATGGCGGCAGATGCCTACAACGCGGCACTGCGCATTCCGAACACCCTGCGCAACCTGCTGGGCGACGGGACGATCAGCGCGTCGTTCGTCCCCGTGTATGCTGCGGCGATCGCACGCGGCGACGAAGACGGGGCCCGCGCCCTGGCGAACGCACTGCTGGGCGTCCTGCTCGCCGTGGTGGCCGTGATCACGCTGGTCGGCATCACGGCCGCACCGTGGCTCACGGCGCTCCTGGCGGGGGGCCTCGCCCCTGAGACGGCCGAACTGACGACGCGGCTCCTGCGGGTCCTGTTCCCGATGACCGGGGTGATGGTGCTGTCCGGCTGGTGCTTGGGCGTTCAGAATGCGCACCGTCGCTTTTTCGTCGCCTACGCGGCCGCGGCCGGTTGGGCGCTCGTGCAGGTGCTGTTCCTGCTCGTGGCGGGACCACGCATGCCGGATCGGGTCGTGCTGGTCTGGTGGCTGAGCTGGGCTACGCTGGTCGGAGCGGTCGCGCAGGTGCTCGTGCAGCTCCCGCAGGTCTGGCGGCTGATGCGCGCGGTCCGACCGACCTGGGCCACGGCCACCCCTGGTCTGCGGCAGGTGGTGGCGAATTTCGCGCCGGTCGTCGGGACGCTCGGCTTTGCGCAGTTGTCGGGGCTGATCGACCTGCGGATCGCGTCCGAACTGCCGGCTGGCGCAATGGCCGCGTGGAACTACGCGGTCCCGGTGTATCTGCTGCCGCTGTCGCTGTTCGGCGTTGCGGGGGCGATGGCGGCCTTGCCGGAGTTCTCGGCGGGCACACTGGACGCCGACGATCGCCGGCGGATCTCGGCCGGCCTGACGGCGGCGTGGGGGCGTGTGCTCTTCTACGTCGTACCGGCGGCCATCGCGCTCGTCGCGGTCGGCGACGCCGTGGTGACCGTGCTGTACCGCGGCGGTGCCTTCGGGGACGTCCAGGTGCGACGCGTCTGGATCGTGCTGGCGGGCTATGCGTTCGGCCTCACGGCCTTCGCCACGGTACGGCTCTTCGCGTCGACGTTCCACGCCCTCCGGGATTACCGCACCCCGTTGCGCAGTGCGGCGATGGCGCTGCCGTGGAGCGTGGGCGGCGCCCTGCTCCTGGTATGGCCCGTGCGTGATCGCGTGGAGGGGGTTGCCGCGATCGCCGTGGGGAGCGGCCTGGGGGCCATCGTGAACGCGGGATTGCTGGCGCGTGGGCTCGAGCACCAGCTCGGCGGCGTGGCGTGGCGCGCGGTCGCCAGGCACGTCCTGCGGATCCTGACCGCCTCGCTGGCGGCGGTCGGGACGACACTGATCGCGCGCTGGGCGGTGCCGACGGTCTCGCCACGCATCGACGCGCTGCTGCTCCTGATCCTGTTTGCGGCGACGTTTCTCTGTGTCGCCGCATGGGTGGGACTGGAGGAGGCCCGGGTGCTGCGTCGTCGGCTGCTGCGCACGCCATGAACGCGCGCGTCCCCGCCGCGATCGAGGCGAAGCTGCCGCACCTGCCCGAGACGCCCGGCGTGTACCTCTGGCGGGACCATGCCGGCGCGGTGCTCTACGTGGGGAAGGCCAAGCGGTTGCGCAGTCGTGTCCGAAGCTATGTGGCCGCCGAGCAGACGCTCAGTCCGAAGACGCGTGCGCTGATGCGCGTCGCCACCGACGTGGACACGATCGTCGTGCCGACGGAGGCCCACGCGCTGGTGCTGGAAGCCACGCTGATCAAGGAGCACGCCCCGCGCTTCAACATCCTCCTGCGGGACGACAAGACCTATCCGTACATCAAGGTGACGGTGCAGCAGGAGTTCCCGCGGGTCTTCGTCACGCGACGCGTGCTGGACGATGGCGCGCGGTACTTCGGCCCCTACACGGACGTGGGGCGGCTCCGGCAGGCCATGCAGGTGGTCAAGCGCCTCTACACGGTTCGGTCGTGTCATTACGACCTGCCGCGCGAGGCGCCGGATCGCCCCTGTCTCGACTTCCACATCAAGCGCTGTCTCGCGCCCTGCGTCGGACGTCAGTCACGGGACGCGTACCGGGCCATGATCGAGGAGATCGTGCAATTCCTCGGGGGGCGGGACGACCTCGTGGTGCAGCGCGTGCGCGAGCGGATGGAGGAGGCGAGCACCCGCCTGGACTTCGAGCGTGCCGCGGAGTTCCGCGACGCGCTGCGACACCTGCAGCAGCTCGAGGAACCGTCCGTCGTGCTCGACGTCGGGGGCGGGGACCGCGACGTGGTGGGCTATGCGCGCGACGGCACCGAGGCGTGTGCCACCTTGCTGCGCGTGCGCCGCGGCCATCTGCTCGCGCGGTCGCATCGCTTTCTGGACAACGTCGCCGACGAGTCGGATGCCGACATCCTTGCCGCCTATCTTGCCGGCTCGTACGTGGTGACCACCGAGCGGGCGCCCGAAGTGCTGCTGCCGTTCGCGGTGCCCGAGCCGGAGCTGCTCCAGGAGGCGCTGGGGCGGACGCGCCTGCGACTCCCGCAGCGCGGCGTGCAGCGGGATCTGCTCGATCTCGCGGAGCAGAATGCCCGCCATCTGCTCGAAGAGAGCAAGCTGATGGCCGACGACGCGGACGAGCGCGCCGCCGATCCCGTGTACGAACTCGCCCGCGCCCTGGAGCTCCAGCGCATCCCCCGGTCGCTGGTCTGCTTCGACATTTCGACCTCGCACGGCGTCGACACGGTCGCCTCGGTGGTCTGGTTCGAGGGCGGCCGCCCGCGGCGGGCCGAGTACCGGACGATGCGGATCGTATCGGTCGAGGGGACGGACGACTTCGCCTCGATGCGGGAGGCCGTCACCCGCTACTTCCGGCGCCGCCTCGACGAGGAGCGCCCGCTCCCGGACCTGGTCGTGGTCGATGGAGGCCGCGGCCAGCTCGGCGCGGCCGCCGAGGCGCTCGACGCACTGGGGCTCACGGAGCTCCCGCTGATCTCCATCGCGAAACGCGAGGAGGAGCTCTTTCGTCGGGGTCACCCCGAGGCGATCCGCCTCTCGCGCCGGTCGTCAGCCCTGCGGCTGGTCCAGCAGGCCCGCGACGAGGCGCATCGACGCGCGGTCGGCTACAACCGGCAGCGACGGACGGTTCGCACCGTGACCTCGGCGCTGCTCGACATCCCCGGGATCGGACCGGTCAAGCGCCGGACGCTGCTCCGTGCCTTCGGGTCGCTTCAGGGGGTCCGGGACGCCGAACCCGACGCCATCGCGGCGCTGCCGGGCTTCTCGCTCGCCGTTGCCACGAAGCTGCTGTCCACCCTGCGGGCCGAGTCGCCCGACGCGGCACCGTCCGCCCCACCCCCTTCTTCCGAGGCCACGGCCTCCCCTGAGCGATGAACGACTGGATCCTGCAGTGCACTGCCTGCGACACGACACTTCCCGGCGCGACGCGTGCGAATCTCTGCCCGTCCTGCCAGCAGCCGCTCTGGGCCCGGGCGGTCGGTGCGCTCCCGCCGCGCTCGGCGATCGATCACCGGCGCTGGGACATGTGGCGGTATCGCGCGCTCCTGCCGCTGCCGCCGGGCAGCGAACCCGTCAGCCTGGGGGAGGGAGGGACCCCGTTGATCGAAGCGGCGGCGCTGGCGCGGTCCGTCGGCGTGGCGCGATTGCACGTCAAGGACGAGGGCGTCAACCCGACGGCGTCATTCAAGGCGCGGGGATTGAGTGCCGCGGTCACGCACGCGCGGGGGGCACCCGGCATCGTCGTCCCCACGGCCGGGAACGCGGGCGCGGCCCTCGCGGCCTACGCGACAGCGGCGGGGATGCCCGCGCGCATCTTTGCGCCGGCCACCACACCCCGGCCCATCCTGGACACGGTGCGAGCGTACGACGTCGGGCTGGAGCTGATCGATGGGCACATTGGTGACGCGGGCAAGGCCGCGCGTGCGTTCGCGGCCGAGCACGGCTGGTTCGACGTGTCGACGTGCCGCGAGCCGTATCGGACCGAGGGGAACAAGACGCTCGGGATCGAACTGGCCGAACAGCTCGACTGGCACCTCCCGGACGTCATCGTGTACCCGACCGGCGGTGGCGAGGGGATCATCGGCATGTGGAAGGCGTTTCGCGAACTGATCGACGCGGGATGGCTGCCCGCGGACACCGTGCTTCCGCGACTCGTCGTGGCCCAGGCGGCGGGGTGCGCGCCACTGGTCAAGGCGTTCGCCGCTGGTGCCGACCGCGCGGAGCCCTGGCCCGATCCCGTCACCCGCGCCGCAGGGTTGCGCGTGCCGGGACCGCTCGGCGACCGCCTGGTGCTCCGCGCCCTCCGCGAGACGCGGGGAACAGCGGCCGCGGTGGATGAGTCGTCGATCCAGCGTGCGACCCGCGCGCTTGCCAACGCGACGGGCATCGACGCCGCACCCGAGGGTGGGGCGGCGCTGGCGGCCCTGGCGCAACTGACGGCCAGCGGCACGGTGCCGCCGGACGCCCGTGTGGTGCTGTTCAACACTGGGGCCGGTGCTTCGTACAGGGAGTAGCGGTCGGCTCCCAGCCAGCGACCGGACCCACCGGACCGTTCCGCGGTATTATTTTCCGTAAGGTGGCATCCTCCTCGAACCCGTTCTCGACTCAAGCCATGATGATTCGTGCTTTGCTGATGCTCATCGCGCTCTCCCTGTCGGCTGAGTCCGCATGGGCACAGGCGTGCGTCATTGAGACTGGCAAGCCCGCCCTCCTGGTCGGTGCACGCCGCTACGTGACGCACATCGGTGCTGGCGAGCGCCAGGGGGAGAAGCCCGGTCACGTCCGTGCCGGCTCGCGGGTGCTGCTCGAGCAGACCGACAAGATCGACAATCAGCTCGGCCGCTGGTACCTGCTCGGCAAGCTGTACACGCTGTGGCTGCGCTCGGAGCATCCGGATGCGACGCCGATGACCACGCGGGGGTACCTGACGCTCGCGGGCGACCCGAAGGCCGAGGTCGACCTCTATGAGCAGATCGCCATGGCGTTCGACAAGGTCGAGGCGCTGAACCCCGCCTGTGTCGACTCGACGCGTCCCTACCGGATGTCCCTGTACGGGGAGCTCTACAATGCGGCCCTGGAGCTGCGGAACGACGGGCAGCTCGATTCGGCGGAGACGCTTGCCCGCCGCGCCCTCGTGCTGAATTCGAAGTCGACGGGGTCGTGGAACATCATCGCCTCGGTCCGGAACGGGAAGGAGGATCGCGCCGGGTACCTCGATGCCCTCAACAAGGTCATCGAGGTCGCCAAGGCGGACCCGGACGGCTTGGAGCTCGCCAAGTCGGCGATGTTCAACATCGGCGTGATGAAGCTGAACGAGGCGATCGAACTCCAGGGTGACGCCCAGTTGGCCCGGGCGAAGGAAGCGGAGCAGATGTTCCGTGAGTACCTCGCCGTCGCCCCGGGGGCGGGCGACGCCGCGACGGCGCTTGCCCGTGCGCTGCGACTGCAGGGTGACGAGTCCGGCATGGAAGGCATCTATGCCTCGATGCTGAACGAACCGACCAAGTTCACGCCTGCGCAGTTGTTCGAAGCGGGGGTCGGCACGATGGAAGGTGATGAGTACGGGATCGCCATCCGCCTCTTCGAGTCGGGGTTGGAGCGGAACCCGTACTTCCGCGACGCGCTGTTCAACCTGGCCAACGCCTACTTCCTCACGGACAGTGCCGCGAAGATGCTCTCCACGCTGCAGCGGCTGGTCGCGGTGGACCCGTCCAATGCCGACAATTTCCGGCTGATGGCAGGCGCGTGGCAGGCGGTCGGCAAGACCAGGACGGAACCGTCGGAGATCAAGGCCGCCCAGGACTCGATTCTCTTCTATCTCGAGAAGTCGCAGACGCTGCCGGTGCATGTCAAGTTGGGCTGGGTGCCGACGCGTGGGGCCGGCGTGGTGGATGTCACCGTCGAGAATCGCTCCGACGCGGCCAGAAGCTATGAGATCGACATCGAGTTCCTCGATGCCAAGGGCGCCGTGGTCATGACCGGCAAGGCGTCGGTCGCGGACGTCGCCGCGAAGTTCGCCAAACAGGTGCGGGTGGAAGTGCAGGGGGACGGCATTGTCGCCTACCGATACTCGGTGGGGTCCTGACGGCCGAAGTTGGTGTGGTGCCTTGATTTCGGGCGTGTGATTTGACATCTTGAATGAGAGCGCGCGAAGCGCGCCGAGACGGGGGGGAGGCCGCAGCAGGTCCTTCCCCCGTTGTGCGTCCCTCCCCTCGTGATCCATGGTCCGCGTTCGAAGTGTCGCCCCCGAGAGCATTGCCGCCGAGCTCGGCATCGTGCCCGGTGCGGAGATCCTGGCGGTCGATGGGCGCGAGGTCGGCGATTTTCTCGACTGGGAGTTTCTGACGGCCGACGATGCGTTCGTCGTGGCGGTGCGCGCCCCCGGCGGCGAGGTCGTGGAGTTCGACATCGAGCGGCCGGAAGGGATGCAGATGGGTGTCGAGCTGGAGCCGCCGACGGTGCGACGGTGCGCCAACAAGTGCGAGTTCTGCTTCGTCGAAGGGCTCCCCAAGGGGCTGCGCCGCAACCTGTACATCCGCGACGACGACTACCGCTTGTCGTTCGCCTACGGCAATTTCGCGACACTCTCGAACCTGAAGCCCCGGGACGTGGCGCGCATCCTCGAGTATCGGTTGTCGCCGCTGTATGTCTCGGTGCACGCGACGCCGTGGGAAGCCCGGAAGGTCCTGCTGAACAACCCACGGGCGCCGGACATCCTCGCGCAGCTGCGGGAACTGGCCGACGGCGGGATCCAGTTCCACGCGCAGATGGTCGTGGTGCCCGGCCTCAACGACGGGGACGTCCTCGAGCAGACCTTCACGGATCTCTGGGACCTTGGCGATGCCGTACTCACGGTCGCCATCGTGCCGGTCGGAACGACCCAGTTCTCGCACCTGTACACGGGCAAGCCGATGGACGAGCCGACGGCGCGGGCCTTGCTGGCCCAGACCGAACGGTGGCAGGCCCGCGCGCGCGCTGAGCGTGGGGAACGCTGGGTGCTGGGCAGCGACGAACTCTACCTGCTCGCCAGGGTCCCGCTGCCTGGCGACGAGATGTACGGCGAGTTTCCGCAGGTCGAGAACGGCGTCGGGGCGGTGACCTATCTCCGGCGTCGCGTCCGCGAGGGGGTGCCGACGCTTCCGCGTCTCGATGGGCGGCGGATCGGGATCGTCACCGGGTCTGCGATGGCCCCGATGATGCCCGAGCTCGTCACGCAACTCCACGCCCATACGGGCGCGCACTTCGAGATCATTCCGGCGGTGAACTCCCTGTTCGGTCCGACGGTGACCACCGCCGGCCTGCTGGTCGGGGCGGACATCACACGCGTGCTCGCGGAGCGGCTGGACCTGGACCTCGCCCTCATTCCCGCAGAGACGCTCAACGACGACGGGCGTTTCCTTGATGACCGCACCTTTCTCGATGTGCGAGAAGCACTCCCGATGCCGGTGTATCCCTCCTACGATTTCGTCGATGTCCTCGTGTACGAAGGCACCGGCGTGGTGACCGCATGACCGTTCCCGTTGTTGCACTCGTCGGCCGTCCCAACGTCGGCAAGTCGTCGTTGTTCAACCGACTCACCGGCGATGAGGACGCGATCGTCAGCGAGGAGGCCGGCACGACGCGCGATCGCAACTTCGCCCGCGCCGAGTGGAACGGCCGCGCGTTCTGGCTCGTCGACACCGGGGGACTGCCCGAGGATGATCGCGGCATCAACTCGGCCATCCGCTTGCAGGTGGAGCAGGCGATCGCCGAGGCCGATCTGCTCCTGTTCGTCGCCGACGCGCAGGCCGGGATGCATCCGCAGGATGCGCGGCTCAGTGAACTGCTCCGGCAGAGCGGCAAGCCGTGGCTGCTCGTGGCCAACAAGGTGGACGATCCGCAACGCACGGACTTCTACGACCTGTATCGTCTGGGCGCCGGGGACCCGTACCCCGTCTCGGCGGTGAACGGGAAGCAGACCGGGGACCTGCTCGACGCGATCGTCGACCACCTGCCGCCCGGCGCGGAGCCGGCCGAAGGCACCATCCGCATTGCCGTCGTCGGTCGCCCCAACGTCGGGAAGTCGTCGCTGGTCAACACGCTGCTCGGCGAGGAGCGCCTGGTCGTCTCCGAGCAGGCCGGGACGACGCGCGACTCGATCGACACGCCACTGACCTACCACGGGCGGTTGTTCACGTTCATCGACACGGCCGGCCTGCGCCGCCAGGCGCGCGTCGATGACGGCGTGGAGTTCTACTCGACGTTGCGGACGCGGCGGGCGCTCGAACGCTCCGACATCGTCGTGCTCGTGATCGACGCGGTCGAGGGGCTGCACAACCAGGATCTCAAGATCGCGACGCTGGCGTGGGACGCCGGGCGGTCCCTCGTCATGGTCGTGAACAAGTGGGATCTCTACGAGAAGGACGACAAGTCGGTCGCGAAGTTCGAGAAGGCGTGCCGGGAGAAGGCGCCGTTCCTGCAATGGGTGCCGTTCCTGTTCGTGTCGGCCCTGACGGGACAGCGGGTCACACGCCTGCTCGAGGTGCTGCTGAAGGTCGAGGAAGAGCGGCAGAAGCGGGTGCCGACGTCGCAGATCAACGACACGCTGCAGTCGCTCCTGGCGCGCCGCCAGCCGCCGCAGGCCGCCGGTCGCGAGGTCAAGCTGAAGTATGCGACACAGGTGGAGACGGAACCACCGACCATCGCCGTGTTCGGCAATGCGCCCGAGCTCGTGGTCGAGCATTACAGCCGGTTCCTGCACAACGGGTTCCGCGCGGAGTATGGCTTTCTGGGTGCACCGCTCCGCCTCCTCTTCAAGCGGAAGAACAACGACTGATGTCCCCGTGGCTCGCAGTGGCGGCGGCCTATGGTGCGGGGTCCTTCCCGACGGCGTACCTCGCCGGGCGCGTGCTGCGCGGTGTCGATCTGCGCACGGTCGGATCCGGCAATCTGGGGGCCACGAACGTCTATCGTGAGCTGGGCGCGATCCCGGCACTCGTCGTGCTGCTCGTCGATGGGCTCAAGGGGTTCCTGCCGGTCGTCGGACTGCCGGGCGTGGTGCAGGTGGCGCCGGATGGGTGGTGGGCGGTCGCGATGGGCGCTGCCGCGATCGCCGGTCACGCACGCCCCTTCGTCCTGCTGGGACGAGGGGGGGGGAAGGGCGTGGCGACGGCGGCCGGTGTGTTCGCGGCCCTGTCGCCCGTCGCACTGGGGTGTGCCGTCGGCGTGTTCCTGCTGGTGCTCGGTACGACGCGCATGGTCTCCCTGGGCTCGATCATCGCGTCGCTGGCGCTGCCCGGGTTCATCGCGCTGTTCGACGGGACGGGTGGTGCCGCCTTCGCCGTGAGCGGCGCCGTCGCGCTGTTCATCCTGTGGACGCATCGCGCGAACATCGGCAGGATTCGACGGGGCGAGGAGCCCGCAATGGAGCGCACACGGAGGAGCACATGACGCGGATCGCGGTGCTGGGAGCCGGCGCGTGGGGCACCGCGCTGGCCGATGCGTTGGCACGAATCGGACACGACGTCGTCTTGTGGGCGCACGAGGCCGAGGTGGCCACGGCGATCGTCGCGACGCACGAGAACAGCGTGTTCCTTGCGGGCGTGCCACTGGCCCCGTCGCTCGACGCGACGAACGACATCGCGCGCGCCGTGTCCGGCGCGGACGTGGTCCTGTTCGTCGCGCCGTCGGCCGTCTTGCGGCGCGTGGCGGCACGGTGCGCGGCCGCCGTCGCCCCGGAGGCCATCCTGGTCGTCGCGAGCAAGGGCATCGAGGACGGCACCTTCGCGCTCATGACCGACGTGGTCGGCAGCGAGATCCCCGGGCATCCCGTGGTGGCGCTCTCGGGGCCGAGTTTCGCGGCCGAAGTGGCCGCGCGTCAACCGACGGCAGTGGTGGCGGCCAGCGAGGATCCCGCGGCGGCGGCGGCGGTCCAGCGGCTGTGCAGCAGCCCGGTGTTCCGCGTGTACACCCATCACGACGTCATTGGCGTGGAGCTGGGCGGCGCGCTGAAGAACGTGATGGCGATCGCCGTGGGCATCGCCGACGGATTGGGGCTCGGATTCAATGCGCGCGCCGCGCTGATGACGCGAGGGTTGGCGGAGATCGCGCGTCTTGGCGCGGCACTCGGGGCGAGTCCACTGACGTTCGCCGGGTTGGCCGGCGTGGGCGACCTGGTGCTGACGTGCACGGGGCCGCTGAGCCGCAATCGCACACTCGGCCTGGCGTTGGGACGCGGCGAATCGCTGGACACGGCACAGGCAGGGCGTGTCACGGTGGCCGAGGGGGTCCCCACGGCACGGAGCGCACACGCCCTGGCCCAGGCGCGGGGCGTCGAGATGCCGATCGTCAGCACGGTCCATCGCATCCTGTTCCATCAGGACGCCCCGGCGGCGGCGATCCATCAACTGATGACGCGCGATCTGCGCGGGGAACGGGATTGATGCCCCGGCGCGCCGAGCCCGTGCAGGAGTTCTTCTCGATCGGCGAGGTCTGTGCCCTCACGGACCTGAAGCCCCACGTCCTGCGCTACTGGGAAAGTCAGTTCCGGTTCTTGTCGCCGGCGAAGACCCGGGCCGGCAATCGGGCCTATCAGCGCCGGGAGATCGAGCTGGTGCTCCTCGTCAAGCGATTGCTGTACACGGAGCGCTACACCATCGACGGAGCCCGGCAGCAGCTCGATGAGCTCCGCAAGGGGGGAACACTCAAGCGCGCCGCCCGCAGCGCCCTCGAGTCCGAGACGCTGCTGCAGATCGAGCACGAACTCCGCGACATCGAGGCGCTGCTCGCCGCCCCGCTCACCCACACGGATCCACAGGACTGATGCGATTCCTGATCTCGAACGACGACGGCATCCTCGCGCACGGGCTCGACGTCCTGACACGCGCGGCGGAGGCCCTGGGCGAGATCTGGGTCGTCGCACCGGATCGCGAACAGAGCGCGACCAGCCACTCGCTGACCCTGCATCACCCGCTGCGACCGGTGCAGCGGGGCCCCCGGCGCTGGCAGGTCGACGGGACCCCGACCGACTGTGTGATGCTCGCCGTCGAAGCCCTGCTGCCGGAGCGGCCGGATTTCGTGCTGAGCGGCGTGAACCACGGGCAGAACATGGGCGAGGACGTGCTGTATTCGGGCACGGTCGCGGCGGCAATGGAAGGCCTCGCGCTGGGCATCCCGGCCATCGCCTTCTCCTTCGCGGGCGGGGACCTGCGGGCGGACACCCGTCTGCTGGACGAACAGGTGGAACTGCTGACGGAACTCCTGCAGCACTTCACCTCACTGCCGGAGTTTCCCCGCGACACCCTGCTGAACGTGAATCTCCCGCCGATGCCCGGTGGTCTCGTGCGCGGAACGCGCCTCACCAGGCTCGGACGGCGCGTGTTCTCGCAGTCGTTGCAGGAAATGCGCGATCCGTGGGGCCGCGAGATCTACTGGATCGGCGGCGGCACGGTGGACTGGCAGGGGAGCAGCGAGGATTCCGATTTCCGGGCGATCCACGATGGCTTCGTGTCGGTCACGCCACTCCATCTCGACCTCACGCACGTGACGGCCCTCGACGCGTCCGCCACGTGGTGGCGCCCCCTGTGAGGGCGTGGCGGTGACGCACGCGGCGATCGAGTACAAGGGACCGCGCCGTCGGTTGGTCGAGGCCCTGCGGGACAACGGCGTACAGGACCTGGCCGTCCTGCATGCCTTCGACCGCACGCCGCGCCATCTGTTCGTGCCCTCGGGTGTCGCGCATCGCGCCTACGACGACACGGCACTCCCGATCGGCAGTGGCCAGACCATCTCCCAGCCCTCGGTCCACGGCCGCGCACTGCAGGCGCTCGCCCTGCGTCCCGAGGACCGGGTGCTGGAGATCGGCACGGGATCGGGGTACCAGACGGCACTGCTTGCCCGCCTGGCGGCGCAGGTCTGGTCCGTCGAGCGCGTGGCGGTCCTGGCCGAGCGGGCGCGCGGGGTCCTGGAGTCGCTCGGCCTGCCGAACATTTCGCTGCTGGTCGGCGACGGATCGGCCGGCTGGGCCGCGCACGGGCCGTACGACGCGATCCTCGTCAGCGCTGCGTCGCCGTCCGTGCCGCAACCACTGCTCGATCAGCTCGCGGACGGCGGACGACTGCTGATTCCGGTTGGCACGACCGAGACGCAATCGTTGCGCCTCGTCACGCGGATGGGTGCTACGTTTCAGGCGAACGAGCTCGGTGCCGTGCGCTTCGTTCCGCTGGTGGGCGAGCACGGTTGGAGCGGCTGATTCACTGGGAGCAACGATGGATCCACTCGAAGCGCGTATTCGCCAGGCCGTCCGGGACGTCCCCGATTTCCCGAAGCCGGGCATTCTCTTCAAGGACATCACGACCGTGCTGCGGGACGGTCCGCTGTTCGCCGACGTGATCGACGCGATGGTGGCACCGTGGCGCACGCAGGGCATCACGCACGTGGTCGCGATCGAAAGCCGGGGATTCATCCTGGGAGCCCCGATGGCGCAGCAGCTTCGCGCCGCCTTCGTACCGATGCGCAAGCCCGGCAAGTTGCCGGCCGCGGTCCGGCGCGAGGAGTACGATCTCGAGTATGGTCGGGATGCCCTGGAGGTCCATCAGGACGCGATGACGGACTCGGCCCGCGCGCTGATCGTCGACGACGTGCTGGCCACGGGCGGCACCGCCGCCGCGGCGTGCCGCCTCGCCGAACAGTTCGGCGTGCCGATCGTCGGATGTGCGTTCCTGATCGAGCTGGGTTTCCTGCATGGCCGTGACGTGCTCGGTGACCGGCTGACGCAATCGCTGGTCAACTACTGATACTGACGGCTCGCAGGCATGCGGGCGAGGCAGGACCGTTCCGTCGGACGCCGACGACGGACTGGACCACAGTGACCGAGCCACGGTATCTTGTGGCAGGTCCTTGTAGCTCAGGTGGATAGAGCAAGCGTTTCCTAAACGCTAGGTCGCAGGTTCGAGTCCTGCCAAGGACGTTTGAGGAACGAGACTAGTCGCCGTGCTCCGGTACGGGCACCTGCGAAATTTCCACGGTCGCACTGCGCGGTCGGCGGCCGAGCAGGAAGACCTTCACACGGTCGCCCACGCCGTGCACCACGAGATAGGTGCAGGGCACGAGGAACAGCGTCAGCAGGGTGGACAGCGTCAACCCGCCGACGACGGCGATCGCCAAGGGTCGCATCAGCTCCGACCCCTCTCCGATTCCGATGGCGAGCGGGAGCGACCCGACCAGGGAGGTCCCCGTTGTCATGAAGATGGGGCGGAGCCGTGCGGCACCGGCATCGACCACGGCGTCGATCGCGTGCACGCCGTCCTCCGTGCGACGGCGCTTGATGAACTCCACCAGCAGGATGGAATTGTTCACGACGATCCCCGCGAGCAGGACCATCCCGAGCACCACCGGAGCAGAGAACGGCGTGCCCGTCACGACGAGTGCCGCCACGGCTCCGGACAGCGCGAACGGGATCGCGACGATGACGACCAGGGGGTCCAGCAGGCTCTCGTACTGCACCGCGAGCACGACGAAAACCAGGAAGATGGCGAGGCCGACGACCAGGTACAGTTGCTGGTTGGTCTCCGCGATCGCCTCGGCCTCGCCCCCGAGCAGGGTGCCGTACCCGTCGGGCAGGGTGACTGCGGCCAATCGCACGCGGATCGAGTCGGTCACGGCGCTGACGGTCGCCTGCTCGCTGAGCACGTCACCGGTCAACTGGATCTGCCGCATCTGATTCACGCGCCGCACGTTCGCCGGTCCGAGCGCGGGGGCGATGCTCGCGACGTCGGCGAGCTGGATCGGCGCGTTGCCGCGGCCCGCGGGGAAGAGCGGGATCTCGCCCAGGGTGGCGACGCTGGTGTACCGCCCGCGCGGGAAGAAGACGCGCACGTCGTACTCGAAATTGCCGTCCGCGAACTGCGTCACGATCGTCCCGTCGAGTGCCGTGCGCACGGTGGCACCGACGGTCGCCACGTCCAGGCCAAGCGCGCGCGCGCGCTCCCGATCCAGTTCGATGGACAGCAGCGGCCCGGGTTGTTCGGTCGGCATGTCGAAATTGCCGAGGCCGGGGATCCCCTGCATCTCGCGCACGAGCCCTCGGCCGATCTCCTCGAGCATCGGCAGTTCGTCGCCGACCACGGTGACGGCGACCGCTTCGCCGCTGCTCGACGTCCGGAGGCCGCGAATCCGCGGGGGACGGACGCCGACCCGGGCACCGGGGAATCCGCGCGCGTCGATCTTCGCCTGCAGCGCGGCCACCCACGCCTCCGCCGACAGCGCGCGCTGTGACGGGGGGGCAAGGCGGATGTCGAGGTTGCCGAAGCGGGCACCGGCGGACGCGAAGACGCTCTGCACGTGCGGCATCGTCTTCACGATCTCCTCGACCTGGGTGACGATCCGGTTGGTCTCGTCCGGCGTTGCGCCGGGCGACATGCGCACGAACGCGCCCAGCGTCCCGTCGTCCACCGGCGGCAGGAACTGACGCGGGATGCGTTCCGCGATCACGCCGGTCGCCGCGAGCAGCAGGAGGGAGCCTGCGAAGACCGCCCATCGCCAGCGGACCGCAACAACAACCAGCCGACGGTACACATCGATCAAGCCCTGGAACGCCCGGTCGAACGCGACCAGCGGACGGGTGTTCCCGATGCCGCTCGTGAAACGCACCTTGCCAAGCTGGGCGGACAGCATCGGCACCAGCGTCAGGCCGATCGGCAGCGACGCGAAGATCGCGAACGAGATCGTCAGGATCAGTTCGCGGAACAGCAGGGCGGACAGGCCCGAGATCAGCAGGAACGGCGCCACGGACGCGAGGTTCGTCGTCGTGGAGGCGATCACGGCCGACGTCACCTCTGCGGCCCCGCGATGCGCCCCCTCCTCGGCGTCCAGGCCGTCGAGCTCGCGGCGGCGTACGATGCTCTCCAGCATCACGATGGCGTTGTCGAGCAGCAGCCCCGTCCCGAGGGCGAGCCCACCCAGCGACATGATGTTCAGCGTCAGGTCGCCGATCCCCATCATGACAAAGGTCGCGAGGATCGCGAGCGGGATGGAGACGCCGATGATGAACGTCTTGCGCAGCGATCGCAGGAAGATCCCCACCACGAGCATCGCGAGGATCGCCCCGATGATGGCCGCATCCCGCACCGAGGTCAGCGCGCCACTGATGAATCCCGATTGGTCGAAGGTCACCTCGAAGGTGATGTCCGGCGGAATGAACCCGCTGGACTGCAGGTCCGCGAGCCGCTTGCGTGTCGCGGTGATCACTTCGACGGTGTTCGCCTCGGGTGACTTCTGGATGCCGAGCCGGACCGCAGGTTCACCGTTGAGACGCGCCCGGAAGCGCACCTCGGCGCTGGTGTCACGGACCGTGGCAATGTCGCCGAGCGGCACGCGCCCCCCCGACGGGGTGGTCAGGAGCACGCTGCGGATGTCCTCGATGCGCTGGAAGCGGCCGGACGTGCGGCTCACGAACTCCCCGGCCGGTCCGGTGACCCGCCCGCCCGCGAGGTTCTGATTCTCGTTGCGCAACGTGTTCAGGACCTGATTGACCGTCAGCTCGTACCCGCGGAGCCGTTCGGGGTCGAGCTCGACCTGCACCTCGCGCGCGCGACCCCCCATCAGCTCGATGGCTGCGACGCCCGGTGTGGACAGGATCTGCGGCCGCAGGCGCTGATCGACCCACTGGAAGAGCGAGATCAGATCGCGCTCCGTCGACGAGAAGGCGACCTGATAGATCTGCTCCTGCGATGGATCCGACTTGGTGATGACCGGGGCGAGCGCCTCTTCAGGCAGTCGCGACCGCACGCGTTCAACGTTCGTCGCGGCGTCCTGCAGCGCGAAATCGACGTTGGTCCCGTAGGTGAAGTGCAGAGAGACCTGGACGCGCCCCTCACTGATGTTCGTTTCGAGTCGCTCCAGGCCATCGACCGTGGCGAGTGCCGATTCCAGTGGCTTGGCGACCGTCTCTTCCAGCACGATGGGTTCGACGCCCGGATTCTGGACCGTCACCTGCACCTGCGGATACACGATGCGCGGGAGCAGATCGACCGGGATGCGTCCGACGTACACGAGACCGAGCACCAGGAGCGTGCTCATGAGCATCAAGGTGCCGATCGGCCGCGAGATGGCCCAACTGGCGATGCCGCGACGACGTTCGAGACTCACTGCGCACTCCGGTCATCGGCACCGATCGGCGTCACGATCCGCACGGCCCCTCCGTCCCGGAGCAGGGCATTGCCGGCGACGACCACCGAATCGCCTTCCGTGAGCCCGCCGAAGATCTGCGTCCGTCCCTCGCGGTCCTCGCCCGCCTGGACGGTGCGGCGCACGGCGTTGCTGCCTTGGACGACGAAGAGGTACCGGGCGCTGGCGGCCCCCGCGAGCGCCCGTGACGAGACCGTCAGGACCGACCGCGGTGCTTCCAGCGCCAACTTCGCCCGCACGGTGAATCCGGGCCGCAGTTCGCGCGTGGCAGCCCCGGAGAGCGCGACTTCGACGGGAACGAGCCGCGTGCTCGGGTCGGCCGCCGGAAAGATGCGTCGGACGCGTCCCTCGACGGTTGCACCGCGCAACGCGTCGACCTGGAGCTGGACCGCAAGGCCCGGCGTCAGGCTCAACACCTCCAACTCGGAGACGCTGAACCGGGTCACCAGCATCGAGAGGTCCGCGATCGTGTACAGCGTACTCTGCGCCGAGATCACGTTGCCCGCCTCGACGGACTGCGTGATCACGACACCGGAGATGGGCGCGGTGATCCTGGTGAAGCTGACGCGGGTGCGGAGTTGCTCCGCCGTCGCTTCGGCGGCGGCCAGCGCGGCCTGATCACGCTCGTACTCCACGTCAGTGACGACGCGCTTTTCCCGCAGGGCCGCCGAGCGCTCGGCCACGGTCCTGGCGAGCGCGAGATTCGCCTCGGCGCTTCGGAGCTGCGCGGTGAGCTCACGCGCGTCCAGCTCAACCAGCACCTGGCCGGCGGAGACGCGCGTGCCCTCCTCGGCCATGATGCGCTCCACGGTCCCCCCCACGAGCGAGGTGACGTTCACGGTGCGAATCGGTTGCAACACGCCCGCCACGGCACTGGTGCGGGCGACTTCGGTGCGGCCCGCGATCTCGATCTCGACCGGGGTGATCGCGGCGCCGCGGGCGCCGCCGCCGCCGGGCCCACCACGGCCGCCCTGCGTGGACGGCGAGGACGCTGCAGACATCTGATCAGCCGCGTCGCCTGGGCGGCAGGCACCGAGGGCGACAAGGCAGGGAATCAACACCACGAAACGGCCAATCAACGCGTGCACGCGGAGGCCCGGACGAGACGGAATGGTCACAGAGGGTGTACGCTTGGCGCCGGCGAATCGTTCACCTGACAGGAGCCCCACGACGCTCGCGCAGGCAGGGAATGCCAACTACATTATAAGGTTGGTCCATTCCACTCCCATCATTCCTCTCCTTCCCGTCATGAGCAAGTCGTCCGCTGGCACCGAGGGTTTCGACCTCGGCGCATTTCTTGAGCAGAACCGCCGCAACCTGGCCATCGGCGCCGCTGCGGTGGTCGTGGCTGGCGCCGGTGCCTGGCTGTGGAGCTCCTCCGCCAACCTGAAGGACACCCGGGCCGCGCAGGCGCTGTCGCAGGCGGAGCGTTCGTTCTTCTCGGGCAATCTGCCGCTGGCCGAGACGGAGTTGCAGCGGGTCGTGCAGCGCTATGCGAGCACGCCGTCGGGCGTCCGCGCCAAGATGATGCTCGCGCAGGCAATGTACGGTCAGGGTCGCCATGACCAGGGGGTGGCGCTGCTGCAGGAGATCGTTGGGTCGGGGGCGGCGAAGCCGTACCGTGCGGCGATCCAGGCATTGATCGCGGCAGGCTACGAGGATCTGGGTCGGCTCGATGCGGCGGCGGCGGCGTATGCGACGGCGTCGACCGACGCGACCACCCGCATGGAGAGCGACGCGTACAAGGCTGACCAAGCCCGCGTGCTCATGGGGGCGGGGAAGGCCGATGCGGCCTTGGTAATCTGGCAGGAACTCGCGGCCGATGAATCCTCGTCGATGGCTTCCGAGGCTCGCCTGCGTGTTGGCGAGCTTGCCACCAAGCCAGCGAGCCGAAGCTAGAGGTCGATCAACGTAACCCTGCATGGAATAGCATCTTGCAGGCGCACAAGCGCTGGGCGAATGCTGATTTCGACATTGAGGCGACACCCCATGGTGTCGCCTCAATGTCTTTATACCTGCCAGAACATGCCCGAACCTGTAGTGTTCGGATAATATGTATTATGTAAAGTTAAAGGCTGGATTGGTGTGGATATCCCAGTAATACCTGTGGATTGTTGAAATTGGACGCCCTACAACGACCCGAAGCGGCCCTCGAACACGATTCGACCTTCACCCGCCAGACTTGGCGCGGCGGTCCCATCCGAATCGTCGAACGTGACGGTCACTGGGAGGCCGGAGCGCGTCATCACCGTCGAGGCCGAGCCCCCGAGGCCCCACTGCCGCAGCAGCGCGGCGCTGGCGACAGCCCCCGTGCCGCACGCCAAGGTCTCGCTCTCCACGCCGCGTTCGTAGGTTCGCATGCGCCACGAACCATCCCCCGAGGCGCTGACAAAGTTCACATTGGCGCCTGCCGGGCCAACGGTGTCAGCGGAGCGCAAATGGCGGCCGCGCAGCGTGAGCTCGACACGGTCCACGTCGTCGACCAGGACCACCACGTGTGGAACGCCCGAGTTGGCGTAGCCCATCCGCGCCTCACCGGGCCCGAGGCGCTCGGACAGGTCCAGTCGGAGGTCCCGCACCACGGGCATCGAGACCTCTGAGCGGTCCGACGTGAGCCGACGCCCGGACAGGACGCCAGCGTCGGTCCGGAACGCGAACCGGTGGTCCACCGGCGCGAGGCCGTTCCGGGTTGCAAGCGCAATGCTGCACAGCGCGGCGTTGCCGCACAGGTCCGCCTCGCTGCCGTCTGCGTTGTAGTAGCGCATCCTGTAGCTGGCATCGTCCCCGGCCTCTGGCGGCAGGAGCCAGACCACCCCGTCCGCGCCGATGCCTGTCCGGCGATCGCAGATGCGTTGCACGACACGTGGGTCCTCGAGCGCACGGATTGCCGGGTCGTGCCCGTCGAGGAACACGAAGTCATTCCCCGAGCCCACGAGCTTGCAGAACGAGAGCCCCGTCAGACGCGGCCGGTCAGTGTCCACCATCGCAGTCTCCACACCATCCAGACGGCTTCCCGCACGATGCGGCCGCTCATCTTCGACTCACCTTCCGTGCGATCCGCGAAGACGATCGGGATCTCGGTCAGGCGAAAGCCCTTCCGCCACGCGCGCACCGACATCTCGATCTGGAACGCGTAGCCGTTCGATCGCACGGCGTCCAAGTCGATCGCCGCCAGCACGTCGCGGCGAAAGCACTTGAAGCCACCGGTGAGGTCCCATAACCTAAGCCCTGTGACGACACGAGCATAGATGTTCGCAGCGTAGCTGAGCAACAACCGCGGCATCGGCCAGTTGATGACCGTCACCTTGCCGTTGAGGTAGCGTGAACCGAGCACCACGTCCGTCCCCTGCACCGCCGCCAGGAACTGGGGCAGGTGCTTCGGGTCATGCGAGAAGTCGGCGTCCATCTCGAAGATGAAGTCATACTCCTGCGTCAGCGCCCACTTGAACCCGGCGATATACGCGGTGCCGAGTCCCATTTTCCTGGGACGATGCATGGCGTGAACCCGGGGATTCGCCGCCGACAGGGCGTCCGCCAGCGTCCCGGTGCCGTCCGGTGAGCCGTCGTCGACGACCAGCACGTCGAGTCGCGGATCCTGCTCGAGCACCTGCGCCGTGATCTTCGGCAGGTTCTCCCGCTCGTTGTACGTCGGGATGATCACCACCGCCCGCTCAGCCACGCACGCGCCCTCGCCAGTCGACCAGCGCACCACCGACCATCAGCAGCAGGCTGAGGGTCAGCGCGAGCAGCGTGACGGATCGGCCGCGCTCGAAGGCACGGCTTTCGAATCGCAGCGTGACCTCGCGCGCGCCGGTCGGCAGCGGAATGCCGATGAACGACAGATTCACGCGAGACGGTTCGACCGCCGCGCCATCGACCTGCGCCGTCCAGCCCGGGTAGAAGTTCTCCGAGACCACGAGAGCGCTGCCCTCGGGGGCGGGCTCCTCGAGCACCAAGGACATCGCGCCAGGAGACCACGCGGCGACACGCACCCCGAACGCGAGTGGCTCCGGCGGTGCGCTGGGCTCGACCGCCGTGACGGACGCCTCTGGCGGGAACAGGGCGATGCTGTGCACGGGGAACGACGGATTCGTCACGGCGGCGTGCACGACCTCGTCCGGACGCTGCATGATCGCGGGTGCGACCCACGCCAGCGGCCGGGGGGCCGTGCTGCGATACAGATAGATCGTCGACCCCGCCGCATTGCGCACGGGGCCGAGGACGCGCTCCCACTGCTCGGGCTCGAACACCGCCGGGAGCCGATCGACGTCCGTGTAGAGCCAGCGCACGTTGGCCACGTTCCAGAGCGCGGGGTTCACCATGCCGATACGCCCCTCGCTCTTGCCGTACACCAGTTGGTAGCGCCCGATCTCGTTCCCATGATAGCCGACCACGTTCCGAATACCGTGGATCATCAGGCCGTCGCCGTTCAGATTCGGATCCCGGTACTCGGAGTTGGTGCCGAAGTCGAAGGCGAGCACGCGGCCAGGGACAGAGTCCGCCTTGATCGCGTCGATGGCCGGGTCGCTGGCAAAGACCTCGGCCGCTGGCGGGAGGAACTGCCAGTAGTGCCGTTGCACGGACCAGGCGTCCACGACGACCAGCGCCGCCAGGAGCGGCATCGCCCGCCGCAGTCCGAGACGGCCCGACAGGGCGGCCGCGATGATCCACACGCTGGCCACGACGCCGACCAATGACCGCAACCCGCCCATGGAGACATTGCCGCGGTTGGCCTCGTAGTGCCTGTACGAGTCCTCCGGCGCCAGCGCGCTGAACATGGGTGCGAGGACACCTGACAGCGCCAGGACGCTGATGCCCCCCAGCACCGCGGCGCCGATCAGCAGCGGGCGGCGTGACCACTCCCCGTCGCGGAGGCGTTGGGCGCCGTACGCGGCGAGTGCCGCCGTGGCGAACGAGGTCACAAAGAAGATGATGCTGGGGGCTCGGAAGAATTTGGTCCCGGGGACCAGCGTGTAGACCAGGCGGTAGAACGGCGTGTATCCCCCCATGGCCCACAGCGCCGACACGACGAGCGTGCCGATCCAGAACCACGCCCAGCGACGCTCCGACGCTCGAGTCGCCCCCCCTGCCCCGAACGCCAGCACCAGCAGGGCGACGCCAAGGTACTCGGAGTGGAAGTGGATGAGGTTCCGCCCCCAGTAGGCGTCGAGGATGCCGGAGAACTGCGGCACGATGGTGTTCAGCAATTCCTCCGGAGGCATCGAGAACGACGTCGAGTACGTGTAGTCGCGCCCGCCCGCCCGCGGCGACCACCCGACATAGTCGCTCACCGGCAGGTACTGGATGGTCCCGATGGCGAACCCGAGGACCACCGCACCCAGTGCCAGCCCCAGACGCTGCAGCGCGACGGATCGCGGAAGATCCCCCGCGTCGCTCAGGGCCGTGAACAGAGCGTACGCCCCGGCGGCCAGCAGCAGGTACTGCAGCAGCTGCGGATGCGGCGAGAGCACCCCCAGGCCGACGATCAGGGCGAGCGCCCCCCATGCCCAGTGCCGCCCGTCCCGGATGCCGACGCGCAGCAACAGCATCGTGATCGGGAAGAGCGCGCTCACGAACAGCTTCCCGTCGTGCCCCGGCGACACCAGCGAGGCGATCTGTCCGCTGAGCATGTAGCCCAGTCCGCCGATCAACGCAGGCCAGAACGCCAGGCCGTGCGCGCGGAACAGCCCGTAGGCGGCCACGCCAGCCAGCCACAGATGTCCGATCATGCCCCACGTCATCGCGACGTCGGTCGGCAGGAACAGCCGCAGCAGGAACGTGGGGTAGAAGATGTCGCCGTGCATCGCGTCGATGTACGGCATCCCGCTGAACAGGAACGGGTTCCACTGCGGGAACCCCTCACCCGCACGCAGGGATGCCCCCGCAAACTCACGGAACGCGTAGCCGGCGACGTACTGGTCACTGTGGAGACTGACGAGAAAGCCACCGGAGAGCGCCGGCCACGCCAGGGTCAGCGTGGCGAACGCGCACGCCAGCATCGCCCACCCGAGTGCGAAGGGCGGTGCGTCGTCGTGGAGGCGTGCGGAATCGGAATTCATGAGAGTGTCGAACGAGAAGACGCGGACCGGGGGAGCAGCAGCAGCGCGAGCCCCGGCAGGAGTTCAAAAACGGTGAGCCACAGTCGGGAGGTGAGCGCCAGGAGGAACGCTCCGGCCACGGACGTGAGTCCGAGTTGCGGCAGGACGGTGAGCAGTCCCACCTCGCGGACGCCGGCCCCACCGGGCACGACGAGCGCCAGGAATCCCGCGAGGTACGAGATGGTAAAACTGGCGACATAGTACCGCGTTGCGCCACCCGCGTGCGGCATGGTGCCGCGCGCGAGCCACTCGAAGGCGACGCCGTACAGGCACCACGCGATTGCGCAGCCGACGAACATCAGCACCAGGTCGCTGACACGGATCGATGGCCACAGCACGTCGCGTCCCCGCCATCGACCGACGCGTTCGGCCAGTGCCGGCAGGATCGGCGGCAGGAGCGCGACGCCGCCCAGCAGGATCGCACCGCTGACCGCCGCGCGCGGAGGGAGCAGGCCGGCGTCAAAGGCGGTCAGCAGGATCACCACGCCACCCGCAAGGACGTTCACCACCGCGATGAGCAGCGAGGAACCGACCGCGGCACTCGCCGGGACCCCTGCCTCGCGCGCCATCGCGCCCATCGCCGTGATCTGCCAGATCTTGCCCGGGACGTACTTCCCAAGGTTCGACACGAACCAGATGCGGGTCGCGGTCTCGATCGCGAGATGGTGCCCCCACCGGCGAATCGTGCGCCGCCACGTCTCGATCAGCACCGCATAGCTGGTCAGCACCAGGAGGCCTGACCCCAGGAGCCACGGCCACCGCACGGTGAGCTGGTTCCACGAGGCGCGCAGCTCACCCCAGTGCGGCGAGAGTTCGTCGAACGCGAACCAGATGACGAGCGCGGCGAGCAGGACCTGCGCGACACGGACGACGATCTTACGCACGCGCGGCCCCCAGGAGCTCGGTGTAGAGCCGCAGATAACGATCAGCGGCTGCCGCAGGGGTGAAGTCGGCGATCCGCGAGGACGGCGCCCGCGCGTGATCCGCCGGCGGCAGTGCATTCACGGCCGCCGCAAGGCTGGCTGGATCGTTGGGCGGCACGAGCACCGCATCGGGCGCGTCCCCTGCGACGTCGACGAGGCCACCGATGGCCGACGCGACGATCGCCGCACCACAGGCCCGTGCCTCGACGGCGACCAGGCCGAGGCCCTCAGGCTCCGTCGCCGGGAGGATCACCACGCGCGCCTGCTGATAGGCGGGCACCAATGCGTGCTGTGCGACGGGAGCGGACCAGCGAATGCGCGACGCCACGCCGGCGTGCTCCGCCTGCGCGCGCAGCGCGGACTCGTCGGGTCCCGCACCGATCACCGTCAATGCGCCGAGCGACGGATCGATGTGCGGCAAGGCCGCGATGAGGACGTGGAGTCCCTTCTGTCGATTCAAGCGTCCCACGAAGAGCATCCCGTCGCGTGGCAGTGCCGCGGCGTGGAAGGTCGCCGTGTCGATGGGGACGTGCGCGACCTCGGGGCGGTCGCACCCGGTGAGTCGAACGGTCTCGTCGGCGAGCCACGACGACACCGTGGTGACGCGGTCGCTGCGACGCGCGACGCCGCGGAACAATCGTCGCGCGATCCCGCCCTGCGCCAGACGCACGTCGCTGCCGTGCAAGGTCGTCACCAGCGGCCGACCGGCGCGTGGGGCGACCGCGGCCGCCAGGCCTGCGGGGAACCACCAATGCGCATGGACGAGGTCGACCGCGGGCGCATGCATGACGACGGCACGGCGCAACGCACGCAGCAGTCCCACGAGCGCCAGTCGGGCCTGCCACGATGTCGCGACCTGCTGCGCCAGGGTGCCGCTGTAGGCCAGGGTCTCGGCGGCGTCCCGGGCGTAGCGGACCCGCTCGATCGCGACGCCTTCGATGCAGTCCTGCTCCGCAAGGCCCGGCGCGTGGGGGGCGATGAGCGTGACCGCGACATCCCGGGCCTGGAGTGCCACCGCGAGCCGATGGACGAAGGACCCCGGTGCATCACCGACGGCACGCGGAGCGTTGTGCGAGACGAAGAGCACACGCATCGAGGCTCACTCGTCCGTGCGATGCGTACGCGAATCGAGAATGCGACGGAGCTCCCGCAATTCGGCGCGCTGGGCGGCGATCTGCTCCCCCAGGAGACCGGTCGCGAAGAACACGCTGCCGAGGATGAGCGCGGTCTGGACCACGGTCCAGATGGCGCGGACCCCCTCCCCCGTCAGCGCGAGCCAGGCGACCGCCAGCGCACCGGAGAGCGCGCCGAAGGCGAACAGCACCGCGCCGAGCATGCCGAAGAGCAGCAGCGGCTTCTGCGCGAAGCGCAGTTCGAACCAGACCGCCAGCATGTCCAGCACTCCCACCGGGATCCGCGACCAGCCGAACTTCGAGCGACCGGCGCTGCGCGGATACA
>CAYSFN010000011.1:0-5647 GCA_964430045.1 uncultured Gemmatimonadaceae bacterium
TCATCGCCGAGTACGTGGCGGGCCTGGAGGGCTACACCTACCTCGAGGGCGAGGCCGCGCGCTGAGGCGCGGCACGCGCCCGGGCACCGGTCCACCGTGCGGCGTCACGCACGGTGGACCGGTGCCCGCCGACGGGTGCTACGCGCCGTACCGGGCCGCGACGGCCGACCAGTCCACCAGGTGCCAGAACGCGGCCACGTAGTCCGCGCGGCGGTTCTGGTAGTTGAGGTAGTACGCGTGCTCCCACACGTCGAGGCCGAGCAGGATGTCGCCGGGGGCGGCGCCGTCCATCATCGGGTTGTCCTGATTGGGCGAGCTGGTGATGACCAGCGCCCCGTCCCGCTTGATCAGCCACGCCCAGCCGGAGCCGAAGCGGCCCATGGCGGCCGCGGCGAACTGCGTCTTGAACGCGTCGAACGACCCGAAGCCCGCCGTGATCGCCGCCTCGAGCGCGCCCGTGGGGCTGCCGCCGCCGGCGGGGGAGAGCAGCGTCCAGAACAGGGCGTGATTCCAGTGGCCGCCCGCGTTGTTGCGCACCGCGGTCCGCACGGCCTCCGGCACGTCGGCGAGACGCTGGTTGAGCTGTTCGAGCGACCAGGACCCGAGCTCCGGCGCCTTCTCGACGGCCGCGTTCAGGTTGGTGACGTAGGCGTTGTGGTGCTTCCCGTGATGGATCTCCATCGTGGGGGCGTCGATGTGCGGCGTGAGCGCGTCGGGGGCGTACGGGAGGGGCGGAAGCGTGAAGGGCATGGGAGGGTCCGGTGAAGGTCAGTCCGCAGGGCTCGGGTCGGGGCGGCGCGATTCACGCCAGGCCCCGTAGATCCCCGGGAGGATGGAGAGGAAGATCACGCCAAGGATGACTTTGTCGATGTGGTGCTCGATGCCGGGCACCAGTCGGCCGAGGTAGTAGCCGGTCAGGAGCATTGACCAGACCCACAGCAGGCCGCCCACCACGTTGAACGTGATGAAGGCGCCGTAGCGCATCCTGGCGACCCCGGCGATCACCGGCGCGAAGGTCCGCACGATGGGGACGAAGCGGGCGATGACGATGGTCTTGCCGCCGTGGCGCTCGTAGAAGTCCTGCGCCCGCAGGAGGTGCTTGCGCTTGAAGAAGCGCGAGTCCTCCCGCTTGAAGATGCGCGGGCCGGAGGCGGTGCCGATGGCGTAGCCCACCTGGTCGCCGACGATGGCGGCCACGCAGAGCATCGCGCCCAGCGTCCAGATCGTCGTCGTCCCGCTGAAGACCCCCTGCGAGACGAGGAATCCCGCCGTCACGAGCAGGGAGTCGCCCGGCAGGAAGAAGCCCACCAGCAGCCCCGTCTCGACGAAGACGATGATGAGCAGGCCGACGACGCCGGCCCACTGGATGAGGGCCGGCAGGTCCTGCAGATAGGCGAAGAAATCCGAGATGAGTTGCACGAAGTCCGTCGGGTCGCTTGCGTTGAGCGTGGAGATTGCGCTGCCTCCGTAACTTAACGCCGCGTCCGGCGGCGCCATCGCTGGTCCGTCCTCCGTCCCGCCTCGTCCCGTGTCCCTGCTCGACGCCGTCGTCATCGTGTTGCACAAGCCGCAGGACCCCGTGAACATCGCGGGGACCGTTCGTGCGATGAAGAACATGGGCGTGTCGCAGCTCCGGTTGGTCGACCCGGTCCCGTACGACCCCTGGCGCATCGAGGGCATCGCGCACGGCACGCGCGACCTCGTGGCCCGCATCCGGCATTTCGAGACGCTGGACGAGGCGCTCGCCGACTGCGTGCGCGTCCACGGCTACGCCGGCAAGCCCCGCGCGGCGCGCTGGGCGCGGCTCGACCCGGCGTCCTCGGCGCGCGAGCTCCTCGCGGTCGCGGAGAGCGGCCCGGTGGCCGTGCTGTTCGGGCCGGAGGACCACGGGCTCGACAACGAGGCGCTCGACCGTGCGCACGCGACGGTGACCGTCCCCACGACGGAGCACGCCTCGCTCAACCTCGCGCAGGCGGTGCTGCTGGCCTGCTACGAGCTGCACCGGGGCGCGGGCGACGCGACGCGGCGCCTGCAGCGTCCGCGCCATCACGCGCCGCCCGCGACCCAGCGGCAGTACGAGCTGACCTTCGAGGTGTGGGACCGGGCGCTGCAGGCCATCGACTTCTACAAGACGCGCAACCCGCACCTGGTGATGCGCGCGGTGCGCTCCGTGGTCTTCCGCGCCGGGCCCGACGGGCGCGAGACCGACCTGCTGCGCGCCATCGGCATCGAGGTGCTGCGGACGGTGGATCGCCTGCAGGGGATCTACCGTGGTGGCTACGGGAAACCCCGCGCCACGGACCCGGCCCCGGAGTCGGACCCGACGTCGGCCCCGGAGCCGACCGCGACACCGGACGCGGATCGCTCGTAAATCGCGCGGCACTCCCGCGCGCGCGCGCAATTCCGAGTGCATCTCCCCCCTTGTATCGGGCGTGGCGCTCGTGCAACTTACTCCGGATTGTTCCGGAGCTTGTGAACGATTTCACAAGCCACGGCAGGAAGTCTCCTCTCACCCATCCCTCGGATGTCGGGACGCAGGAAGTGGGCGTTGGTCCCCGGGTTCGTCGTCGTGGCCGTGCTGGTCGCGGTGCTGGCCGCCTACACCGGATCGCTGCAGGGCGCGCAGGATGCGCCGGCTGTGGCGGCGGATCAGCCGATCGACGGCCTGAATCCCGGCCAGCCCGGGTATGCGACGGCCAAGGCCAACCTCGAGGCGCGCGGCAAGGCGCCCAGGGGACCGTGGGCCTACCAGGGCGCTTCGAACTTCAACCGCTACTTCATCAGCGCCGACCCGGCGCCGGAGCAGCCGATCAATTTCCCGCACCCGGTGCACGTCAACACGCTGGGCATGAACTGCCTGTTCTGCCACAGCGCGGCGGACAAGTCCCCGGACCCCGGCATGCCCGCCCTGTCGACCTGCATGGGCTGCCACACCGTGGTGGCGGCGGGCCGTCCCGAGATCCAGAAGCTGAAGGCGTACTACGATTCGGCGCAGGCCGTGCCGTGGGTGCGGATCCACAAGGTGCCCGAGTACGTGCACTTCCCCCACATGCGTCACGTCAATGCGGGCGTCACGTGTCAATCCTGCCACGGCCAGGTCCAGAACATGCCCGTGGTGGAGCGTTACGCGTCCCTGAACATGGGGTGGTGCGTGAACTGTCACGTGAACGGCTATCAGCGCGCTGAGGGCATGCGCGCGGCGGGATACGAGCCCAGTGCTGCCGATCTCGCGGCACCCATCAAGAAGGCGGCGTACGATTGCGCCACCTGCCACTACTGACCCGCCGGAGCATCTGCGAATGAGCACGACGACGGGGAACGGCGTCAAGCGCCGTGATTTCCTCAAGGTCATGGGCGCCGGTGGCGTCGCGACCGCCACAGTGGGGTGCAGCGGCGACAAGGTCGAGAAGCTGATCCCGTACCTCAACTCGCCCGACCACACGGTGCCGGGTGTCTCCACCTACTATGCCACGACCTGCCGCGAATGTGCGTCGGGCTGCGGCATCCTCGTGGAGACGCGCGACGGCCGCGCGATCAAGGCGGAAGGGAACCCCGAGCATCCGGTGAACCGCGGCGCGCTCTGCGCCCGCGGACAGTCGGCGTTGCAGGGGCTCTACAACCCGGATCGGTATCGCGGCCCCATGCTGCGGGAAGGCGGTGCGCTGCAGCCCATCACCTGGGATCAGGCTCTGCAGACCCTCGCCACCAGGCTCGGCGAGCTGCGCTCGCGCGGGCAGCAGCAGGGCGCGGTCTTCATCAACCAGCACGAGCAGGGGTCCTTTCCGGCGTTTCTCGACCAGTGGCTGAGTGCCTACGGCATGCCGGCGCATCTGAGCGTCGACGCCGAAGCTCCGCTGGCCACGATCGCGGCGAACCGCGAGGCGTACGGTGTGGCGTGGCCCGCCCTCGACTTCTCGGCGGCCAGGACGATCGTCTCGGTCGGCGCGGACTTCCTCGACGGCTGGGGGCACGCCGTGCCGCAGCAGCTGGGGTGGGCCGACGCGCGGGCCAAGCTCACGGACGCGCCGCAGGCGTGGTACATCGGGGCGCGGCGCACGCTCACGGGCCTCAACGCCGACGAGTGGGTGCCGGCGAAGGTCGGCGGCGAGCTCGCGATCGTCCGCGCGCTGCTTGGCGCGGTGGGCCGCAGCACGGGAGTGTCGCTGGCCCAGGCCGCCGAGGCGGCGGGCGTCAGTGCCGCCGCCCTCGAGACGCTGGCGGCCCGGCTGCGCACGGCGGGGCCGTCGCTGATCGTGGCGGGGACCACCGGGCCGGACGCCAAGGCGGTCGCGGCGGCGGTCGCCGAGTTGAACCAGGCGCTCGGCAACGTGGGAGTGACGGTGAAGCCGGCGCAGGCGCTGCTGTCGTGGGAGCGGCTCAACAGCGTCGCCCAGTTGCGGGATGCCGTGGAGCGCATGGCGGCGGGCGACGTCCCGCTGCTCTTCGTGCGCGGCGCGAACGTGGCGTACACCACGTCGGCGCGGCTCGACGTCGCCGGGGCGATGGGCAAGGTGCCGTTCAAGGTCGCGTTCACGAACGTGATCGACGAGACGTCGGACCTCTGTGACCTGATCCTTCCGGACCACCACGCACTGGAGAGCTGGGGTGACGCCGAGCCGGTGCGCGGCCTGCTCGGCCTGCAGCAGCCGACCATGGACCCCGTGTTCGACACGCGGTCGACGGCGGACGTGCTCATCGCCGTGGCCAGGAACGATCCGGCCACCGCGTCGCGCTACCAGGTGGCCGACTACCGGGCGTGGCTGGCCGCGCGCATCCCCGGCGGCAACGCGGGGCTCACCGCCGCGCTGCCCACCGCCATGCTCAGCGGGGCCGGCGCGCTGGCCGCCACGGCGACGGTGCCGGCTCCGCGGGCCAGTGCGCGCATCGACGCGCTCGGCGGATCGGGGGCGTACACGTTGCAGGTCTACCTGTCGCCGACCCTCGGCGACGGCCGCGGGGCGAACAAGCCCTGGCTGCAGGAGCTGCCGGATCCGGTCACGAAGATCCTCTGGCAGACGGTCATCGAGATGCACCCCGAGACGGCGAAGGCCCTGGGCGTTGCCCAGGGGGATCACGTCACGGTCAGGACCGACGCGGGTGAGATCACCGCACCGGCCTACACGTACATCGGGCTCCGCCCCGACACGATCGCCGTCGCGGCAGGTCGCGGCCACGCGAGCTACGGCCGCTATGCGCAGGGCTGCGGCGCCAACGCCTTCGCACTGCTCGGCCCCGGGGAGGACGACGCGGGGAACTGGGCGCTCACGCAGAGCCTGTGCTCGGTCACCAAGGCGTCCGCGGCGTCGCGCGTCGTGACCACGGAAGGCTCGGCGCGCCAGCACGGGCGCGGCATCGCGCGCGCCATGAACGTCGGCGTGCTGCTCGGCACCGAGGAGGCGCACGGGCACGGCCACCACGAGTTCCCGGGCGACGCCTCGCACGAGTTCCTGCCGGGCCTGCGCTCGCCCGTGGCGGGCGACGCCCAGGGCAACCTGGTGGATTCGACGTCCAAGGATCAGGGGATGTACGCCCCGGACCACGAGTCGGGCTACAGCAAGCGTCGCTGGGCGATGACCATCGACCTTGCGCGGTGCACGGGCTGCTCGGCCTGCGTCACGGCCTGCTACAGCGAGAACAACATTCCGAC
>CAYSFN010000011.1:5657-26784 GCA_964430045.1 uncultured Gemmatimonadaceae bacterium
ACGCGCTCGCGCGAGATGGCCTGGATCCGGCTGGAGCGCTACTTCGAGATCGACCGCGAACCGAAGGACGTCACGTTCGATCCCTCGTTCGAGACGCGCTTCGTGCCGATGATGTGCCAGCACTGCGGCAGCGCTCCCTGCGAGCCGGTGTGCCCCGTGTACGCCACGTACCACTCGCCGGACGGCCTCAACGTGCAGGTCTACAACCGCTGCGTGGGCACGCGCTACTGCTCCAACAACTGCCCGTACAAGGTCCGCTACTACAACTGGTTCGGCTACGGGGAGCCGGATCGCACCCAGTACGCCTTCCCGGAGCCGATGCACTGGCAGCTCAACCCGGACGTGACCGTCCGCGGCAAGGGCGTGATGGAGAAGTGCTCGTTCTGCGTGCAGCGCATCCGCGAGGCCGACAACCGCGCCACGCTCGAGGGGCGCGCAGTGGCGCCCGACGAGTTCACGACGGCCTGCGCGCAGGCCTGTCCGTCGCGGGCGATCATCTTCGGCGACGCGGCGGACGACCAGTGGACGGTGGCGAAGGCCGCGCGCGACCGCCGCGCCTACCACGTCTTCGAAGAACTGAACACCTACACGGCCGTGGTCTATTTGCAGAAGGTCAATCACCCGACGCCCGGCGCGTCGGCCCACGCGTAAGGAGGGCGACCACATGGCAACGATGGTCGAACCCACCCGCTACCCCCGGCCGAACATCCCGTCGGCGGATGTGCAGCTTCCGGCGGTCACCACCTACGAGCAGGTCGACAAGGAAGTCCTCGGCGTCCTCAACCCGACCAAGGCCTGGTTCGCCGGCCTGCTGCTGGCGCTGATCGGCCTGGGCATCGGCGCCGCCTCGCTGACCTATCAGATCCATCAGGGGCTGGGCGTCGCCGGCTACGAGCCGCCGGTGATGTGGGGCGTGTACATCATCACCTTCGTCTTCTGGGTCGGCATCGGGCACGCGGGGACGCTGATCTCGGCCATCCTGTTCCTGTTCCGGGCCGGGTTCCGCACCACGATCTACCGGCTGTCCGAGGCGATGACCGTCTTCGCCGTCATGACGGCTGGCCTGTTCCCGATCCTGCACACCGGGCGTCCGTGGAAGGCCTTCTGGCTGATCCCGTACGCCAACTGGCGGCTCATCTGGCCGCAGTTCAAGAGCCCGCTGGTGTGGGACGTCTTCGCGATCTCGACGTACCTGACGATCTCGACGACCTTCCTCTACGTCGGCATGATCCCGGACTTCGCGGCGATGCGCGACCGGGAGCAGAACCCGACGCGCCGGGCCATCCTGGCGTTCCTGTCGATGGGCTGGCGCAACAGTGAGCGCGAGTGGCGCCACTTCATGCGCATGTACCTGTTCCTGGCCGCCTTCGCGACGCCGCTGGTGCTCTCGGTGCACTCGGTCGTCTCCTTCGACTTCGCGATGGCCCTGACGCCGGGCTGGCACACCACCATCTTCCCGCCGTACTTCGTGGCGGGGGCCATCTTCTCGGGCTTCGCGATGGTGTGGACGATCGCCATCCCGCTGCGGAAGTGGTTCAAGATGGAGCACTACATCACGCTGAACCACTTCGACGCGACGGCCAAGATGGTGCTGTTCACGTCGCTGGTGGTGGGGTCGGCGTACCTGATCGAGTTCTTCATCGCGTGGTACGGTGGCGTGCCGGCCGAGCAGGCCTACTTCTGGAACCGCGTGTTCGGACAGTGGTGGTGGGCCGCGTGGATCATGCTCACCTGCAACATGATCCTGCCGCTGTCGCTGTTCTCGCAGCAACTGCGCCGCAACACCACCTGGCTGTTCATCCTCTCGATCTTCATCAACATCGGGATGTGGTTCGAGCGCTACGTGATCGTGGTGCCGTCGCTGTCGCACGAGTTCGAACCCTGGCAGTGGTCGAGCTACATGCCGACCTGGGTGGACTACGGGATCCTGATCGGCTCGTTCGGCTGGTTCTTCATGTGGTTCCTGCTGTTCGTCAAGCAGTTCCCGGTGGTCGCGCTCGCCGAAGTCAAGGAGATCGTGAAGCCGCGGATGAAGCATGCCGCTGGGCATGGAGGGCACCACTGATGCGCGGCGTTCTGGCACATTTCAAGGAACTGGACTCCCTCTGCGAGGCCATCGAAGGGCTCAAGCAGGCGCAGTTCACGCAGGTGACGGTGTACACGCCGACGCCGCGGCACGAGATCGAGGACGCCGTCGGGGCGCCCATCTCGCCCGTGCGGCACTTCACCCTGATCGGCGCGCTGCTGGGCGCGACGTTCGGCTACTGGGTGGCGGTGTGGACGTCGGAATACTGGCCGCTGCAGGTGGGCGGCAAGGCGATCGCGAGCTGGATCCCCTACACCATCATCTCGTTCGAGATGATGGTGCTGGTGGGCGGTCTGGCGACGGTCGCCGGGATGTTCATCAACTCGCGGATCCCGCGCCTGACGTCGACGGTCGGCTACGACCCGCGCTTCAGTCACGGCGATTTCGGGATCTGGGTCGAGGACGCGCCGGAGCGGCTCAGCGCCGCCGAAGCGCTCCTCCGCAAGCATGGAGCGTCGGAGGTGCGTGGTGCACAGTAAGCTCAAGGCGCTGACGATGGTCGCGCTCCCGCTGGCCCTCGGCGGCTGCAGCTGGTTGACGGACTTCCGTCAGCAGCCGTCGGTCGGCCCGTGGCAGTCGTTGACGGTGGACTGGTCGGACACGACCACGCCGTCGCGTGGCGCGCCGCAGGGTTCGGTCCCGGTCACCGGGACCGCGGTGGCGGCCTACGAGATCTCGTACCGGCCGCTGATGCCGGTCCTCGACTCGTTCTCGGTGGTGCAGAACCCCGTCGCCGCGACGCAGGAGTCGGTGGACCGCGGCTGGAAGCAGTATCAGATCAATTGCACGGTGTGCCACGGCGAGGCGGGTGCGGGCAACGGGCCGGCGCTGCGGTTCGGCGTCGGCGCGCCGTCGCTGCTGACGCCGGTCACGCTGCAGCGCACGGACGGGTACCTGTTCGGCATGCTGCGCAATGGGCGCGGCCTGATGCCGTCGATGAACCGCATCGAGGAGCTGGACCGCTGGCACGTGGTCAACTACGTGCGCGGGTTGCAGGGGCAGTTGCCGGCCGACATCGTCGTGCGGAAGGACGCGGCTGGGCGTCCCGGTGAGACGGGGGAGGCACTCCCCGGGCGCACGCGTCTGGCGCCCAACATCATCGCGCCGTTCGTGAAGCCGGTCCACGTCCCGTCCCCCGGGACGGGTGAGAAGAATTCGCACGGGGAGGGCCACTGAGCATGGGCCACGGTCACGGTCACACGCCGACGCGCGACGAGCTCGTCCGGCTGATCCAGCACAAGCCGATCCCGGCCATCGCCCGCCAGTTCGGCTGGGGGGCGCTCCTGGTCGGGCTGGGGTTGTTCGTCTACGGGGCGGCCACGGGCGAGCAACGCGCGTGGACGGCCTTCCACATGAACTGGTTGTTCTTCACCATCATCGCCTCGGCGGGCGTGATGTTCGCCGCCGTGCAGCGCATCGTCACGGCGCGCTGGTCGCGGGCGGTGATCCGGCAGGTGGAGGGCTTCGTCGCCTTCCTGCCGATCGCGTTCGTGGCGCTGATGGTGATCATCTTCTTCGGCGGCAAGAACATCTATCCGTGGTGGGAGAAGGTCGGCACGGGGTACCTGATTCCCGAGAAGGAGCTGTACTTCAACCACACGTTCTTCTACCTGCGCTCGATCATCATCTTCGGCGGCATGACGCTGCTGTCGCTGTGGTACGTGTACACCTCCGTCCGCCTGGACGTGGGCGTGGTGCCGGAGGAGGGCGCGTCCTGGGCGGCGGGCATCCGCGCCCGGATGCGCGCCGGCTTCGGCGAGGAGCGCCGGGAGCTGCACGCCACGCACTCCAGGCAGGGCGTGCTGGCGGTGATCCTGGCGCTGGTCTTCGGCATGGGCTGGCCGGTGATGTCCTGGGACCACTCCATGTCGCTGATGTACCACTTCTTCAGCACGATGTACGGCTGGCAGGTGTTCATGGGCGGCTGGCTGGCCATGCTGATGACCTGGTCGATGCTGTCGCGCTGGTGGAGGAACCACCTCGGGGCCGACGGGATCATCACCGACTCCCACTTCCACGACATCGGCAAGCTCTGCTTCGCGTTCACCGCGTTCTGGGGCTACCTGACCTTCTCGCAGTTCCTGGTGATCTGGTACGCCAACCTCGGCGAGGAGACGCATTTCTTCCGGATGCGGCTGATCGATCCGTGGACGCCGGCCACGCTGGCGGTGGTGTTCTTGGTGTTCGGCGCGCCCTTCTTCGGCCTGCTGTCCAAGGTGGCCAAGACGTACACGCCGACCATGTCGCTGTTCGCCATCAGCTCGTTGCTGGGCATCTGGATGGCGCGCTACGTCGAGATCTATCCCTCGGTGTACCTCGAGACGGTGACCTCGCTCCCGCTCGGTCTGTGGGAGGTGGGGATCGGGCTCGGCTACCTGGGCGCGTTCGTGCTCAGCTACGCGGCCTTCATGGACGCGTTCCCGAAGATGCGGGTGTTCCTGATGACGTCGCCGTTCCGCGACGAGGTGCAGGTCCCCTGCGACCCGAAGACCATGGAGCCCCTCCCGGCACACGAGTAGGGGCCGCCGACCCACGTGTGCGCTGATTAGTATTCAGCGTGTTGGGGCGTTAGCTCAGCTGGGAGAGCGATCGCTTTGCAAGCGATAGGTCACCGGTTCGATCCCGGTACGCTCCATTGCAATGATCGACGGATCCGCGGACGATCGCGCATCCCGATGCCGCACGGATGCGCGGGGACACGACAAGGCGTCGTGTCCCCGCGTGCGTCTCCCTTGTGTCCACCCGGGTTCGGGCCGATTATTGGAAAAAGCGGCGCGCACGACCCTGCCGCCGCGAAGGATCCCCCAGACGAGGCGTCCCGTGCTCGTATCCATCGTCCAGCGCCATACGGCGCTCACCGCACCGCAGAAAGCGATGCTCCAGGAGTTGTCGACCCGCTCGGAACACAACTTCCGCCGGCTCGACGACATCGAGTGGGTCATCACCAAGGAAAAGCTGCACGTCACCGTCGCCGTCCGGCTCCGTGCCCAGTCGGGCGTGTTCCGGTCCCGGGCCAGCGCGACCAACCTGTCCCTCGCGGCCCACGAAGCGCTGACGCGCGTTCTCACGCAGCGCCGCCGTGCGAAGCGCAGTGCCGTCGACCGGCGCGACGACGAGACGCGCAAGGGCGTCGGTCGACGCCGGCCGCTGCGGTAGCGCGCGGCGTGCGCCCGTTCCCTCTCCCCTGATCCCGCTTCCATGCCCATCACGCTGCAGCCCGTGCCGACCGTTGGCGCGCTGGCACCGGATTTCACGCTCCCGTCCACCGCCGGTCACGCGATCACGCTGTCGTCCTTCCGCGGGACCAGCCACGTGCTCGTGGCCTTCTTCCCGCTCGCGTTCACCAGCGTCTGCACCGCCGAAATGTGCGCCTTCGCGGAGGACTACGGCGCCTACACCGCGAAGGACGTCGTCGTGCTGCCGGTGAGCATCGATGCCGTGCCGTCGTTGCTCGAGTTCAAGCACAAGTACGAGATCCCGGTGGAGCTGCTCAGCGACATGCGCCGCGACGTGTCGGCGGCCTACGGCGTCCTGCTGCCCGAGAAGTGGCATTCGACGCGGGCGTACTTCCTCGTCGACAAGTCCGGCGTGATCCGCTGGGCCCACGTCGAGGAGGCGCCAGGACAGCGCCGCGAGAACGCGGAGATCCTCGCGCGCATCGCCGAACTCGACTGAGCGATCGCGCTGCGCGACGTGGCCCCTGCTCGAGCCTCCTCGGGCAGGGGCCACGTGCTGGTGCGGGCCATGCAGTCGGTCATCTTGTCCGCTTCGGTGTGAGCCGGTACCTTCCGAATCCCTCGTCCCCAGCGTGAGTCGTAACGCGTGTCGCCGACCTCCCAGCCAGCAGTGGACAATCCGACGGTGGAGATGCGCGCGCTCACGGCGATCATCGACCGGCTGGCGGCTGACGTCCCGCTGGAGTCCGCGCTGCCACCGATCCTGCAGGGGCTGCTGCGCGTGGCCCACGCGCGCGAGATCTCGCTGTGGCTCACGACCCCGGCGGGGCTGACCCGCTCGGCGGGGGCGGGGCCGCCCACCGTGACCGCGGAGCAACTGCGGCTGGTCCTGCAGCGCAGCGTCGAGATGGCGGAGCTGCACGTGCTCCACCTGACTGCTGGCGACCGCCGGCTTGGCCTGCTCGCCGTCCTTGGCTGGAAGCCCCTGACCGACCCGCAGGTCCTGCTGTTCCAGAGCGTGGCGCATCTGCTGGCGGCGCAGGTCGCCCAGTCGGAACGGCAGCAGGTGCTGCAGGTCGAGGTCGCGGCGCAGACCCGCGAGCTGGAGGAGGAGCGTCGTTTCACCGCACGCATCATCGATTCGCTGCCGGTGGGCCTGTACGTTGTGGATCGCGAGTACCGGGTGCAGGCGTGGAATCGCAAGCGTGAGACGGGCATGCAGGGGGTCTCGCGCGACGAAGCGGTCGGGCGGCCGATCTTCGAGGTGCTGCACCGACGCTCGCGCGAGGTCCTCCAGCGCGAGCTCGACGAGGTGTTCCGGTCGGGGCGCGTCCACTCGTTCCAGGTGGACTCCACGAGCGCCGGGGAGCAGCGGACGTACCGGATCTCCAAGATTCCCATGCGCCTGACGGGCGCCGAGGTCACGCATGTCGTGACGATTGGCGAGGACGTGACCGAGTGGAAGGCGTCCGAGGTGCGGATCGCGCAGTCGGAGAAGCTGGCGGCGATCGGGCAACTGGCCGCCGGGGTGATGCACGAGATCAACAACCCGCTGGCGACGATCGCGGCCTGTGCGGAGAGTCTCGGCTACCAGCTCGAGGACCTCTCGGCGGCGGGCGTGGCCATCCCGGACGGCGCCTCCGAGCTGATCCGGACGATCGACGACGAGGTGCAGCGCTGCAAGGGCATCGTCGACGGACTCCTCGACTTCACCCGTCCGCGTCGGGCGCAGATGGAGCCGGTGGACGTGCATGAAGTGCTCGAGCGCACGCTGTTCCTGCTCAAGCATCACGCGCGTTTCAAGCGGCTGACGGTGTCCACCGCCTTCGATCGGTCGCTCCCCGTGCTCACCGCGGCGAACGCCGAGCAGTTGGTCCAGGTGTTCATGGCCCTGTTGCTGAACGCGCTCGACGCGATGTCGGATCGCGGGACGGTGTCGATCCGCACGCGGCGCGGCGCGACGGCCGCGCTGCCCGTGGTCGTGGAGGTGACGGACACCGGAGTCGGCGTTCCGCGCTCGGAGTTCACGAAGATCTTCGAGCCCTTCTACACGACGAAAGGCCCGGGCGAGGGCACCGGGCTGGGGCTCTCGATCTGCTACGGGATCGTGCAGGAACACGGCGGGTGTCTGGAGGTCGACAGTGTCGTGGGGCAGGGGAGCACCTTCCGCGTGCTGTTGCCGGGCGGGGAGGCCGCGTGAGCGGCGGCGTTCCCGGCGCGCGGGTGCTCGTCGCCGACGCCGACCTCGGGGTGGCGGAGGCGCTCGTCGAGGCGCTGGAGGCGCGCGGGCATCGCGTGACCCGCGCGAGCTCCGGTGCGGAGGCGTTGGCGGCGCTGCGTCGTGTGCCGCTGGATCTCGCGCTCCTGGACATCCAGTTGCCGTCGCCCGACGGCCTGGCGCTGCTGCACGCCGTCGCCCACGACGCGGCGCCCCCCGAGGTCGTGATCACGACGGGCGCGACCTCCGTCGACGCGGCCGTGCAGGCGATGCGGCTCGGGGCCCTGGCCTACGTGTCGAAGCCGTACCGGATGGCCGAGGTGGAGGCCCTGGTGTCGCGCGCGCTGGAGCGCCGCCGTCTGGTGAGCGCGCACGCGGTGCTGCAGACCGCGCGCGCGCGGTTCGACGCCGCCCATCCGCTGGAGACGCGGCATGCCCCCCTGCGCGCCGTGCTCGCGGCGGCCGAGCAGATCGCCATGGGCGACGGTCCGGTGGTGCTCACCGGTCCCGCCGGGGTCGGGAAGCGTGCGCTCGCGTTGACGATGCACCTCCGCAGCCCGCAGGCGCACGCCGCCTTCGTGACCGTGGACCGTGGCATGCTGGCGTCGGCACACGCGGCGGTCGCGTTGTTCGGTCAGGCGGCACACGGAGCGCTGCCGGCCGTGGCGGGGGCGCTGCGCTCCACGGGGACCGTGTTCCTCGCGGATGTGTCGGTGCTCGAGGTGTCGCTGCAACGTCGCCTCGCCCGTGCACTCGACACAGGAACCTTCCAACCCGAGGGCGGGGGTGACCCCCTGCCGCTGCGCGCGCGTGTGATGGTCGCTGGGCGCGAGCCGCTGGACGCCGCCGCCGCCACCGTGCATCCGGAGCTCGCGCAGCAGTTGGGCGACGTCCGGCTCGAGCTGCCGGCCCTCGCCGAGCGGCCCGACGACATCGTGCCGCTGGCGGAGTCCTACGTGACTGCCGTGTCGGGCGGCACGCGTGCCTTGTCGCGCGCGGCCGCCGAGCGCCTGCGGTCGCATCACTGGCCGGGCAACGTGCTGGAACTGCGCAGCGTGCTCGACGTGGCCCTGTCGGTCGCGCGGCGCCGCCTGCTGGAGGCCGGTGATCTGGCGGTCGGGTCGCCGCTGTCGCAGCCGCTGGCCGTGGTGGAGCAGCGGCACATCGTGTCCGTGCTGGAGGCCTCCGGCTGGCATCAGGGCCGGGCGGCCGACGCGTTGGGGATCTCCCCCAAAACGCTGTACCGGAAGATCCGTGAGTACGGACTTCGTCGACCCACTCGGGAGGGGCGGTCATGAAAGTGCTGGTCATCGAGGACGATCCAACCGTCGGGCAGTTCGTGCAGCGGGGGCTGGAGGAGCAGCGCTGGGGTGTGGATCTCGTCGCCGACGGGATCGACGGGGAGCGGATCGCGCTGAGTCAGCCGTACGACCTGGTCATCCTCGACATGCGGCTTCCCGGCAAGAGCGGCCTCGAGGTGCTGCGCAGTCTGCGGGCGCAGGGGTTCGAGCGTCCGATCCTGGTCCTGACGGCGCAGGATGCCGTCGACGCGAAGGTGCAGACGCTGCGGGCGGGGGCGGACGACTACGTGACCAAGCCCTTCGCGTTCGAGGAGCTGCTGGCGCGCGTCGAGGCCCTCGCCCGGCGGCCCCGTGCGATGCAGCGGACCCGCCTCGTGGTGGCCGACCTGTCGCTCGACCTCGACACGCGGGAGGTCAGCCGCGGGGAGCAGGCGATCGAGCTGACGCCCAAGGAGTTCGCGGTCCTCGAGTATCTGATGCGGCACGCCGGGCGCGTGATGAGCCGCACGCTGATCACCGAGTACGCCTGGGGGTATCATTTCGATCCGGGCACCAACGTGGTGGACGTGGTGATCAATCATCTGCGCAAGAAGGTCGATGCGAACTTCGAGCCCAAGCTGATCGGCACGGTGCGCGGGGTGGGCTACGTGGTCCGGGGCTGACGATGGGCTGGTCGGTGCGTGGCCGGCTGGTGCTGGTGATCGGCACGGTGCTGATCGCGACGGTCGCCGTGTTCGGCACGCTCCTGCTGGCCGTGCGTCGCGCCCAGACGGCGAACGACACTTCGCGCACGGTCCGCATGCTCGCCGAGGGGATGGGCAATCGGCTGACGCAGGCGGCGCTGGGCGCCGACGGCGGCGAGGCGCCCCTGACCACGCTGACCGACACCACCCTCGGCCTGACCGCGACGGCGCGGCTCCGCTCGCTGATGGAAGGCGTGCCGGATTTCGTGTATCTGCTGGATTTCCGCGGGCGCACGATCTACAACTCCTACGCCGTGCGCGTGCTGCCGCCGCAGTCCCGCAGCACGCTGGACTCGCTGGCGGTGACCTTCCCGGTGCGTGGCACGGGAACGCGGGTGCGCCAGGCGGGGTTGGACCTGGTCTTTCACACGGTCGCGCTGCCGGCGACCACGGCGGGGATCGCGCGGGTCGTCGTCGGGCGGTCCGTGCCGCGGACCGTGAGCGCGGGCGAGGTGATGGCCACGATGCTGCTGCTCATCCCGGTGGTGGCGCTCGCCTCCGTGGTGGGGGCCGGCGTGGTGTCCCGCGTCGCGTATGTCCCGATCGAGCAGGTCATCGACGAGGTGGAAGCCATCACGGACGGCCGGTCGCTGCACCGCCGCGTGCACGTGGACGAGAGCGTGGGGGACGAGTTCACGCGACTCTCCGGGACGCTGAACGCGATGATCGCGCGTCTCGAGGCCTCGTTCGGCGCGTTGCGCCGCTTCACGGCCGACGCCTCGCACGAGCTCAAGACGCCGCTCACGGTGCTGCGGGCGGACGTGGAGCGCGCGATGTCGGCGTCCGGGGATCCGGCCGAGCAGCTCGTCGCCCTGGAGGAGGCGCTCGCCGAGACGACGCGGATGGCGGATCTCGTCAATGGCCTGCTCACCCTTGCGCGCGCCGACGAAGGGCGGCTCGACCTGTTCCGCGAGCCGGTCGCCCTCGACGCGCTGGCGCGCGACGTGTTCGAGACGGCGCAGTTGCTGGGCGAACCCGCCCAGGTCAGCGTCTCGATGGATCCCCCGCCGAGGGTCGTGGTCCCCGGCGACCGCGAGCGCCTCCGCCAGTTGTTCCTGAACCTCATCACCAACGCGATCAAGTACACGCCCGCGGGTGGTTCGGTGAGCCTCGCCCTGGAGCACGACGCCACGCAGGCCCGGTTCTTCGTGCACGACACGGGGATGGGGATCGCCGCCGCGGACCTGCCGCATGTGTTCGAGCGCTTCTGGCGGGCGGACCGGGTGCGCACCCGCGGGGGGGAGCGCACGGGATTCGGGCTGGGGCTCCCCATCAGCCAGTACATCGCCCATGCACACGGGGGCAACCTCGCCGTCCAGTCCCGGCTCGGGCGGGGCTCGGTGTTCATCGTGACACTGCCGTTGGCGATCCCTGACCCGGCCGCCACCGAATAATCACGACGATTTCATCAATTTCTAATTCTTTTTCAATGGCGCCCTCAGGATTCCAGGGTACCATTGGTACAGCGCGTACAGTCTCACCTCCGCCCGTACTCCCATGTTCGACAATCTGCTCGAAACGCAGGCGAAGAAGGAACGCTCCGCTGGTGGCACGGCCTTCTCGGTCCTCGCCCACGTCGCCGTGATCGCGATGGCGGTCTATGTGACGGGGAAGGGGGTCGCCGAGGCGGTCCAGGAAGCGCGAGAGGAGAAGATCGATTTCGTCGAGGTGAAGCAGGAGGAGGTCAAGGTGGAGCCGCCGCCGCCGCCGCCGCCCGACGCCGTGCTGGCGCCCCCGATCGCCAAGGGGTTCCAGGTCCTGACCGCGCCCGTCGACATCCCGGACGTGCTGCCGGACATCGATCTCTCGAAGCGCGCGATGAACGAAGCGGACTTCAGTGGCAAGGGGGTCGCCGGCGGCATTGCGCAGGGCGTCGCGGGCGGTATACCCCAGGCCATTTCGTCCGACGCCGTGATGTTCGAGTTCCAGGTCGAGAAGCAGGCCGCGGCCGCGCCGGGCACCCGTCCGCCGGACTACCCGGAGATGCTCAAGCAGGCGGGCATCGAAGGCCAGGTGCTGGCGTCGTTCGTGGTGGACACGACGGGCCGGGCCGACATGTCCACGTTCAAGGTCATCACGTCCACGCACGAGCAGTTCACCCAGGCGGTGCGGCGCGCGCTGCCGCAGATGCGGTTCCTGCCCGCCGAAGTCGGCAACAAGAAGGTCAAGCAGTTGGTGCAGCAGCCGTTCGGATTCGCCATCACCCGTTAACCGTCCGTCCCCCTCCGGAGAATTTGCCACATGAGTTTCTCGATCGCTGAAATCTGGGCCCACTCGCCGATGTTCGCGAAGGGCATCTGGGCCATCCTCGCCATCATGTCGCTGTGGTCGATGTCGGTCGCGCTGCAGAAGTGGTGGAACCTGCGCACCGCGCAGAAGGAGACCCTGAAGTTCGCGCCGGAGTTCTCGCAGTTCCTGACGGAGGACAACCTCAGCGAGGCGATCAACCTCGCCGAGTCCTACAAGAAGTCGCACGTGGCCCGCGTGCTGGGCGGCGCACTCTCCGAGGTCAAGCCGCTCATCGCGGACGGCTCGGTGACGGTCTCGGACATCAACTCGGCGGAGCGCGCCATCGAGCGCAACATGCTCGTCGAGATCGTGTCGCTGAAGCGCGGCCTCGCGGTGCTGGCGACGGTCGGTTCGACCTCGCCGTTCGTCGGATTGCTCGGAACGGTCTTCGGCATCATCAACGCCTTCGTGGCCATGGGCACGGCGGGTGGCGCCGGCATCCAGGCGATCGCCGTCGGCATCGCCGAGGCCCTGATCGCGACGGGCTTCGGTCTCCTGGTGGCCATTCCGGCGGTGTGGTTCTTCAACTTCTTCCAGACCAAGATCGACAACCTCACGGCCGAGATGACGTACGTCTCCAAGGAGATGATCGACTACCTGATCAAGGGCGTGTCGGGCGAGTTCGGTCGCTCGCGCTTCACCCGCGAGTTCAACACGCAGGCGCAGAAGGGCAGCGCCCCCATCTCTGGTTGATCGCCCGCACGGGCAGAGGAGTTTCCGATGGGAATGTCCGTTAGCACCGGTGCAGGGGTCAAGGCCGAGCCCAATGTCGTTCCGATGATCGACGTCATGCTCGTGCTCCTGATCATCTTCATGGTCGTGACGCCCGCCATCACCTCCGGCTTCCAGGCCACGCCGCCGGAGGGGGTGAACTTGAAGGAGCATCCCGAGGAGGAGACCGACATGGTGCTCGGGATCGACAAGTACGGGCAGTATTTCCTGCAGAAGCAGCAGATTCCCAACGAGCAGTTGGGCGAGTTGCTGACCAACATCTACGCCAACCGGGACGACGCGATCCTGTACGTGAAGGCGGATCGCGGCCTCCAGTACGACATCGTCCTCGAGGCGATGGATATCGCCGCGAAGAGCGGGGTGCGCGTCGTCGGCGCCATCTCGGATCAGTTGCCTGGGACCATGTCCACGGTCCCCGGTGACATCATGGCCCAAAAACAACAATAGGAGCCGCCGACCATGGGAATGAGCGTTGGCGGGGGCGACAGCGGGCTGTCGAGCGAGCCGAATGTCGTGCCGATGATCGACATCATGCTCGTGCTGCTGATCATCTTCATGATCATGCAGCCGATGATGCGCAAGGCGATCGACCTGCAGTTGCCGGACCCGAATCCGAGCCCGATCGCGCAGCAGACGCAGTCGGATCAGATCGTGATGGAAGTCCTGCCCGGCGGCCGGTTCGCCGTGAACAAGCAGGACGTCTCGAAGGAGGATCTCCCGGGGTACATCAAGAGCGTCTACGACCCGCGCCCCGAGAAGTTGATGTTCATCAAGGGGGACCCCACGGTGACGTACGCTGACGTCATCTGGGCGATGGACGTCGCCCGTGGGTCCGGGGTGCGCATCATCGGCGTACCGCCGCCAGATCCGAAGTGAGTAATAAGTAGATGGAATGCCTCGCGCGGAGGGTGGCCTGACGGCTCCTCTCCGCGCGTTGCGTTCGGACCCCCCTGATGAACCTTTCGCCGTCGCGTCGGCGTAGTATCTTTGTGTGGACGCGAGAGCGAGGTGCCCTCCCTGATGACTGAACGCGACGATATCGCTCTGACCCCGCCTGCCGAGGGCGAGCACCGACCGGTGCTCCGCCCGCTGGTCGGGCTGCCGCAGCGCCGGGAGTCGCGCTGGGGCGGCCCGACCCTGTCGTTCCTCGCGCACGCGCTGCTTGTGCTGCTGCTCTTCCTGCCATCGTTCATTCAGGCGACCATCGAGGTCACTGACGAGGGGGCGGGGGGGGCCGGGCCTGCCGGGGGCGGGGGTGGAGGCAGTGGCGGCACCGGCGGCGTGCGGGCTGAGCGGCTGCAGTACATGCAGGTCGCACCGGCGAGCACGCCCAGTGCGGTGCCGAACATCACGCCGCCCGTGCCGCCGCCGGAGGTGAAGCCGCCAGAGCCGGTCGAGACGCCCCCGCCGACCCCACCCGTGGAAGAGGCGAAGGTTGAGGAAGTGAAGGCGGCTGCCGCCACCGAGGCGACCTCCGTGGTGGCGGGGAGCGGCGGCGGCAGCGGGAACGACGGCTCCGCCGGCATGGGTCCGGGCAGTGGCGGAGGCGTGGGGTCCGGCGTCGGGACGGGGCGCGGGTCAGGCACAGGCCCCGGGACCGGAGGAGGGGCTGGCGCGGTGTATCCGCCGACACCGACGAACCTGGCCCTCCTGCCGCAGCCCGTGCCCAGCCGCGTCCGTCCCTACACGCTCGAGGCGATCTTCGAGGTCGACGAGACGGGACGCGCGAAGATCCTCCAGTGGAATCGATCGAAGGACAATTCGTACAACCAGAAGATCGAGAAGATGCTGCAGGAGATCCGGTTCCGGCCCGCCGTGCGCGCCAGCGACGGGATGCCGGTCGTCGATACCACGAAGGTGACGTTCAGCGCGCCAGGCTGAGCACCCGCCACCGGTCCACGCATCCGTGTCGTTGCCGGGCGTGCACCGCGAACGTTCGACTGGTCTGCTGCGTATCGCGGGGGTACCTTGCCTGAATGCCGTCGACTCGCCCGGCCAGCGGCGGTTTCGCGACCGGCTTCATCGGACGTCGCCCTTACACCTCCCCCATGAACGCTCCCCAGTCTGGGTCGGTCGCCTCCGACCGCCCGTTCCTCCCCCTCCTCGTCCTGCTCTTCGTCGGCAGCGGGTGCGCCGCACTGATCTACGAGGTGGTCTGGCTGCAAATGATCACCCTGATCGTCGGCTCGTCGGCGATCTCCCTGGGGGTCGTGCTCGGCACGTTCATGGGCGGCATGTGCCTGGGCTCGTTGCTGCTGTCGCGCTACGTGTCGCGCGCGGAACACCCGATGAAGGTGTACGCGTATCTCGAACTGGGCATCGCGGCCTTCGGGTTGCTGCTGCCGTTCCTGCTGCCGCTGGCCGGTGGGCTGTACTTCGCCATCGCGGGCTCCGGGATGACCGGGCTCGTCCTGCGCGGGTTGTTCTGCGCGCTCGTCCTGCTGATCCCCACGCTGCTGATGGGTGCGACGCTGCCGGCCATCGCGCGCTGGGTGGAGTCCACCTCCAAGGGGGTGTCCTGGCTGGGCTTCTTCTATGGCGGGAACATCGCCGGTGGCGTGATCGGCTGTCTGCTCGCCGGCTACTACCTGCTGCGCGTGACGGATACGCGGACCGCGTCGTTCGTCGCAGTGGCGTTGAACGTCGTCGTGGCGATTGCGGCGCTGTTGCTGGCCAAGGAGTCGTCGTACGCCGGCAAGCGGCCGGCCAGTGACGCCCCCAGGCCGCCGCTCTTCGCGGTGCCGCCCGGCAGCTGGCCCGTGTACGTGGCGATCGCGCTCTCCGGCTTCACGGCGCTGGGGTCCGAGGTGGTGTGGACGCGCCTGCTCTCGCTCAATCTCGGTGGGACGACCTACACCTTCTCGCTGATCCTCGGCGTGTTCCTGATGGGCCTGGGGCTGGGGTCCTCGGTGGGCGCCTCGCTCGCCGGGTCGGTCAAGGATGCGCGCACGGCGCTGGGCTGGTTCCAGATGGCCCTGATGGCCGCGATCGCGTGGGCGGCCTTCGCCCTGACGCAGGCGGTCCCGTTCTGGCCGGTCGACCCCACGCTCTCGCTGGGGCCGTGGTTCACCTTCCAGATGGATTTCGTCAAGACGGCCTTCGCCGTGCTGCCGGGGGCGTTCCTCTGGGGTGCCTCCTTCCCGCTGGCCCTGGCCGCGACCATGGGTGAGGACCGTGACCCCGGCGTGATGGTGGGAACCGTCTATGCGGCCAACACCGTTGGCGCGATCTTCGGCGCGGTGCTGGCCAGCGTCGCGTTCATCCCGCTCCTCGGCACGCAGAACTCGCAGCGGATGATGGTCATGTTCGCCGCGGCGTCCGCGCTGCTGATCCTCGTGCTGTTCCCGTCGCAGACCGCGGCGGCGGCCGGGGGGGCGATGCGCCGACTCGGGGCCCTGGCCGTTGCGGTCGCGATCGGCGGCTTCCTCGTCACCACGGTCGCCCCGGTGCCGCCGTTGCTGGTGGGCTTCGGTCGCTTCGCCGCCCGACGGTACTTCGACCACGGCGAGTTCATCTTCGTCGGCGAGGGGATGAACTCCTCGATGGCGGTGTCGCTGCTGTCCAATGGCGTCCTGAATTATCACAACGCCGGCAAGGTGCAGGCCTCCAGCGAGCCGCAGGACATGCGCCTGCAGCGCATGCTGGGCCACCTGGCGACGCTGATCCCCGAGAACCCGAAGTCGGTGCTGGTGATCGGATTCGGCGCCGGCGTGACCGCGGGCTCGGTGAGCATCGACCCGATGGTGCAACGGCAGGTCATCGCGGAGATCGAGCCCCTGGTCCCCAAGGTGGTCTCCACGTACTTCGGGCAGCAGAACTACTTCGTCGCCGAGAATCCCAAGGTCGAGATCAAGGTGGACGACGCGCGTCACTACCTGCTGACGACGAACGAGACCTTCGACGCCATCACCTCGGACCCCTTCGATCCCTGGGTGAAGGGGGCCGCGACGCTGTACACCAAGGAGTTCTTCACCCTCGTGCGCGAGAAGCTGAACCCCGGTGGCGTCGTGACGGTCTTCGTGCAGCTCTATGAGAGCACGCCGGAGGCGGTCAAGTCGGAGGTCGCGACCTTCTTCGAGGCCTTCCCCGACGGATTCGTGTTCGGCAACACGCACATGGGCCAGGGGTACGACATCGTGCTCGTGGGCCAGAAGGACCCGATCCCGATCGACGTCGACATGATCCAGGCCAAGCTCGACCGTCCGGAGTTCGCACCCGTGCGGCAGTCGATGGCGGAACTCGGGATGTACTCGGCGGTGGATCTGCTCTCGACGTTCGGCATGGAAGCGAAGTATCTCAAGCCGTGGACGGCCGATGCGCAGATCAACATGGACCGCAACCTGCGCCTGCAGTACCTGGCGGGGTTCGGCCTGAACATGTACCGGCAGGCGGAGATCTATTCCAGCATGCTGCAGTACAAGCGCTGGCCGGAGGGGGTCTTCGTGGGGTCGCCCGACCGGATCGAGCTGCTGCGCATGCAGATGATGTCGTACTGAGGAGGGGGACGCCGCGCCGCCGTGCGTGCGGCGCTCGTGGGTGATGCGATGGTGTGGCGCGATGGCCACGGCGGGTGAACGGCACAGGCAAAGGGCGCGACTCCGGTTGGAGTCGCGCCCTTTGCCTGTTGCCGGTGGTGTCGTGGAGCCGAACTCAGTGCGGCAGGCGACGCGCGCGCTCGAGGACCATGCCACGCCCTTCGCGCTGCGCGAGGTACACCACCCCGCCAGGCCCGAAGCCAACGAGCGTGCGGCCCGCGGGCAGTTGCACGCGTTCCACGAGCACCCCGTTGCGATCGACCACGTCGTAGATCAGGCCGGCCGTCGGGGTCGCCGCCGCGGCGGCCAGTGCGGCCAGCGCCTGCATCGGGTTGCCTGCGCCCGCCGCACCAGCACGCGCTGAATCTGCGCCGGCGGTCCGAGCCGTCGAGTCAACGACGATCGTGCGCTGTGCACCGCCTTGGGCGGCGCCAGCTCCGGCCCCACGAGCGCCGGCCATGGCGCCGCCAGCCGCTCCTGCGCCGCCGCGTCCGCCATCTCCACCGCGCCCACCACCGCCGATCATCCCACCACCACCGACCATTCCGCCAATCCCGCCAGGCGGCATCATCCCACCACGCCCACCGCCAGCGCCGCCCAGCATCGTTTGCGCCGCGAGGGCGAGGGCGTTGGTCTGGGAGGTCGTCGTCGGCAGGATCCACAGATTGCCGTCGGCGTCCGCACGCACCGCACCCTGGCGGATCGGCGGGTAGTAGTCGGGCAACTCCTCCGGGCTCACCGGCTCGAAGTTGGCGAGGAAGTTCGAGCCGCGTGTCTGCTGCGCGAACTGCTCGGTCACCCGTGCGGCGATGCCCTTCATGGAATCGACGAGCGCCTGCTTGTCATCCTCCGTGAGCTGCTTCCACTCGAACGGCAGCCTGGGCGACAGCTCGCGCGTGCCGTCCGCCTTGAGCCAGTCCACGCGGTAGTCGAGCACCCGCACGATCGCGATGGTGCCGTCGGCCATCAGTGCCCACTCGTCCTGCTGGGGGAGCGGGTTCATCCTGGCGGTGAGGCGCGTGTTGCCCTCGGGCGTGACGGTCGTGGCGAACGAGGTGCGCGGCAGGCGGATGTGGCCGACCGTATCCACCTTGCGGGTGTTGAAGTCGGCGCGCACGATGGGGGCGGAGTCGGGCGAGACGGGGGTGAACCCGCCGCGTCCACCCTGGCCGCCGCGGTCGCCGCCGCGTCCGCCAGCGCCGCCGGCAGCCCCGGCGATCATCGTGGCGCCGCCGGGCGCGCCAGCGGCCATCGTCATCATTGCGGGGTTGAAGCCCCCGCGTCCGCCACCGCCCAGGTTCGCGCGGTACACCAGGCGCCCCTGCGCGTCGAAGGCATGGGTGCCCGAGGTCATGCCGGCCAGCAAGCCGATGTCAGCCGGTCGCGGCGGAGCCATGATCCGCACCTGCTCCCCGCGCTCGTTGAGGACGAGCAGCGCGAACGTCGCGGGGTCCACGAGAATGGTCGAGTCACCGATGTACGGGATGAGCCCGAGATTGCGCTGGCCGTACGGGATCGGCGCACCGATGGTGTCCGAGATGATCCGCGTGTTCTGCAGCGTGGGATCGAACAGCAGCAGTTGTCGCTGCTGGAAGTCGTTGATGAACACGGCGCCGTTCGAGAGGGCGCGCACGTTCGTGATGTTCGAGATCGGGACCGACGCCTTGGCCTCGATCGCGCCCAGGGCGCGCAGGGGGACCGTGGTCGAGTCCTGCGCCGCACCGGGCGACGCGGCGCTCACCATCAGCGCCGCGGCCGGCAAACAGAATCGCAAAGTCATGGACGACATCTCAGTTGCAGGAATGAAACGTGATCGCTGGCGGGGCATCAGCGTCCACCACGGCCGCCGCCGCCACCACCACCACCGAACCCACCCATCCCACCGCCGCCACCCATGCCACCGCGACCGGCCGTGCCGGAGCGAATGGCCCGGAGCGTGCGCACGTCGAGGTTGGACTGCAGCTGCGCAGGCAGGAGACGGAACTGCTCGTTGGTCAGCAGCGACTTCAACTGCGGGACCAGCGTCATCAACAGGTCCACCTGGTCCTCACGCGCCTCGCGATACCGCCGGTACGCCAGATTGTGGTCGTACTTGTCCGGCAACGCCGCAAGTTCACGCGCCACCGGCATCCACATCTGGTCGGTCGCGAGGACGTACATCCGGTTGAGCGTGGCCAGTGAGTCGGCCTGCACGCGCGTGAGCTTGAGCGTGTCGGCCTGCTGGAGGATCTGCTGCATGGGGTTGACGAGCCCGACGTTGCCGAGGCCGCGCAACTGCTGCACGGAGGGCTTGTTGCCGGGGCGCGTGCGACCGCGATCGAGCTGCTGCTCGAGCTGCTGACGCTCGCGGGTCGGCCCGACGTCGAAGCGGACGTTCATCATCACGAGCGGCATCGCCTGGAAGGCATTCTGCTGCGGTCGCGTCGAACCGAAGCGCTCGTTGACCTCGTACTTGAACTGCTGCGCGACGGGGTCGAAGCCGCGGACGAACAGCAACTGCTGCTCCGGCTGGATGGTCTGACCCCAGCCCTTCACGTTGTCCTGCCCGTGCAGGATGCGGTCGATGCCGGCCAGCGGGTTCTGTACCTGCAACGAGATAGTCGCGCGCTGAGGGAGGCCGAGGCGGATCGAGTTGAGATCGATACCCAGGTTGGCGGTGGTTGTCCACGGACCTTCGCAGCTGTTGCGCTTCGCGAGACGCCCCATCTGGTTGCGCAAGCAGGACAGGGCCTCGGGCGTCGCGGTGCTGAGGAGGTTCTGCATCCCAGCGGACAGCGTCGGGTCGTTCACGCTGGACGGGTCGAAGACGAATGCCCGGTCATTGCCGTAGCTGTCGCCGTTGACGTCGCCGGCGATCAGTGCGGAGTATGGCGCACCGGAGCGCAACGTCCCGCCCCACCTCACCGTCACCGCGTCGAAGAAGTTGTACGACAGATTGTACTGGATCTGGTGCCGGGCATTCCCGCTCGCCCGCGACCATTCCTTGTTGAACGGGTTGCCGACGGTGCTCTGGAATCCGTTGAACTGCTGGCGGACGTCGGCGAACACATACGCGAGGCTCCAGCGGAACCCCGACGAGAAGTTCAGTGGTGCGAGGCTCAGCGACACCTGCCGGCTGTCGGACTGCAGGTCGGACTGCTGCTGCGTCACGCGGCCGAAGGCGTCCGTGATGCGCGCCTGACGCCACGCCACCTGCCCGGTGTTCGCCACAATGGCCGACGTCGGGACATAGACCGGGCGCCCACCCTCGTTCTCGAGCACGAAGGCCTGGTCGCCCACGAAGTTCAGGTCGATCGAGTTCTGCTGCGCGAAGTTGCGCGAGTAGGTCAGGTCCACCGAGGCCCGAAAGCGGTTCTGCAGCACGGCACCGGCCCAGCGCAGGTTCGAGCGCAAGGAACGCTGCGCCGCGAAGGACGGGTCGAACAGCAGCACGTTCGGCGCCGACTGCGCGAAGATCGTGCCCTCGGTGCCGTCGGCACAGGTGCGCGGGATGAGGGAACGGTCCGCCAGCCACGCCGTCCAGTCCGGCGTGGGAGCCGCCGCGCCCACGCAGGTCAACTGCTGCAAGCCCGACGGCAGGCCGGTGTTGTCGATGGCGCCACCGATCAGTTGCGTGCCCGGCGTGTTCTGGAACACCCCGATCCCGCCGCTGATCACGGCGCGCGGGGCGCGCACCATCCCCGGCACGAAGGCGATCTGATCCGCCTGCCCGTAGGTCCACGAGAAGCCGACGCGCGGGCTCACGTAGATGCGATTCGGCACATCGGCATTGTTGAGGCCGAAGATCGAGTCGACGGCGGGGTTGGACGCGGGGCCGGCCAGAAAGCGGTTGCCGTCCATGCGGACGCCGTACTGGATCTGCACGTCGTTGGTCGGACGCCAGGCGTCGCCCAGCGACACGGCGCCAACGAACTGGCTGCCCTCGCGACGACGCGGCGCGAGCTGCCGCGTGTACTGCGCGGGACGACCGGCTTCGAGGTCCTCCAGCGACTGGTACGAGAAGCTCCCCAGCTCGTTGCTGGTCAGGTCCTGCCAGTAGGATTCCCG
>CAYSFN010000011.1:26884-38822 GCA_964430045.1 uncultured Gemmatimonadaceae bacterium
CGACAGCGCGAAGTTCTGGTTGGCGAAACGCTCGGTCGGGTTCCAGTTGAGCGACGTGAGGAACGAGGCCGCGTCGCGGTAGCGCTGACCCGGGAAGCCCGAAACGTTCACCGGCAACTGCTGGCTCTGCAGGATGTCGAGGAAGCGTGCCACGGAGTCGGCATTCATGCCGCTCGCCTCGAACCCCATGGGGTTGGTCGAGAGCAGCGTCCGCATGTCCTGCAGGCGGCGGTCGAACTGGAACGACCCGTTGTAGAAGAGCTCGTCCGGCTTGATCGGACCCGCGGCGCTCCCGCCCAGCGACAGGTTCGTGAACTCATTGCCCGCCGCGGAGGCCAGACGGTTCGCCCACTGCAGCTGCGGGGCCTGCAGCTGCGTGCTCAGCGAGCGCGAGCGGAAATTGCTGCCCGAGCTGGTCCGGAGCTGCAACTGCCCGCCGGAGAATCCGCCGCGCGCCACGTCGTACGGCGAGCTGGCGAGCGAGATCGCGACGGCCGCGTCGCGCGGGACGTTGGCGTCGCCGAAGTTGAGCCCGTTGAGCTGGATGTTGTTCTGGTCGGCCCCGAGCCCGAGGATGGAGAACCCGTCCATCCCGCCATCCGCCCCGGGAATGAACTGCACGCCGGGGATCGCCGCGGCCATCGCCGCGAGATCGCCCATCTGGTCGGCGTTCAGGAAGTCCGAAATGGACTCGGTCACGTTGCGTTCCGTGCCCCCCACGTCGCTCACGGTGTCCCCCCGCGCCGCGGCCGCCCGCGCCGTCACATTGAGGGCGTCCAGCGTCACGCTGGCGGCGCTGAGGCGCGCGTTCGCGATCAGCACTTCCTGGTCGGCCGTCCGCATCACCTGAAAACGGCGCTGCGCGAAGCCGATCGCGTTGAACGACACCCAATAGTCGCCCTCCCCCCCGGGGAAGACGATGGTGTAGCGTCCGTTGCGGTCGGTGCGCTGCGTGCGGTTGACCTGCCCCGTGAGGGACGTGGCGGTCACGAGCACGTTGGCGACGGGGAGCGAGTCGGGGCCCAGCACCTGGCCGCGAATGATGTCGGCCTGTTGGGCCTGGAGCGGAGCCGCGGCCAGGGCCAGCACGAAGGCGGTGGCGGCGGCGAAGAGTCGAGGGAAGGTCACAATCATCTGGGACGTCCGAACGTCCACGGTCGTTAAGGGCGTGAGGTCCATACAACAGGAACGGGACCCAAGGCTGGGTCCCGCGTCGAGCTGAACTACGGCGCGAACGGCAAAACTGTTGAGCCGCCGGGTGGACCGCTGGCGTCCGTCGGCACCCGGCATAACTTTGGGAATCCATCACTCTACGCCGCGTGGATCGATTTGGTGCCACGCGCGCTCGTGTGCCCGCCCTTTCCGTTGGAGCGCCCCGTGCCCGTCACGTTCACCGTCAACGGCTCGACCCGGACGGTCGACGTCGCTCCCGAGACTCCCCTGCTGTGGGTCCTGCGCGACGTCCTCGACCTCAGGGGCACCAAGTATGGATGCGGGGCCGCGCAATGCGGTGCCTGCACGGTCCACCTCCGCGGCGTTCCGACGCGGTCGTGCGTGCTCCCCGTGTCCCGCGTGTCGGGGCAGGACGTGCGCACGATCGAAGGACTTTCGCCGGATGGGTCGCACCCCTTGCAGCGTGCCTGGGTGGAGCTTGACGTCCCGCAGTGCGGCTACTGCCAGGCCGGGCAGCTCATGGCCGCGGCGGCGCTCCTCGCGGCGAACCCGACGCCGACAGACGCCGACATCGACGACGCGTTGGACGGCAACCTTTGTCGCTGTGCGACGTACCTCCGCATCCGGCAGGCCGTGCACCGGGCGGCGGCCCTCGCGGCGACCGACGCCGGAGCGGCCACGCCGAACGCGGGCCGCCGCGGGGAGGGCTGAGCCATGCCACGCGACGCCACGCTCTCCCGCCGCTCGTTCATCCGCGTCTCCGCGCTCGCCGGCGGCGGACTGCTCCTCGCCTCGTACACGGACCGCGCCGAAGGGGCCGCCACGCTGGTCGACGGCGCGGCCGATTTCGAGCCCAACGCCTTCGTCAAGATCACCCCCGAGGGGGTGATCACCATCTTCGCCAAGAACCCGGAGGTCGGGCAGGGCATCAAGACGATGCTCCCGATGCTGATCGCCGAGGAGCTCGACGTCGAGTGGTCGCAGGTGACGGTCGAGCAGACGATGGCCGACCAGCAGCGCTACGGCTCGCAGGTCGCGGGCGGCAGCTCGGCGACGCCCTCCAACTGGGAGCCGATGCGCCGCGCCGGTGCCGTGGCCCGGGCGCTGCTGGTCGGCGCCGCGGCGGAGACCTGGAAGGTGCCCGCCGGCGAGTGCACGACCGCCGCGGGTGTCGTCACGCACACGCCCACCGGCCGCACGGCCACCTACGCCGCGCTGGCCGCCACGGCCGCCACGCTCACGCCCCCCGACCCCGCCAGCGTCCCGCTCAAGGAGCGCAGCGCGTATCGCATCATCGGACGTCGCACCAGCCAGGTGGACAATCCGGCGATCGTCACCGGCAAGCCGCTCTTCGGCATCGACGTGTCGCTCCCCGGCATGCGCTTCGCGACCTTCGTGAAGTGCCCGGTCTTCGCCGGCACCGTCGCGTCCGCGAACGTCGAGGACCTGCAACGGCTGCCGGGCATCACGCATGCCTTCGTCATCCGCGGCGGGACGCAGTTGAGCGGCCTGCTCGACGGCGTTGCCATCGTTGGTGAGACCTGGTGGGCCACGCAGGTCGCCCGCCGCCGACTGCGTGTGACGTGGAACGAGGGAGCGACCGCCGAGCAGAGCAGCGACGGCTTTGCGCGGCGCGCGGCGGAGCTGGGCGTGCAACCCCCCGAGCAGGCGCTGCGAAGCGATGGGGACGCGGCCGCCGCGCTCGCCGGAGCGGCCACGGTCGTCGAGGCGGCCTACGAGTACCCGTTCCTCGCGCACGCGACGCTGGAGCCGCAGGGCGCGACCGCGCACTTCCACGATGGCGTGATGGAACTCTGGACCACGAGCCAGACCCCGCAGGGCGCGCGGCAGCTCGTGAGCGCGACGCTCGGGGTCGACGCCGCCAACATCAGGATGCACATGGTGCGCGGCGGTGGCGGGTTCGGCCGCCGCCTCACCAACGACCCCGTTGTCGAGGCAGCGGCCATCGCCAAGGAGCTGGCGGGCACGCCCGTCAAACTGCTCTGGAGTCGCGAGGACGATACGACCCACGACTTCTACCGGCCGGCCGGCTGGCATTTCCTCAAAGCGGGGCTTGACGCACGCGGCGCAGTGGTCGCGTGGCAGAACCACTTCGTGTCGTTCGGGGCCAACGGTCGCTTCACGGCGAGCGCGGGGCTGGGCGCCAACGAGTTCCCCGCGCGCTTCGTCCCGAACTACGCGGTGGGTGCGTCCCTGATGCCCTCGGGCATTCCCACCGGGGCGTTGCGTGCCCCGACGTCGAACGCCATCGCCTTCGTCTTCCAGTCCTTCCTCGACGAGCTGGCCGCTGCGGCCAGGGTCGATCCGATCCAGTTCCGGCTGGACCTGCTGTCCGTGCCGCCGGTGGGGGTGACCCAGGGCACGATGGACGCCGCCCGCATGCGGGGCGTCCTCGACAAGGTGCGCGAGGTCTCGGGATGGGGGCGGACCGCATTGCCCAAGGGCACGGGGATGGGCGTCGGCTTCCACTTCAGCCATCGGGGCTACTTCGCCGAGGTCGTGCAGGCCACGGTGACGCCGCGCGGGGTCCTCACCGTCGACAAAGTCTGGGTGGCGGGCGACGTCGGGCACACGATCATCAACCCCAGCGGCGCGGAGCAGCAGGTCGAGGGATCGGTCCTGGACGGCATTGCGGAGGCACTGGCCCAGGCGATCACCATCAGCGGCGGGGCCGTGGAGCAGGACAATTTCGACATGTTCCCCTTGTTGTCGATGCGGCAGGCCCCGCCGGTCGAGACGCACTGGGTGCTTTCCGAGAACGCCCCGACGGGCATCGGCGAGCCGGCCCTGCCCCCGGTGATCCCCGCGCTCACCAACGCCATCTGCGCGGCGACGGGCAAGCGCATCCGCGCGCTGCCGCTGTCGCGGGCCGACCTGTCATGGTCGTGATGGGTCCGTGAAGCAGTGGGCGGAGACGCGCGCCGTCCTCGCCGCCGTGGCCGACCTGGTGCGCCGTGGTCACCGCGGGGCGCTCGCCACGGTGGTCAGTGTCAGGGGGTCGGCCTACCGGCACGAAGGGGCCAAGCTCCTCGTGCGTGAGGACGGCAGCACCGTCGGCAACGTCAGTGGCGGCTGCCTGGAACGCGATGTCATCGAGGTCGCGCACCGTGTCATCGCCTCGCAGCAGCCCGAGCTGCGCGCGTGGTGCGGTGGGCCCGACGAGATCGCCGCGTGGGACCTCGGCGTGGGCTGTGACGGGACCGTCGAACTGCTCATCGAACCCGTCCGCGACGACCGTGCGCCCGAGCGGCGACTGCTGCATGAGGAGGTCCCGCATTGTGTCGTGACGCACGTGGGGCCGCACGGTCTTGCCCGGGTCGTCGTCAGCCCTGACAGCGTCGAGGGCGCCACCGGCGACGCGCCGCTCGACGCACGACTCGTCGCGCAGTGCCGCGCGCGACTCGGCGCCGGTGGCGGGGAACTGCTGCGCGATGCCGCGACCACCGTTTTTGTCGAGTACCTCGCGCCGCCGCCGCAGCTTCTCATCATCAGTGCGGCCGACGACGCCCGCGAGGTCGCGCGGCTTGCCCACGGCGTGGGCTTCGGCGTGACGGTGGTGGACAAGCGGCCGGGATGGCTCGAGGCGGATCGCTTTCCCGACGGGGTGCGGCTCGTGGAAGCCCGTCCTGACGCGCTGGCCGCGCTCACGCGACCGCTCGCACCCGCGGACACGGCCGTCGTGATGACGCACGACTTTGCCGACGATGCCGCCGCCGTGGACGCGCTGCTGCGCTCGGAGGTCGGCTACATCGGCGTGCTCGGCCCCCGCAGCCGGTCGATGCGCCTGCTGCGCGCCATCGGGCGCGCCGAGGCAGCGCCCGACCCCCGGCTGCACGCGCCCGTCGGGCTCGACATCGGGACCGACGGCGCCGAGCAGGTGGCGCTGGCGATCGTCGCCGAACTCCTGGCGGTTCGCTCGGGGCGCGCGCCACGCTCGTTGCGCGAGCGCGCGGTGCCGATCCACGGTGACACAGCGCCCCGGCTCGCGTGACGACGGCGGGGATCCTGCTTGCGGCGGGCGCGTCCACGCGGATGGGGCGCAACAAGCTCCTGCTGGCGCTGGGCGGTGTCCCGATGGTCCGGCGCGCCGCGTGTCGGTTGCGCGAGGCGCAGGTGCACCCGCTCATCGTCGTCACCGGGACCTGGCGCGCCGACGTGCAACGGGCGCTGCAGGGCGTCGACGCGACCTTCGTGCAGAGTCTCGACCCGACCGGGCCGACGAGCGCGTCGCTGCACGCGGGGCTCCTGGCGCTCCCGGGCCAGGTCGACGCGGCCGTCGTGATGCTCGCCGACATGCCACACGTGACCACCGCGATGCTCACGACGTTGCTCGACCGGGCGGCGTCCGGTGCCGCGCCGCTCGTGGTCTCACGCTATGGCGACGTGCTGGCCCCGCCCCTGCTCTTCCGGCGCGCGTTGTTCGGCGAACTGCTCGCGTGGCATGGCGAGGGGTGCGGCAAGGCGGTGGTCATGCGCCACGCCGCCGACGCGGTCTGCGTGGACTGGCCGGCCGCCGCCCTCGCCGACGTCGACACGCCAGCGGACTACGCGCAGGCGCTCAGCGCGCTGCGCGCGGACGCACCGTCACCTGGATCGGAGCCGAGATGAGGTCGGGGCCGATCACCTTGTGTTCGTGGTCCGCGAGCACCAGCTGCAGCGTGTAGGTCCCCGGGGCGAGGTCGAGCGTGGTCTCGATCTGGCCGGCCCCGTAATGCCGGTGCAGGGAATCGATGGGAATGATCACCCCGGGCGCCTGGGGGGCCGTGTTGATGAGGATGTGGAAGTGTCCCGTGCGCGTGAACGGGACGCCGGCGGGCGCGACGCCGTAGTTCCGCAGTCCGAAGACCACGGGAAAGCCGCTCTCGACCGTCGCGCCATTCGCCGGGGCGCGGAAGAAGATCTCAGGGCGTGGCGGCGGCGCAGGAGCGGCCGCCTGGGCACCGAGGACGAACGGGAACAGTACGAGAGCAACGAGCAGCGACCGATTCACAGCGACTCCACGGGATCAGGGAACGAGCGACGACTGTTCTACGCACGAGCCCGCCCCGACGTTCCGACGGCAACGCGGGGCGGGCGCTGACTCAGCGGGCCGGGAACGGCTTCGGCGGCGGGACCTGGTCGGCGAAGCGCCACGCCGGGGCCCCGGACCGCGTGAGCGCCTGATCGGTCAGGCGGGCACGGACCATCGTGACCGGCATCGGCCCGCCCTGCATCACCGCGTCGTGGAATTCGCGATTGGTCATCCGTCCGGACAGCACGAGCTCCCCGTGCAGCGCACGCATCTGCAGGCCGCCGAGCATGTACGCGGCCTGATACAGCGGCGAATAGCTTCCGTTGAACGAGCGGCGCACCTCGGCCTCGGCGTTCGCCCGCTCGAAGTTCACCATGTCGACCAGCAGGTCGATGGACTGCTCCGGCGTCATCTTCCCCAGGTGGAACGACAGCGAGAAGATGATCCGCGCGCTGCGGTGCATGCGCCAGAACAGCGCGCCGATCCGATCCTCGGGCGAACTGTGGAAGCCCTCGTCCCACACGAACATCTCCCAGTACAGCGCGATTCCCTCGTTCCAGAACGGCGTGTTGAAGCCCCGGCGATGCGTGTTGTAACGCTGCGTCATGAAGCCCTGGAAGTGGTGCCCGGGGTTCAACTCGTGGAAGACCGTGGCGTGCGAGAAGTGCGGGTTGTTCCCGCGCATCGACATCAGCTTCTCCTCGTCGGTCATCGCGTCCGTCGGGTACGACACGAGGATGGCCTCGCCGCCGAGGAAGAAGGGCGAGACCCGCTGCCGCTCCGGCGACAGCATCTCCATGCGCCAATCCTCCGTCGAGAGCTCCGGGATCGTCACCCAGTCCTTCGACGCGAAGTACGCCTCGGCCTGGCGCGCGAGGTCGCGAATGATGTCGATCTGCCTGCCGGGTGCGACGTAGAGATTCTTCACGTGCTCCGAGGCCTGCTTCCAGTCGTCGTAGCCCAGCTCCTTCGCCGCCTTCTTGATCTCCTGCAGCGAGAACGCGTATTCGCGCTCGGCGATCGCGATGAGTTCCTCGGCGGTGTAGGGGATCATCTCGTAGTCCAGATCCGCCTGGAGTCCCGCCGCGCCGATCGGTACGCCGACGATGGGTTCGTCGGCGTCGGCCGCCTGACCGCCGCCGCCCGCGCCGCCACGCCCGCCACCGCCTGCCGCCGCGACCGTCGTCGCGGACTGCCGCCACCCGACGACACGCTCGCGGAGCGTGCGCGCGTACCGCACCATCGACTCGTCCAGCTTGCGGTACGGGTCGGCCATCCACCACGAGAACAGCGGGTCGTAGCCCTGGTAGTAGCGGTACCAGTTCCCCATGGTCTGGCGGAGCTGGTCCACCCGCGTCGCTGCGCGCATTCCCGTGGACCGGGTCAGCGTGGGTGCGGCGCGGAGGGGTGCGGCCGACCCGCGCCCGGCGGCGGGTGCCTCGAACAGCGCGCGCAGCGAGTCCACGGACTTGGTGACGGCCGTCAGGGTGCGCGCCGCCGCGACGGGGTCCAGCGTCTCCATGCGTCGGCGCGCGTCGTAGATGGCGAGGAGCGCGTCCGCGAAGGGCAGGGCCTCTGCGGCTTCGCCGCGGAGCTTCTCCTCGCGGTCCAGCAGCGCGAGCTGGTGGCGCAGCTCGTTGTCGAGGAGCACGTAGTCGACCTTCGCCTCGCGCGAGAGCGCCGCGAAGTCCGCCTCGGCGAGCCGTTGCCGCCACGCGGTGTAGAAGTTCCGCATGCGGAAGCGGCGGTCGGGCGACTCGACCGCGTCGTAGCGCCGCAGCAGCGCGGTCTGGTCCGCCTGATAGCGGGACACCACTTCGGCGAACTCGCTGCGTGACGCCGCGATCAGCGACGTGATCGGCGGCACCCCGAACAACGGGTCGCGTGGTGGCGGGTCCTGGGCGGTGGCGCGCGCGGGGATGCTGAACGCAGCGCAGAGCAGCGCGCCGCCGAGGAGGAGTCTGGATGTCATCAGGTCGTCGGTTCGTCGTATGTGTCTTGCGGGATGCGGAACCCCGCGGCCACCTCGGGATCGCCCTCGTCCCCGAGGACGCGCTGGGCGATGTAGGCCCCCATTACGGGGCCGAATTTGAAGCCCTCGGCGTTGCCGCAGCCGGCGATCCACGCGTTGCGAAAGTCAGGGTGCGTGTCGATCACAAAGTTGCGCCCGATGCTCGACTCGTAGTGACAGGCGCGTGTTTCCAGGACGGGGGCGTTGGCGAGGTCGGGGAACCGGGCGGCCAGGACCCGGCGCGAACTCTCGACGCGCTCGTCACTGGTCCAGCGGTTCGAGCGGTCGGGGTCCTGCTGCGCCGGGTCCGGTGGGGGCGTCGTCGTCGTCCGCGTGGTGGCTGGCGCCGCGCTCCGCGTCGGCGGCTGCGCCGCGTTCGCGGGGCGTCCGGCACTCCCCCCGCCGGCGAGCGACCCTCGCACCCGGAACCCGCGACTGTCCACGGGCAGCGTCGGCCACCCCGTGACGCCGGGGAAATTCCAACTGGGCAGATTGGGATGCGTGAAGCGCTGGTCACCCGCCGGCGTGCCGAAGTACACCACGTAGCCCAGCGGCGTCCGCATCCGCCGGCCCATGACCTCGGGGAACAGGGTGCGGAGCCAGGGGCCACAGGCGAAGACGTAGGCATCGCCCCGGATCACCTCGTCGCCATCGACCGTGACGCCATCGAGTGCGCCGTTCACTGCGGCGCCGAGGGCGGCCTTGCCCAGCACGATCCGTCCGCCGAGCCGCTCGACCACGTCGGCGACCGCCTGCACCGAGCGGCGCGCGCGGACCACCCCGGCGTCAGGCTCCGCCAGGGCGACGGCGATGTCGTCCACGTTGATCACCGGCCAGCGATACCGCACTTCATCGGGGGTCAGCACCTCGTGCGGGACCCCGAGCTGTGTCCAGAGCTCGCGCGTCCTGGTCGTGAAGGGCTCATCCTGCGCGCGCAGGATCACGTCACCCGTCTTGAAGAACAGGTTCAGGCGCAGGTCGCGACTCCACTCCTCGTCCCATGATTGCCAGCGCGTCATGGACTCCCGGGCCCAGCGCATCCAGAGCTCGCCAACGGCGAGATTGCCGTAGCTCGAGCGGACGCCGCGCGTCTCGTCGCCGCTGGTGGAGCGCGAATTCCCGGGACCGAGGGCGTCGATGAGCGTGACGCGTGCGCCGCGTCGCAGCAATTCGTACGCGGACCACGTGCCCCACGCCCCGGCGCCGATGATCACGACGTGCCCGTGGTCGCCGCCGAAGATCGGTCGTCGGGCGGCGGGGAGCACGCCGGGAACGACCTCGGTCGCGGGTGGCGTGGGACCGCAGCTCGCGGCCACGAGCGCGCCGACCCCGAGGCCGGCGGAGTGTTTGAGGAAGTCGCGACGATCGACCGCGGAGGGCGCAGGAGGCGATTCGTGTGACACGGCGCGAGAGGGTGGGAGGGACGTGAGGGGGATGGCCAATATTCGCCGCCGGGTGCATGAACCGCAAATCGGCGCGCCGCGCGGGGTGCCGCAGCGGTTGCGGTGCGGGGGTGGGTCGGTCAACTTTGACGAGGTTCTCCTCAACGTCCGCCCGACACCATGCGCCGTTCGCTTTCGCTCGCCGTACCCCTGTCACTCGTCGTGCTCGTCGCGGCGCCGGTCGCCGCCCAGGCCCCTGCGGCGACCGGTCCGTACACCGCCGACCAGGCCAGCCGCGGCGAGGCCGTGTATCGCCGGGAGTGCGGCGAATGCCACTCCGTCAAGGATCACTCCAACGAGGACTTCCGCTTCTCGTGGAATGGTCGCTCCGCGCTGGAACTCTTCGAGAACATCCGCAATACGATGCCCGAGGAAACGCCCGGCTCGTTGACGCGGCAGGAGTACGCGGACATCGTCGCGTACCTGATGAAGGCGAACGGAATGCCGAGCGGTCCGCGTCCGCTGGCTCCGGATTCCACGTCGCTGCGGGCCGCCCGCCTCGACGTCAAGGACGCGCGGCCGCGCTGAGCCGCGCGTTCCCACCCTCTTCCTGAAGACGCCGATGCCCCGGATTCTCACTCTCTGCGCCCTCCTCGCCACGTCGACGGTCACGCTCTCCGCGCAAGCCTCCAACCGTGTGCCGGTGATCCCCGCGGGGCAGTCGGCCTCGGCCACGCTGACGCCCGGCATCCGCGTGGGCGACATCGTGTACGCCTCCGGCCAGCTGGGCACCTCGCGCGACAATCCCAACGCGACCATCCAGGAGCAGACCACGCGTGCACTGGAGAACACGGCCAAGGTGTTCGAGGCCGCCGGCACCTCCATGGCGAACGCCGTCAAGTGCACGGTGTTCCTCATCGAGGTCGCGGATTTCCAGGGGATGAACCAGGCCTACCGCGCGTTCTTCCCCGATTCCCCGCCTGCCCGCTCGACGGTCGTCGTCAAGGCACTCGTCGTGCCGAACGCGACCGTCGAGATCGAGTGCATGGCGGTGATCCCGAAGAGCTGACGCCACACCGGGGGCGGCGCGGCGCGCTGTCCCCGGTGACCTGGTGTGCGCGAGCGCTCAGCGCTTCGCGCGCGAGATGGTGAAGACGTACGCTGCCACGGCCTGCACCTGCTCGTCCGTGAGGTTCGCGGGGCCGCCGCGCGGGTTCATGGCGCGCGTCCGGCCCTCGCCCTTCAGCGCCTCGCGCGGCACGCCCGACACGATGATCGCGGCGATGGATGCCGCGGACCCATCGACGTGCAGCCACGGTCCGGCGACCAGGCTGGGCGCCGTCGCGGTCCCTTCGCCCGACGCGCCGTGGCAGCGTGAGCACGAGATGGCGGCGTAGATCGAATCTCCCTGCGTGACCAGCCGGGCGTCGGGTGCGGCCGCCGCGCCGCTCACAGCAGCGGCAGCCGTGCCCGCTGCGGGCGCCGCCGTGGGCGCCGACGCGGTGCGGTGGCACGCGGCGGTCGCCACGATGAGGGCGAGGGTGGCGAGCGGAGGAGCGGATCGTGTCACGACGGGTCTCTCGGAAGGGGGATGCACAAATTCTGGTGGGGAACCACCGGCTCGCAAGGGCCGTTCACGGGGTCATCGCACGCCGGATGCGATCCCACAGCGCGGGCGGCAGCTCCTCTGCGTCGGCGATCACGGCAATGGCGGGGCGTGCCTCCCGCTCGGCGCGACGGAAGGCCGTGTAGAGCGATGCGCTGTCCACGAGGACCACGTCGTCCGGGCCGAACGCGGCCGCGTGCCGGGCCGTCGTGAGCACAAGGGTGCGCGGCGCGAGCGCTCCCGCCGTCGGCGGCGCGTCGAAGCAGCGCACCGGCACGGTCGGTGCGTAGTGCCGGTACTTGCGGCCGGGCGACCGCGGCTGGTCGTCGGAGCGGTCGTCGGTGTGGACCACGTCGGTGCCCAGTCGTGCCGACAAGGTCTGCGCATCCAGCGCACCGGGGCGCAGGATCGTCGCTGCCTCGGGCTCCGAGAGGTCGAGCACGGTCGATTCGATCCCGATCCGGCAGGGCCCTCCGTCGAGCACCAGCGCCACCGAGTCGCCCAGCTCCTGCCGGACGTCGTCGGCCGTGGTCGGGCTCGGCCGCCCGGAGCGGTTTGCACTGGGCGCGACCAGTGGGCCCGAACGCGCGAGCAGGGCCAGCGCGACGGGGTGGTCGGGTACGCGGACCGCGACGGTGGGAAGCCCCGCACGGACGAGCGTGGATACGCCGGGGCGCGCGGGCAGCACCAAGGTGAGCGGTCCCGGCCAGCTCGCCCTGGCGAGACGCAAGGCC
>CAYSFN010000011.1:38832-39414 GCA_964430045.1 uncultured Gemmatimonadaceae bacterium
GCGTCGAACACCGCGAGCGTCGCGAGATCGTCCACGCCCGCACCGTGCACGATCAGCGGGTTGTCCGCCGGGCGTCCCTTCGCGGCGAAGACCCGTTGGATCGCCGCGTCATTGGTCGCGTCGGCGCCGAGGCCGTACACCGTCTCGGTGGGGAAGGCGACGAGCTGCCCGGCCCGCAGGGCGGCGACGGCGGTCGCGACGTCGTCCGGGCGCGGCATCAGAGCCGGGCGAGTCGCTCGACCGCCCGCTCGAGTGTCGCCATCGATTTGCAGAAGGCGAACCGCACGTAGCGCCGGCCCTCCTCGGCGTCCGGTCGGTAGAAGCTGGAGCCGGGCACGGTCGCCACGCCGACCTCCCTCACCAGCCGCTCGGCGAAGCGCACGTCGCTGTCGCTGCTCAGTGCCGAGAAGTCGGCGAAGAAATAGTAGGCCCCTTCGGGGTCTGCGCAGCGGAATCCCGCCGCGCGCAACGCGCTGCCGAGGAAGGCGCGCTTCTCGGCGTACTCCACCGCGAGCCCCTCGAAGTAGGACTCGGGGAACGCGTAGCCCACCGGCGCCGTTGCAGCAGGCCGCTGCGGTGGGC
>CAYSFN010000012.1:0-5075 GCA_964430045.1 uncultured Gemmatimonadaceae bacterium
GGTGCTGACGCACGACCACGAGGGCACGCACGTGCAGTTGGTCGCCATCTCGACGCCCAACTGCACGTGCGTGCCCTCGTGGTCGTGCGTCAGCACCTTGCCGATGTCGTGCAGCAGCGCGGCCCGCTTGGCCATCACGTGATCGAGTCCGAGCTCGGTCGCCATGATCCCGGCCAGCCACGCCGTCTCCTTGGAATGCTGCAGGATGTTCTGCCCGTACGAGGTCCGGTACTTCATGCGGCCGACGAGCTTCACCAGCTCGGGGTGCAACCCGTGGATGCCCACCTCGTAGGCCGCCTGCTCGCCCGACTCGACGATGCCGGCCTCCACCTCGTGGCGCGCCTTGGCGACCACTTCCTCGATGCGTCCCGGATGGATGCGCCCGTCCGCGACCAGCTTTTCCAGCGCCAGCCGCGCGATCTCGCGCCGCACGGGGTCGAAACCCGAGATGACGACGGTATCCGGCGTGTCATCGATGATGACGTCGACGCCGGTCGCCAGCTCGAAGGCGCGGATGTTCCGCCCTTCGCGCCCGATGATGCGCCCCTTCATCTCGTCGCTGGGGAGCGCGACCGTGGCGTTGGTGATCTCGGCCGTGTGCTCCGCCGCGATCCGCTGCACCGCGAGCGCGACGATCTTCTTCGCGTCCCGATCCGCCGTGCGCCTGGCCGAATCGCGGATCTCGCGAATGCGGTTCGCCGCCGCCGCATGCGCCTCGTCCTCGATGCGACGCATCAGCTCCTGCCTGGCCTCGTCGACCGTCATGCCGGCGAGCTGCTCCAGCCGGCGGCGCTCGTCGGCGAGCACCCCGTCCAGTTCCGCCTGCTTCGCCACGACCCCCTGCTCGGCCCGGTCGAGCTCGCCGGCGCGGCGTTGCAGGTCCTTGTCACGCGACTCGAGGGCGTCGACCTTGCGGTCGAACGTGCTCTCCTTGTCCTGGACGCGCTTCTCCTCGCGCTCCAGCTCCTCGCGCCGCCCGCGCACCTCGGCCTCCCACGCTTCGCGGGCGCCGATCAACTCCTCCTTGCCGGCCAGGACGGCGGCCTTCCGGAGGGTCTCGGCTTCCCGGGCCGCCTCGGCGAGGAGGCGCTCGGACAGTTGCGCCGCGGTCTCCCGGGCGTTCTCGCGGGTCTGGCGCTCCGCGCCGACCCCCGCGCGTCGTCCTATGAAAAACGAGGCGGCAGCGGCTGCGATGAGCGCGACGCCCCAGAGGATCAACTCCATGTCATCTATCCCCTTCACGCTCGCCGTGACGGCGCGCGGTTAAGTGCCTACGGCAAGCTACGTGCCCCCGTAAAGGGGCGCAATGTGATCACGCTCCCGCGTCGGGCGCGGCACGCTTGGCCGGCGGCAGCCAGCGGCGCAGTTCCCCCGCCAGGGACCGGATCCGGGTGGCGGTGGCCTCATCCGCCGCACGGACCTGGAACAGCTCGTCGGTGATCTGGAGGGCGGCGAGGATCGCCGCCTTGTGGGTCTCGACCACCGCCCCACTGTCCACGACCTTGCGGATCGCCTGGTCCACGTGCGCGGCGACCGCGCGGGTGTGCGCGGGGTCCGCGTCGGTCCGCAGCGAGTAGTCCTCGCCGAAAATGCGCACCTTCACCGACTGCTTGGCTCGACTCACGGCGGACCCTCCGCTTCGGTTTGCTGGCGCACGAAGCGCAGCCGCTCGCGCAGCCCCTTCAGCCGCTCGGACGACTCGACGAGTCGCTCCCGCAGCTGCGCATTGTCGGCTTCCAGGAGTGCCACGCGCTCGGGGTCCGCGGCGGTCCCACTCACGGTCTCCCGCGCCGACTCCATCTGCTTCACCTGCGCCTCGGCCGCGAGCGCCCGCCGGCGAAAGCGCGACAGCTCCTCGCCCAGGGCACGGACGAGGAGCTCCAACTCCTGGAAGGCAACGACGTCAGGCGGTACGGGCTGCGACACCGAGCTCCTGATCCACGGTGGCAATGAGTTTCTGACGGCGACCCGCCAGCTCCTTCTCATTCAGTGTGCGCTGTGGGTGGCGAAAGGTCAATCGCCACGCCAGCGAGCGGTGGCCCTCCGGCACGCCGGTCCCCCGGAACTCGTCGAAGAGTTCGATCCGCTCGAGCAGGTCACCGGCCGCGCGCGCGAGCACCGCCTGCACCGCACCGGCCTCCAGCGCGTCGGGCACCACGAACGCCAGGTCGAACTCCGCCGCGGGGGTGGTGGGCAGCGCACGGAAGCGCACGTGCGTGCGTGCCGGGCCCGTCGCCATGGCGGTGTCCCGGGCGTGCAGCCCCGGTGCCGCGACCGGCGTGTACGGCAGCGGCCCGAGCCGGAGCTCGACGCCAAAGGCCGGCGCCGCCCAGACCGGCGCATCCAGCGCCATCCGCCGCACCCAGCCGACCACGTGCTCGTCCACCACCACGTGCCACAGCGTCGGCGCCTCAGCGGCGCGGCAGTCCACCTGGCGGCCCGGGAAGGCGAGCGCCGCCAGGTCCAGCGCCAACTGCTTGGCATCCCATGCGTCGAAGGCCGGCGGCTCCGCTTCCGTGAAATGGCCGGGACGCCGCCGTCCCATCACCACGCAGCCGACCTGCATGGCCTCGGCCACACCAGCGCCGTCGCGCGCAAAGGCGCTGCCGATCTCGAAGAGGCGCACGTCGCCCTGCCGCCTCGCGAGGTTGTACTCCGCGCGCGCGGCCAGCGTCTCGAGCAGGGACATCCGCAGGTGCGGCTCGTCCTCGGCCAGCGGGTTGGCGACCCGCACGTAGGTCGCGTCGTCCCCCGCCACGAAGGGCAGGGGGCGCACCTCCATCAACCCGCGTCCGACCAGCCAGTCGCGGAGGCGGCGCCCCGTGAGGTGCAAGGGATGATCGGGCACCGTGCCCGGGCGGAACGGCACCAGGGTGTCCGGGAGCGCATCGTACCCGCGCAGCCGCGCGATCTCCTCGATCACGTCGACGTCGCGCGCAATGTCGTGGCGCCACGAGGGCGGCGTCACGAGCAGCGCGTCGGCGCCCTGCTCCACACAGGCGAACCCGATCGGGGTCAGCGCGCGGCGGATGCTCTCGCGGTCGATGGCCGCGCCCAGCAGACGCGCCACGCGCGAGGTCCGCACCGCGACGGCCGCACGCGGGCGCAGCGCCACCCCCACCTGCGTTGGCACGGCGCGGATCTCCCCCCCGGCGAGCCGGGCGATGAGCGCCGCGGCCAGGGCGACCAGCTCGGCGGGCGCGGCAGGGTCCGTGCCGCGCTCGAAGCGATGGCTCGCGTCCGTGGACACCCCCAGTGCGCGGCGCGTCCGGCGGACGAGCGCGGGGTCGAACGACGCGACCTCGAGGACCACGTCCGTGGTCCGGGCCGTCACCTCGGTGTCCTTCCCCCCGATCACGCCGGCGACGCCGACCGCACGCTCCGCGTCGGCGATCACCAGCAGGTCGGGCGACACGGTGCGGGTCACGCCGTCGAGCGTCACGAGGGCTTCGCCGGTGACACCACGCCGCACCACCAGCGCGTCCCCACGCAGGTGCGTCCGATCGTAGGCGTGCATCGGCTGCCCGAAGGCGTGGAGGAAGTAGTTGGTCACGTCCACGACGTTGTTGATGCTGCGCGCGCCCACCGAGGCGAGGCGATCGACCAGCCACTGCGGACTGGGCCCGACGGTGACCCCGCGCAGCACCGCGACCGCGAAGCGCGGCGCGTCGGCGGCATCGCTGATCTGCAACGTCAAGCCGTCGGCGCTGCCGCTGAGTCCGTCCACGACCGCCGTGTGCGGCGGCGCGAGGTCGGCCAGCTCGGGCGGCACCCCCAGCGCCACGCCGGTCAGCGCACTGATCTCACGCGCCAGGCCGACGTGCGACAGCAGGTCCGGCCGGTTCGGCAGAACGTCGACGTCGAGCTGCACGTCGCCGACGGGCATGGCCGCGAGCAGCGGCGTCCCCACCGGCACGTCGAGTGCCAGGGCGAGGAGGCCCTCGTGGTCGTCCCCCAGCCCCAGCTCGCGGGCGGAGCACAGCATGCCATTCGACGTGTGGCCGCGGATCTTCCGCTTCTCGATCCGCAGGCCGTTCGGCATCGTCGTGCCGGTCGGCGCGAACGGGTACAGCACACCGGCCGTCACGTTCGGCGCGCCGCAGACCACGTCGAGCAGCGTCCCGGTTCCCGCGTCGACCTTCGTGATCGACAGATGATCACTGTCCGGATGCCGGGCCGCCTCGACCACCCGCGCGACGACGATGGGCGCGAGGTCCTGCCGCAGCGCCATCATCCCGTCGACGGTCGCGACGTGCGTGGACAGCAGGTCGTGCAGGGCGGGCGCGGACCGGTCGTGCGGCACGAAGCCGCGGAGCCACTCATGCGAAGCGAGCATCAGGCGAACTGCTCCAGGAAGCGGACGTCGGAATCGTAGAACGCGCGGATGTCGGGAATGCCGTGGCGCGACATCGCGATGCGCGCCGGCCCCATCCCGAAGGCCCAGCCGGAGTACCGCTCGGTGTCGAGGCCGGCACTCTCGAGGACGGCCGGATGCACCAGGCCGCAGCCGAGGATCTCCATCCAGCGCTCGCCCTTCCCGTCCTGCAGGTCGATGCGCACGTCCATCTGTGCACTCGGCTCGGTGAAGGGGAAGAACGACGGGCCGAACCGCACCGGCACCGCGGGGCCGTAGAAGCGCCGCACGAAATGCGTGAGGGTGGCCTTGAGATCCGCGAACGAGATGCCCTCGTCGACGGCCAGGCCCTCCAGTTGCATGAAGGCGGGCGCGTGCGTGGCGTCGAAGAAGTCGCGACGGAACACGTTGCCCGGCGCCAGCACCCGCACCGGCGGCGCGAACTGCTGGAGCGTCCGCACCTGCACCGGCGAGGTGTGGGTGCGCAGCAGGAGGTCCGGTACGTCGAGGTACAGGGTGTCGTGCAGATCCATCGCCGGATGGTCGGCGGGGAAGTTGAGCGCCGTGAAGTTGTACCACGGCGCTTCGACCTCGGGCCCGAGCGCGATGGTGAAGCCCAGCTCGCGGAAGATCTCGGCGATCTCGTCGATGACCTGCGAGACGGGGTGCACACTGCCCCGCCAGACGCGTCGCGCGGGGAGGGACGGGTCGATGGCGGGCC
>CAYSFN010000012.1:5085-26730 GCA_964430045.1 uncultured Gemmatimonadaceae bacterium
CGCGCGGGCCGCGGCCGGGCCCGCGCGGCCACCCGGGTCTGTGCGTCGTCCAGCAGCGCGTCGAGCCGTTGCTGCACCTCGTTGTAGCGTCGCCCGGCGGTCGGCTTGTCCGGGCCGGCGATGGCGCCGAGCATCTCCTTGAGCGCCGCACGCGCGGAATGCGTGCGTCCGAGGAAGGCATTGCGCGTCTCGCCGAGGGAATCCGCGTCGTGCACGGCGGCGAAGGCGGCGGCCGCCTCGTGCTCGAGGGCGTCAGCGCGCGCGAGGAAGTCCGCGATGGAGAGCATCAGAAGCAAGGGGAGGAAAAGGCACGGGCGGCAGCGACGGCGAGTGCCGCGCGCTGCCGCCCGTTGAACGACCGGAGGACCGGTGGCTTACGACGCGTGCGCGGCGCGGGCCTGCTCGACCAGCTGCGCGAACGCGGCGGGATCGTTCACGGCGAGATCGGCGAGGACCTTGCGGTTGACCTCGATGCCGGCCTTGCCGAGGCCGTTGATGAAGCTGCTGTAGTTCATGCCGCTGAGGTGCGCGCCCGCGTTGATGCGGGTCACCCAGAGGCGGCGGAACTCGCGCTTCTTGTTCTTGCGGTCGCGGTAGGCGTACACCCAGCCGCGCTCGACGGTCTCCTTGGCGGCCTTCCAGAGCTTGGAGCGGCCGCCGAAGGCGCCGCGCGCGGCCTTGAGGATCTGCTTCTTCCGCCGCAGGCGGACGGGATTCGACTTGACGCGTGACATGTGTTGGGCTCCTTACGCCTCGAGCAGGCGCTTGATGAACAGCGCTTCGCCCGGCGTGTCGACGGTCGTCGCCCGGCGCAGCTTGCGCTTCCGCTTTGACGACATCTTGGTGAGGATGTGGCTCTTTCCAGCGCGCAGTCGGCGCACCTTGCCCTTCGCGGTCAAGGTGAAACGCTTCGACGCACCACTGTGTCGCTTTTTCTTTGGCATGGCGGCACGCTCCTACTTGGGCGTGAGGATCATCGTGAGTTGTTTGCCTTCGAGCTTCGCGGCGGTCTCGACCTTGGCCAGATCGGTCAAGGACTCGGCCACGCGAGCCACTACCTGTTGCCCCAGCTCCGGATGGGTGATCTGCCGTCCCCGGAACATGAGCGTCACCTTCACCTTGTTCCCCTCTTCGAGGAAGCGCCGCGCATGGCGGAGCTTGGTCTCGAAGTCGTGCTCGTCGATCCCGGGGCGGAACTTGACTTCCTTGAGCTGGATCACGTGCTGCTTCTTCCGCGCCTGCCGCGCCATCTTGGCCTGTTCGAACTTGAACTTCCCGAAGTCCATGATGCGGACCACCGGGGGCCTGGCCAGCGGGGCGACCTCGACGAGATCGAGTCCGGCGGTCTCCGCGGCTTGCAGCGCCGCTTCCAGCTCCATGATGCCAAGCTGTTCGCCGTCCGCCGCGATCACGCGCAGCGGGGAGATTCTGATCTGTCGATTGACGCGGATGCGCCGATTCTGCTCTTGAATGGGCCGACTCCTCCAAGGGGGATCCAACAAAAAAGCGCGATCGCTCCAAGCGACCGCGCACGCCGCCCGCCCGGCCGGAGCCGCGAGGGGAACGATGACAACAGGACGCCGCTGGCACACGAACCTGCCCGTGGCCGGAGGGTGGCCCGGGAACCTGCACCCGGACACTTCGCTCAATTATCCCTGAAAGATGCCCAACGCCGAGGCGGAAGTCAATGGGCGCCGGATCCCGTCACGCCGTGTCCACCAGGGTGTACGCCTTGCCGTCGTGCCCCGCCCGCCCCCAGGCCTGCGTGGCGTCGTGCTCGAAAATCAGCAGCCAGTCCCCGGCCGTGGCCTCGTGCAGCAGGGCCCGCTTGGACTCGAGCGTCACCAGCGGCTCCACGTCATAGCCCATGATCCACGGCAGCGGCAGATGCGCGGCCGTGGGGATCAGGTCCGCCACGAAGGCCGCCGTCTCGCCGCCGTCGGACACCAGCACCGCCTGATGATGCGGCGTGTGCCCCGGGGTCGGACGCAGCACGATGCCCGGCACGAGCTCGAGAGCACCCTCCACGAGACGAAGCTGCCCCGAGGCGACCAGGGGCGCCCAGTTCTGCTCGAAGTAGCTCGCCCCGGTGCGTTCGTTGGTGTGCGTCGCGTACGCGAGCTCCCCCTGCTGGACCACGTAGGTCGCATTGGGGAACGTCGGCACGATCGTCCCGGCCGCGTCGCGGCGCGTGTTGCCGCCCGCATGGTCGAAGTGCAGATGCGTGTTGATGACGATCGAGACATCCGACGGCGCGAAACCGGCGGCGGCCAGCGCGGCCTCGAGCATCGTCCCGTCAGCGGGCCCGGAGTTCTCGATGCCGTAGATGTCGTGGAACCTGGTGGTCTCCTTGTTCCCGACGCCGGTGTCGACCAGCACAAGCCCATCGCCGTGTTCGATCAGCAGGCAGCGCATCCCGAGCTGGATGCGATTGCGCGCATCGGCCGGGATCCGCCGCTCCCAGAGCGGCTTGGGCACCACGCCGAACATCGCGCCGCCGTCGAGTTGCTGCCCCCCGGCCTGGAGGGCGTGGATGGTCAGTCCGCCGACGCGGCGCGACTGGTGCAGAGGAGTCGGAATCATCACGCGCTGCGGAAATCGGTGACAGGTCCCGGCAGCGCACGCCGCGTGCGCGCCGGTCGGCGGAACCAGGTCTCGAGCTCGCCCCAGGTGTGCACGCCGTCCCGACCGAGCTGGTCGAGCAGATGCACGAGGACCTGCGCCGTCGCCTGCGCGTCTCCCAGGGCCCGGTGGCGGCCGTCGATGGTCACGCCGAAATGTGCACTGACCGCGCCGAGGTTTCGACGCGGCAGGTGCGACAGCAACCGGCGCGCCAGCCGCACCGTGCAGAGCACCGGCACCTCGGGCACCCGGCCGATGGCCCGCGCAAGCTCCGCGCGCACGAACGCCCAGTCGAAGGCCGCGTTGTGCGCGACGAAGATCCGCCCGTCGAGCCGGGTGCTCAGTTCCTCCGCGATCGCGGCGAACGGCGGCGCGGTGGCGACCATCGCGTCGGTGATCCCGGTGAGCCGCTCGATGAACGCGGGGATGGACCGCCCCGGACGGACCAGGGAGGCGTACGTGTCGATCACGCGCCCCCCGCACACCGTCACCGCCGCGACCTCGGTGACGCGGTCCGGTCCGTCGGCGGCGCTGCCGGTGGTCTCGACGTCGACCACCGCATAGGCGAGTTCGTGGAGGGGCGTGTCACGGCGCGAAGGCATTGCTGGAATCTAGCGCGTCCCATACCTTGTGAATGATTTCACAAGCCATCTACTCCGTACTGTGAAGCGAATCGCCGAATCGTCCGTCCGCCGCCTGTCGCTGTACCTCCGCTATCTCGAAGACCTCGCGCTTCGCGGACAGACGACGGTGTCCAGCGAGGAACTGGCGTCGTCCGGTGCGACCACCTCGGCGCAGGTCCGCAAGGATCTGAGTCTCTTCGGCTCCTTCGGCACGCGCGGCCTCGGCTACAGCGTCGCGGACCTCGTGGGACGCCTGCGCCAGATCCTCGGCGTCGGGCGCGACTGGCGCGTCATCATCGTCGGGGCCGGCAAGATCGGGGCGGCGCTCGCCCAGTACCACGGGTTCCAGCAGCACGGCTTCCACGTCGTCGGGATCTTCGACAACGCGGTGGGGCGCGTCGGCGCGGAGCTCGAGGGCATCCGCGTCCGCGACACCGCGCACTTCGACCGCGACGTGCGCGCCCTGCGCCCCCACATCGGCATCATGACGGTGCCCGCAACCGCCGCCCAGGCCATCGCGGACAAACTGGTGAAGGCGGGGCTGCGCGCCATTCTCAACTTCGCCCCCGCACACGTGCAGGTCCCGCCCGACGTCACGGTGCGACACGTCAACATGGCGTCCGAGCTCGAGGTGCTCACCTTCGCGCTGGTTTCGGACGAACCACCGTCCGCGTGAGCACCGCCGCGCGCTACCGGTCTGCGGCGCCCGCCCGGTAGAGGTCGACGAAGCGCTCCGGCGGCAACTGCTCGGGACGCTCCGTGGGCGGAATTCCCAGGGACTCGAGGCGCGCGATGGTCGCAGCGGAGTCGGTCGCCCACAGGGCGCGCAGCAACGACTTGAGCTGTTTGCGGCGCTGGGCGAACACCGCCTGCACGAAGCGCCGGAACCCGTCCTCCTCGTCGGGACCGATCAACGGCGACGCGCGCGGGGTCAGCCTGAGCACGGCCGAGTCGACGGCCGGCGGCGGCCGGAACGCCCCGGGCGGCACGTGGCAGATCAACTCGGCGCTGGCCAGGACGTGGACATTGACGGTGAGCGCGCCGTAGACCTTGTTCCCCGGCACGGCGCACACGCGTTCGGCCACCTCGCGCTGCACGAGGAACACCGCGCGTTCGGCGCGCGGCGTCCGGAGCGCGTGAAACAGGATCGGCGTCGTGATGTAGTACGGCACGTTCCCGACCAGGACGTAGGGACCCCTGGCGAGCGCACCGAGGGACACCGTCAGCACGTCGGCCTCGACGACGAGCACGTGCGACGCGTCCGCGTAGCGCTCGCGCAGGTAGGGCACGAGGTCGCGGTCCAGCTCGACGGCGACCAGACGGCCGCACTGCCCCACGAGCCGGTCCGACAGCGCGCCGCGCCCCGGACCGATCTCGATCACGGTCTCGGTGCCGCTCAGCGCGAGCGCGCCTACGATGCGGTCCAGCACGCGCCGGTCGGCGAGGAAGTGCTGCCCCAGCCGCTTGCGGGCCGCCGGGAGCCGGCCACCGGCCTCGCTCACGACCGGATCACGACGGCGGTGCAGTCGTCCGTCTGCGCGTCGCGCCCGGTGTGCGCGCGCAGCGCCGTGAAGACGCCCTCCACGACGTCGGCCACCGGGGCCGTCCGCAATGCGCGCACGGCCTCGAGCACACGCGCCTCGCCGAAGCCGTGCTGCCGGGGATCGCGCGCATCCACGAGCCCGTCGGTGAATCCGACGAACAGGTCGGAGCGCCGCACCCACGGCACGGTGGTGACCGCGATGCGGCTCCGCTCGCCGAGGCCGAGTGGCGGTGCCTGTGCGTCGAGCCGTTCGGCGGCACCATCGGCGTGCATGATGAAGACGTGCGGATGCCCGAGGTTGGCGAAGCGCACCTGCTGACGCCGGGGATCGATGACGGCGTAGCACACGGTGAAGAACATCTCGGTCGACACCAGCTCGTCGTCCAGGGACGCGACGAGCGCCCGCAGCACCTTGCCCGGGTCCGTGGTCCGCTGCGCGTGGATCGCCGCGGCACTCATCGCCAAGGCCATGATCAGCGCCGCCTGATACCCATGCCCGGAGACGTCGCCGATCATCACGCCCGTCCGCTCGCCAGGCAGCCGGAAGAGGTGGTAGAAGTCCCCTCCCACGCTCTCGGCCGGAATGACGCGCGCCGCCGCCTCGGCCTCGGGGGCGACGACCCGCCCCGCCGGAAGCAGCTTCATCTGCAGATCGTGGGCCAGGCGCATCTCCTGCAGCAGGCGCTGCTGTTCCAGCGACGCGTGGATCTGCCTGGCGTGCTCGATCGCGGCGCCGATCTGTGTGGCGATCGCGGCCAGGAGCTTCTGGTCTCCCGCCGAGAACGGCTCGTGGCCGACGGGATCGGCCAGGGCGAGGACGCCGAGCGCGACCCCGCCGTCCGGTGCCGACCACAGGATGGGAACGGCGACCACGTCGCCGCGCAGGACGTGCTCACCGTCGCCGCGCGGGGCGCCGGATTCCGCGAGTCGCACCTGCCGGGTCGCGAAGGCGCGGGCCAGCACGCTGTGCGGGGCCGCGGCGGGGAGGGCCTGCAACGCGTCCTCGGGGAGTCCGCGGCGCGCGACGGCGCGGAGGACCCCGGCGTCGGCGTCGAAGACCATCACCACGCCGCAGCGTGCCCCGACGGTGGACGCGATCTCCTCGAGGATCGCCGACGCGGATTCCTCGAGCACGACGGTGCGCCCGAGAATCTCCCCGATCCGGTAGAGCAGGTTGATCTCCTCGTAGCGCTCGGCGAGCTCCTCGGCGGCGAGCTGCGCTTCGCGCTGCGCCGCGGCGAGCGGGTCGAGGGCGCTCACGCGCGGTGCACGGTGAGCCGCACGACATTGCCTCCGGCGTCCCGGTCCCGGAACTGCTCGATGCGGTCGACGAACGCGTGCATGAGGAACAGGCCGCGCCCGTCCTCGGCCCCGATGCGATCCGGCGTCGTGGGGTCGCGGAGCGCGAGGTGCAGGTCGAAGCCGTCGCCTTCGTCGGCGACCTCGACGACGAGGGTCTGGCGGTCGATCTGCGCCCGGACGCGGACGATCTTGCCGGCGTCGTCCGCGTTGCCGTAGCGGATGGCGTTGACGATCGCCTCGGTGACGGCGACGGGCACATTGAGGGCGACGAGCCGCGGGGGGAACCCGACGGCCGCGCAGCGGGCCACGATGTCGGCGACGATCCCCTCGATGTACTGCACGTCGCTCGGGATCGACCGCTCGAGCGCGCCGTCCATCAGAATTGGTCGAGACCGCGTTCGCGGGTGTCGCCGATGCGGAACAGCGTGTCGAGCTTGGTCAGCTCGAACAGCGACCGCAGGTCGTCGTTCAGGTTGGCGAGCCGCAGCTCCCCGCCCTCTTCGCGCAGTCGCTTGGCCAGGGAGACGAGGACTCCCAGGCCGGAGGAGTCGATGTAGCCGGCCCGCGCGAAGTCGATCAGCACCTTGCGCGTCCCCGACTCGACTTCGTCGACGATGAGCTGCTTGAGCTCCTGCCGGTTGCTGACGATCAGTTGACCATCGACCTCGACGATGACGACCTCTTGATGGCGTACAGTGCGGAAACTCATCGGGACTCCCCGGGGACGGCCTGCAGGGCGGTGATCGCGGCTGCGTGGACGATATCATCCACGCTGGCACCGCGCGAGAGATCGGCGCAGGGACGCGCGAACCCCTGAAGGATAGGGCCGATCGCCGGTGCGTGCGCAAGTCGCTGGACGAGCTTGTAGCCGATGTTGCCGGCGTCGAGACTGGGAAACACCAGCACATTGGCCGTCCCCGCGACCGGGGACGCGGGCATCTTGCGGGCCGCGACGTCCGGCAGCAGCGCGGCGTCGGCCTGCACCTCGCCGACGACCGCAAGGTGCGGTGCCCGTTCGCGCACGAGCGCGAGGGCCTCGCGGATCGACTCCACCGAGGCGCCGCCGGCGCTCCCATCCGTGCTGAACGACAGGAACGCCACCCGGGGCTGGTCCCCCACGATCGCCGTGCGTGCGGCCGCCGCCGCGATCGCGATGTCCGCGAGTTGCGGCGCGGTCGGGTACGGGACGACGGCGCAATCCGTGAAGGTGAGCACTTCGTGCCCGGCGCCACGGAACGGCGGCACGACGAGGTAGAACGCACTGGAGACCGTGTGCACGCCGGGCGTCAGGCCGATCAGCCACAGTGCGGTGCGCACCACGTCGCCCGTGGTCCGCGTCGCACCCGCCACGCAGCCATCCGCCGCACCGACGGCCACGAGACCGGTCGCGAGGCCGAGCGGGTCCCCCGCCAACCGCCGGGCACCGTCCTCGGTGAGTCCACGGCCCGCGCGACGCGCGAGGAGCCGGGCGACGATCGCGTCGCCATGGGGATCGGACCGGGGGTCCACGACGTCGAGGCCCGTGGCGAACACCGCGGCATGGGATTCCGGTGCCGACGGGTCGAGCACGAGGACCGGCCGCAGCACCCCGTCGGCCGCGAGCCGACAGGCGGCCGCGCGCACGCGTGCATCCGCCGACTCGGCAAAGGCCACTCGTGCGGGCGCCGCAGCCGCCCGCGCGAGGAGCTGGGCCAGGAAGGTCATGCGGTCGCGAACCGTGCCCGGAGCGCCGCACTCACGTTCGGAGGGACCAGCCCGCTGACGTCCCCGCCGAACTGCGCGACCTGCTTCACCAGACTCGAGCTGATGTAGGTCGTCTCGAGCGACGGCACCATGAACACGGTCTCCAGCTCGGGTGCCAGATGCCGGTTCATCAGCGCCATCTGCATCTCGTAGTCGAAATCCGCGACCACGCGCAGCCCGCGAATGACGAGTGTCGCATTCACCTCACGTGCGAACTCGACGAGCAGCCCGCGGAACATCCGGACCTCCACACGGGCGTCGGGCACGGCCTCCTCGATCAGCCGCTGCCGTTCCTCGACGGTGAAGAGCGGGGTCTTCGCGAGATTGTTCAGCACACCGACGACGATGCGATCGGCGTACACGAGCGAGCGGCGGATCAGGTCCGCGTGCCCATTGGTGAGTGGGTCGAAGCTCCCAGCGTAGATCGCAGTCCGCATCAGTGGTCAGGGTCGTTCCTGCGGGGGGTCGTTCCTGCGGTAGAAGGTAATCGCCGACGTGCCGTAGCGCCGCATGTCGCCGTCCCCCGGCAGCACCACGCCAGCCGGGTGCTCGACGGCGAGTTCGGTCGCGAAAGGGTGCACCAGCCAGCGCGTCACCAGCACGGCGGCGGTGTCGGCCGCGTAGGGGGGGTCGGCCAGGGCGAGGTCGAAGGGCGCGTCGCCGAGGGTCTCCACGAAGTGCACGGCGTCCTGCCCCACCACGGCGGATCGCGGCTCCGCCCCGAGCGCGGCGATGTTCTGGTGCAGCACGCGGCGGACGCGCGGATCCCGCTCCACGAAGGTCACGTGCGCGGCACCGCGCGAGAGCGTCTCCAGGCCCAGCGCGCCCGACCCCGCGCAGAGGTCCACCACGCGCGCGCCGGGCAGGCGCGGCTGCAGGATGCTCATCCAGGCCTCGCGGACGCGGTCGGCGGTCGGTCGCACCTCGCCTGGTGGTACCGCCAGGCGTCGCCCCCGCCAGAGCCCCGCGACGATGCGCATCGCTACTGGCGCAGGTCGGCGATGCGGGCCTGGATCCGCGCCGTGCCCTTCCACTCGTCGCGCTCCAGGCGGCAGGCGACGTCGAAGGGCTCGCGCCAGGACACATCGCGCAGGCGCGGCGCGAGGTCCCAGGAGATCGCCTCGAGCGACCCCTCCGCGCCGGTCAAGGTCAGCTTCAGGCCCTGCTCACCGATGCGGCGCGGCGGCGCCGAGGCACAGACCCCCCGCAGGGCGAAGACCGGCGCGGGGTTGCCCATGCCGAACGGCTCGCAGTGCCGCAGCACGGCCAGCAGGTCCTCGGACACCGCGGCGAGCGGGAGTTCGAGGTCGAGCCGCAGCTCGGGCACGAGGTCGTCCGCACTGAGGCGCGCGGCCGCGACGTCGGCAAAGCGTTCGGTGAACGCCGGGATCCGCTCTGCCGCGATCGTGATGCCGGCGGCCGCGCGGTGTCCGCCGAACCGCAGAAACAGGTCCCGGCACTCCGTCAGCGCCCCGTGGAGGTCGAAGGCGCCGATGGACCTGCCGGACCCCCTGCCCACGCCGTCTTCCACGGCGATCATCATCGTCGGCCGGCCCGTCTCCTCGACCAGGCGCGAGGCGACGATCCCGATCACGCCCGGGTGCCACCCGTCCCCGCTCAGCACAAGGCCGAAGCGCTGATCGAGGTCGGTCGCGTCGAGCTGGCGCCGCGCGGCGTCGAGCGTCTGTCGATCCAGCTCCTGGCGCCCGCGATTCAGCTCCTCCAGCTCGCGCGCGATCCCGTTCGCGATGCCGTCGTCGTCCGTGAGGAGCAGCTCCACGCCCCGCTGCGCGCGACCAATGCGCCCCGCCGCGTTCAAGCGGGGTGCGAGGATGTAGCCGATGCGCCCGGCCGTCAGCTCCTTGCCGTCCAGCGCGGCCGAGCGCAGCAGCGCGCGCAGACCGGCGACCTTGGTCTGCGCCAGCAGCCGCAGCCCGAAGCGCACGATGCTGCGGTTCTCGCCGCGCAGCGGCGCGACGTCGGCGATGGTCGCGATGGCGACGAGGTCCAGCAGGTTCAGCGCCAGGTTGCGCGAGACCGCGCGGGCGTCGCAGAGCGCAAGCGCCAGCTTGAACACCACACCGGCCGCCACCAGCTCCTTGTCGACGGACGGACAGCCCGGTCGACGCGGGTTCAGCACCGTGACGGCCGCCGGCAGCGGACCGCCGGGCAGGTGATGGTCGGTGATGATGCAGTCGATGCCCGCCGCGCGCAGCGCGTCGACCGCGGCGTGCGCGCTCGTCCCGCAATCGCAGGTCACCACCAGCGACGCCCCCGCCTCCACCGCAGCCGCGACACCGGCTGGTCCCAGGTCGTAGCCGTCCGTCAGCCGGTACGGGACGAACGGCACGACCCGTCCTCCCAACCCTCTGAGGACCCGGGTGAGGATGGCGGTGGACGTCATGCCATCCACGTCGTAGTCGCCGTGCACGAGGATGGTCTCGCCACGATCGAGCGCGGCGCTGATGCGGTCCACCGCCTCGGACATCCCCAGAAGGGTCTCCGGCGCGGCGAGATCATCCAACGAGGGCCGCAGGAAGCGCCGCGCGCGCTCCGGGTCGTCGAACCCGCGGCGGGCGAGCAGCTCGCAGAGCGGGCCGGGCAGTGCGAGCGCGGCGCGCAGGGCCGCGACGCGTTCCGGGTCGGGCGCTGGCATGGCCACCCAGCGGGCGGCGGGACGTCGCCGCGGCAGCGCCGTCATCGTCCTGGCCTCCGCGCCGCGGGCACGCTGCGGCGTCGGCTCAGGCCGACGCGTAGAGCAGGACGCCGCAGGCTTCGCAGAGTTCGATGGCGCCGGTGGCCTGCATGGTGAACCGGCGCTGCACCGGCAACGCCGTATGGCAGGCCGAGCACGCGCCGGCGGCCAGCTCGTACACGGCTTGGCGGCGCTTCTTGGCACGGATGCGCTCGTACTTCAGCAGCACCGGTCGCGACACCGGCGCAACACGTGACGCCCGCTCGCCCTCGGCGGTCGCGACCTCGGCGGCGATCGCCGCACGCTCCGCCACGATCGCCTCACGGGCTTCGCGTTGCTCGGCGGCGACCGCGTCCAGCCCCGTCCGCGCCGACTCGGCGATGGCACGCAGCTCGGCGAGGCGGCGGCCGACGCCGACCAAGTCATTCTCCTCCTCGAGCAGGACGCGGCGGATCTGCTCCACCTGCGAGGCGGCGGCCGTGGCGGCGCGCATCGTCTTCACCTGGTCGAACTGGGCCTGACTCTTCTCGAGCAATTCCTTGTGCTCCGCGATCTTCTCGCGCAGGAAGGCCTGCCGCTGCTCCTCGGTGGCGACGGCCTGCGCCGCCCGTTCCACCCCATCACCGGCAATGCGCAGGCGCTTCTCCAGCTCGGCCTCGCGCGGCTCGATCGCCTCGAGACGCGCCGCGAGGGCGTCGAGCACTTCGTCTTGTGCCTGCAGGGCGAGGAGCGCGGTGATGTCAGGCGTCACGGTCACGTCAGGGCAGGAGGTGCGGATCGGCGCCGCGCGCGGCGCATCGGGGGTACTCTGATTCTAATCAGGTGCGCCCGGCCGTGAGGGCGATCATCTCACGCTTGAGGCGCATCAATTCAGCGGTCAAGGTGCTGTACGCCGACGGGTCCTGCTCGCGGAGCGCCACCTTGAGCTCCGCGATCCGCTCCTGCCGCCAGCGCAGCCGCAGGCGGTCCAGCGAGTCCTCGACCGTCGCCGCGACATCGAGAATGCCCTCGGGGCTCGCGACCAGGGCCTCCAGCACGGGGATCGCGTCGGGCGGCACGGCCTCCGCCAGGGTTCCCAGGTCCACGTCCGCTCCGAGTGCGAGCAACGCCTGATGGATCGCGATGAGTCGGGGGTCACGCAGTCCGGCGGGGGGATCATCCCCCTGCCCCTCCCCCTGCCCGGCGGCGGCCCCCCGCGCGGCGGTCGCCTCCTCCTCGATGCGCCCCAGCGCCTCCGTCACCGGTTCGATGCGACTGCGGAAGAGCAGCATCACCCGCACGAGGGTGCGCTCGGCCTCGCCACCGAGACGCGGCGGCGTGGAGCGTCCGCGCCCGGGAGCCGACGCGGGCCGCAGCGGCGCCTCCACCGCGCGCGGATGCGCACGGTCGGCCGGCTGCAGCGGGTCGGGCAGCGACGCGGCCTCGCGGGCGAGTGTGTCGCGATCAACGCCCGAAACGGTCGCCGCCCGCGTCAGGTACAGCTCGCGCGTGAGCGCATCGCTGGTCGCACGGATCGTCGGGAGCAGGCGGTCGAGCGCGCGCCGTGCCTTGTGCAGGTCGGCGAACCATCCGCCGCGCTGCAGCAGCTGCAGCTTGCGGTCGAAGACGTCGACGGAGGCCCGCAACGCGCGTTCGAGCCCCTCCGCCCCCTCCTTCGCGACGAAGGTGTCCGGATCATCGCCGTCGGGCAGCGTGACCACGCGCACGGCGGCCCCTTCGTGCACCAGCACGTCGCCCGAGCGAAAGGTCGCCTTGAGGCCGGCGGGATCGCTGTCGTACAGCAGGAACACGTTGGAGGTGCACCGTTTCAGCAGGGCGGCCTGCGGCACGGTGAGCGCCGTGCCGAGCGGTGCGACGACCTCCTCCACGCCGGCGGCGACCGTGCGCACCACGTCGAAGTACCCCTCGACGACCAGGGCCCGGTCCGCCTTGCGCATCGCGTGCCGCGCCGCGTGCAGGTTGTAGAGCAACTGCCCCTTGTGGAAGACCTCCGACTCTCCGGAGTTGAGGTACTTGGGCTCTCCGCCGTCGATCGTGCGGCCGCCGAACCCGACCGTGTTCCCACGCGGGTCGTGGATGGGAAACATCAGGCGGCTGCGGAATCGCGGGCGCGGCTCCGTCTCCTGCTCGCGCACGAGCATCAAGCCGGCGGCGAGCTGCCGTGCGACGTCGAAGCCCAGCACCTCGAGGTACCGTCGCATGGCCCCGATCGGGCGCGGGGCGTAGCCGAGGCCGAAGCGCTCGGCGATCTCACGAGTGATGCCGCGTTGCGCCAGGTAGGCGCGCGCCGGCGCACCGTCGTCCTCCTCCCACAGCAGGCGTTCGAAGTACGCGGCCGCCGCGCCGAGCACCTCCCAGAGCGGCGCGCGCGGGTCGGGGCCCTCGGTGCGGCGCTGCACCTCCTCGACGGCGATGCCCGACTTGGCGCCCACGAACTTCACCGCCTCGACGAACTCCATGCCCAGATGCTTCTGGACGAAGGAGAACACGGAGCCCGTCTCGCCGCAGACGAAGCAGCGGTAGCCCTTGCCCGGCAGGACCGAGAAGTTGTCCCCCTTGCCGTGGTGGAACGGACAGGGGCCGCGCCACGACCCGCCCACGCGCTTCAGGGTGACATGCTCCCCCACGATCGCAACGATATCCGCCGCATCCTGCACCTGCTCCACGACCTCGTCGGCGATCACGCGAACTCCACGATGGTCACGCCCGCGCCGCCCTCGTTCCACAGCCCCAGCCGGAACGTCGCCACGCGCACGTCCTTCGTGAGGAGTTCCGCGACCCGGTCGCGCAGCGCCCCGGTGCCCTTGCCGTGGATGAGGCGCAGGGATTTCAGGTCCGCCTGGACCGCCGCATCGATGGCGAGGTACACCGCGTCGTCCACCTCCGTGGGCCGTTGCCCGCGCAGGTCCACTTCCGTCCGCACGATCGGGTCGGGCGCGTCCGCGCGCAGCGCCACCCGCACCTGGGGCTGCAGCGCGCGCTCGGTCGACCGGCGCAGGGCGCGCAGCGGGACCGTGAGCTTCAGCGCGCCGACCGACACGACGGCCGCATCGCCGCGCAGGCTGAGCACCCGGCCAACCTTGTCGCCCAGCGTCGCCACGGACACCACGTCGCCCTCGCCGACGACCTCGGCGCCTGGCGCCGCCGACGACTCGTCCCACGACGGCGTCGCCAGATGCGCCAGGGCGTCCGCGTGTGCGCCCGCCTCCTGTTCGAGCGCGCGGCGCGCGGCACGCACCCGCTCGTCCGCGCCAGAGGCTGCCGCGGCCCGCACCTCGGCCACGATGCGTTCGACGTCGGCCCGCGCGCGGAGGAGATGCCGCCGCGCCTCCTGCCGCGACTCGCGCTCGAGCGTGCGTTCGCGCGCCTTGACCGCCTGCTCCCGGTCGGCGATGCGGCGGCCGCGCTCTCCCAGGTGCGCGTCGTCCTGTGCGAGCAGGGCCTCCCGTTCGGACAACACCCGCTCGCGTGCCTCGAGGTCCGACAGCAGGCGCGTGACCAGACGCTCTTGTTCGGGCACGCGCGCCATGGCACGCGCAATGACCGACTCCGGGAGCGCGAGACGGCGCGCAATGGAGAGCCCGTACGACCGCCCGGGCAGCCCCTTGAGCAGCCGGTACGTGGGCGCCAGCGCCACCTCGTCGAACTGCAGCGAGGCGTTCACCACGCCCGTCACCTCCAGCGCGAGGTCCTTGAGGGCCCCGAGGTGCGTGGTCGCCAGGGTGCGGGTGCCGCGATGCGTGAGTTCCTCGAGGATCGACGCTCCGAGGGCCGCGCCCTCCGCCGGATCCGTCCCCGAGCCCAGTTCGTCGATCAGGACCAGCGAGGCGGGCGTTGCCGCGTGCAGGATCTCCCGCAGGTTCTTGAGATGCGCCGAGAACGTGGAGAGGGAGGCTTGCAGCGATTGCTCGTCCCCGACGTCGGCGAAGACGTCGTCGATCAGCGGCAGCACCGTGCCGTCGCCGACCGGCACCGGGATCCCGCTCTGCGCCATCACCTGGAAGAGCCCGATGGCCTTGAGCAGCACCGTCTTGCCGCCGGTGTTGGGCCCGCTGACGAGCATCGTGCGCTCGGGGCCCTCGAGCACCAGGTCGAAGGCCACGACGTCCACGCCCTGCGCAAGCAGGAGCGGGTGCCGCCCGCTCACCACCTGCAGGGCCTCGCCGGCCGCCGCGAAGCGGATCGCGCCGCAGCCGAACTCCTCTGCGTACCGCGCCCGTGCGGCGAGTGCGTCGAGGATGGTCAGCGCCTCGTGCGTCGCGACGAGGGCCGCCGCGTGCGGACGCGCGAGGTCGGTCAGCTCGAGCAACAGCCGGTCGATCTCCGCCACGATCGCGCCCTCCAGCTCCCGGATGCGGTTCGCGGCCGCGATCGCGGCGGGCGGCTCCACGAACACGGTGGCCCCCGTGGCGGAGCTGTCGTGCACGATGCCCCCCAGCGCCACGTGGGCGCCGCGGCGCACCGGGATCACGTACCGGCCATTGCGCACCGTGACGGAGGCATCCGCCACCTGCGCATGCGGGTCGAGCTGGGCCATCTGCCGCTCGAGCGCGCGCACCAGGTCGCGTTCCGCGCCGCGCCACTCACGGCGCAAGGCCCGCAACTGCGGCGACGCATCGTCCCGCACCTCGCCGTCGTCGCCGATCACGCGGGCAATGGCGCGTGCGAGCTCCGGCATCGGCGTGATGCCGTCCAGGATCGGCGCGAGCACCGCGGTCGCGACGGAGGGGCGCCGGGGATCGCGCGTGGTCGCCAGGGTGCGCACCGCACTGGCCAGCAGCACCGCGACGGCACGAGCGTCGGCGGCCCCCCACGACGCGCCACCGATGCGCAGCAGACTGAACCCGCGGTCGATGGTCGGCACCGGCTCCGGTCCCCACCCGCCGTCACTGGCACGCAACGCCCGCACCGCCGCGACCCGGCTGTGCTCGCGGTCGAGCAGCGGCCGGTCCGTGTGGGGACGCAAGGCGCGGATGTACGACGCGCCCGGCTCTGACGTGGCACGCGCAGCCACGACCGCGACCGCGCGCGCGAACTCCAGCACCGAGAGGGCGTGCGGATTCATCGACACCAGGGGGGATTCAGCAATGGGGACCAACCAGCGAAACCTATCGCGCCACGGGGCCCGGCGCCACGGAATCAGCGGGCGAAGAGCACCCGCATGCTCACGCCGACGCCGGCCGCCGGCAGGGTCACCTCGACGGTGCCGCGGCGGCGCGTCGCCGCCAGCGTGCGCCACCGGCCCGTGTCCGGATCGGTGTACTGGAGGAGCACGGCGTCGTCGTCGCGTGTCCACCGCCCGGCGAGCGCGACGCCATAGCGGATCTCCGCCGTCGGCTCCACCTCGCTGTACTCGAGGTCCAGCCGGAACGTGCCGTCCCCGCGCAGGCGCAGCTCGCCGCCGACGACACTGACGGCGAACGCCGACGACCCGATCCGCTGGAACACCACCGCAGGGACCACGCGCCCGTTCACCTCGTCGGCACGATACGTCCCCTCGGTCCCCCACGGACCGAGCAGATCATCGCACGCCGTCAGGCCCACGAGCAGGACACACACGATCGACCGCCGCCAGTGCTGCATTCGGGATTCTCCGCGTTCGGCGGCCCGTCGGCCGCGCACGACCGCCGGTAGCGCACGAAGCGTTCCACGCCGACGCCGGGCGCGGGAACGGGCGGGGCGTCCTCCCGGAGGGACAGCGCCGTGTCAGTCCGCGTCGGATCGCGTGGCGCGCGCGACCACCTGCGCTGGGCGCGCTACCCGGGCGGCCAGTGCATCGCACGACCGCCCAGCAGATGCAGGTGCAGGTGCGGCACCGTCTGCCCGCCGTCGTCGCGCGTGTTGAGGACGACGCGATAGCCCGACGCCGCGATCCCCTCGCGGCGCGCCACGTCGCGGGCCAGCAGGAGCAGCTCCCCCAGCAGCGCCGCCTCGTCCACGTCGTCGAGGGTGGCGACGGTGCGCTTGGGGATGATGAGGACGTGCACCGGCGCCTGCGGCGCGATGTCGCGGAACGCGAGCGCGTGGTCGGTCTCGGCGACGACGTCGGCGGGGATCTCGCCGCGGACGATTTTGGCGAAGAGGGTGTCGGTCATGATGCGTGCAATGGGGCCGCCAACGCGGCGCGGGCGAGTGCGAGCGCGGCGATGCCCGCTGTCTCGAAGCGGAGGACCGTCGGGCCGAGTGAGACCGGGCGGAATCCCGCCCCGGCAAGCTCCTCGCGCTCGGCGGCCTCGAAGCCCCCTTCGGGCCCCACGGCGAAGGCGACGGGGGCCTGCAGCCCGGGCAGCAGTGGTGCGATCGGCTCCCCGTCAGGCACCAGGAGCAAGCGCTGCGGGGCGTGCAACGCCTCGATCGCCCGGTCGAGCGAGGCGTCGGGGAAGATGGTCGGCAGCCAGGCGCCTCCCGATTGTTCGAGCGCCGCGACCATCCGCGCCTGCACCCGGCGCTGGAACCCGCTGCCCTCACCCCGTGGAGAGACCGAGCGCGAGCGCCGCCACAGCACCGGTCGCCAACTGGTCGCCGCGAACTCGGACGCCTTTTCGGCAAGCTGCAGCATCCGGTCCCGGTCGGCGATCGGCACGACGAGGTGCACCGCGGGCAGCGCCGGGATCGACTCCATGGACTCGACTTCGACGGTCGCGTTGCGCTTCGCGAGCGCGACGAGCGTCGCCACCGCCCGGTGGCCAGCGCCGTCGAGCAGCAGGACGCGCCCCCCGACGCCCAGCCGCAGCACGCGCATGTGCCGCGCGGCGTCCTCCCCGAGCGTGACGACCGCGCCCCGCTCGAAGCGCTCGTTGATGACGAACCGCGGCGCGGCCTGCGCGCTCGTCACGCCGAGGGCTCCACTGTCAGCACCGCCGCCCACCATTCGCCTTCGGCCGTCTCGCGTTCGACGCGCCAGCCCGCGACCGCCAACCACTCGAGGAACGCGTCCCGTTCGGCGGTCAGCACGCCACTCACGATCACGCGGGCCTCCGCGGCAAGCGCGGGGCGCACGGCCGGCAGCAACTGCACCAGCACGGACGAGATGATGTTCGCCACCACGACGTCGACCGGGGCGATGAGCGGCAGCAGGGTCCCGGCATCGCCTTCGATCACCGTCACCCGGTCGCCCGCCGCGTTGAGGCGCACGTTCTCCTCGGCGTTCGGGATCGCCTCGCCGTCGAGCTCGATCGCCACGACCCGCGCGGCACCGAGCCGCGCCGCCGCGATCGCGAGCACCGCGCTGCCGCAGCCGAGGTCGGCCACCCGGTGGCCCGCTCGCACCACGTCCTGCAGCAGCACCAGGGCGCAGCGCGTGGTCTCATGCTCGCCCGTGCCGAACCCCGTTCCCGGTTCGATCACGATGGTCGCCGCCGGGTCACCCTCCGCCGCGCGCCACGGGGGCGTGATCCGCATGCGTCCCACCCACCGCGGCTCCACCCCTGCGCGCCACTCGGCATCGTAGTCCCCGGGCTCGAACTCCTCGCGGGCAATGTGTCCGTCGGGATCGACCGTCCGGACCTCGCGCTCGGCGTCGTCCGCCGAGGCGCGGTCCGCGAACACGCTGATCAACCGCTCGCCATCTTCGAGGATCCCCTGCGCCCCGGCGACGAACAGCGCCGCGCTCACCGCCTCGCGCGTGGTCGTGGGTGAGGGGGTGACGGTGAGCCGGGTGCAGGTCACGCGCCGAAGGCCTCTTTCATGCGCGCCCAGAATCCCTTCTCGCGGTCCGGGCTCTCCGACGGGACGGTCTGCAGGGTGCCGAGCTGCTCGATGAGCACGCGCTCCTCGCGCGTGACCTCGCTGGGCGTCCACACCTGCACGCGCACGTGCAGGTCGCCGGTCCCGCTCGCATTCACGCGCGGCAGGCCACGGCCGCGCAGGTGGAACACGTGCCCGCTCTGCGTCCCGGCGGGCACCGAGAGCGCGATCTCGCCCGCCAGGCCGGGCACCATCACCTCGGCGCCCAGGACCAGTTGCGCGTAGGTCACCAGGACCTCGCAGTACAGGTCCTCACCGTCGCGTTCGAAGCGCGCATCCTCGCTGACCTCGAACACCACGAGCACGTCGCCGCGCCCCCCGCCGCGGGAGCCGGCGTTCCCCGCCCCGCGCAACGTCATGTACTGGCCGGTCGCGACCCCTGCCGGGATGTCGATCGACAGTTCGCGCTCCGCCCGGCTCCGCCCTTCGCCACGACAACTCCGGCACGGGGCACCGATCACGACGCCCTCCCCGCTGCAGGTCGGACACGGGGCGACGGAGATCATCTGCCCGAGGAAGGAGCGCGTCGCGCGCCGCACCTCACCCGCCCCGCCGCAGGTGGTGCAGGTGTGCGGCGACGTCCCCGGCTCCGCGCCGGAGCCGCCACACGGGGCGCAGGGGTCGAGCAGCTTGGCCACCACCGTCTTGCGCGTCCCCGTGGCGACTTCGTCCAGCGTCAGCGGGATGACGATCTTCACGTCGGCCCCGGGGCGCGGCCCCGCCCCGCTGCGCCGCATCTCACCGAACAGGTCGCCGAACCCGAAGTCGCGCATGAACACGTTCAGCGCGTCGGACAGGTCGAAGTGCGCGCCCCCGGGCCCACCGGCGGCCGCCCCGCGGAGTCCCTCGACGCCGTAGCGATCGTAGGCCGCGCGCTTCTGCGGATCACGGAGCACGTCGTAGGCTTCCGTGACCTCCTTGAACTTCGACTCGGCGTCCTTGGACCCATTGTTGCGATCCGGATGCCACTTCATGGCAAGCCGGCGGTACGCCTGCTTGATCTCGTCGTCCGTCGCGCCGCGCGCGACACCGAGTGTGCCGTAATAATCCATGGAATCTGTTTGTTGCATGATCAGGCGAGCAGTGCAGAGACCAGTCGCGAGGTGTGCGTGACCACGGAGACGACCTTGTCGTATGGCATCCGCGTCGGCCCGATCACGCCGATGACGCCGGACAAGGCGCCCGCCCGGTACTCGGCAGTCACCACCGTGAGCTTGCCGAGCAGCGGATCGCCGTGTTCGCCGCCGATGGTGATCGTGATGCCCGGGCGCTCCGTGCGCTCGCGCAACGTCGCCGCCAGGCGCTGCGAGGTCTCCGTGAGCTCCATCAGGCGGCGCAGGTCCTCCCCCTGCGCGAACTCGGGCTGTTCGGCGAGCACCGACGCCTGGCCGAGCACGACCCCGTTGTTGGAGGACCCCAGCGCGGCGTCGAAGAGCTGGCCGCGCGCCTGCACGAAGATGTCCAGGACCTCGCCGACCTGCGCGGAGCGCCCGGCGTCCCGGAGCCGGGCAGGCAGCGTCTCCTCGATCCGTGCCAGCGTGAGCCCGGCCAGGCGCTCGTTCAGCACGAAGGCGACCTCGGCGAGTGCGGTGTCCGCCAACTCCCCACGCACCTCCACGAAGACGGTGCGCACCGCACCGCCCACCAGGGTCAGCACCAGGACCAGCTTGTCGCTGGCCACCCGCAGCAGGTCGAGGCGCTGCAGACGCGTTTGCTCCAGCGTCGGACCGAGCGCAACGCCGAGCTCCTGCGTCAGCACGCCCAGCGACTGCGCGGCGCGCCGCAGGATGGCTTCGATGGTCCCACCGGTGCTGCGCAGGTCCTCTTCGAGGCGCGCCTGGTCGCTCGTCGCAATGGGCTGCACGCGCATCAGCCCATCCACGTAGGCGCGATACGCCTTGTCCGTGGGAATCCGCCCTGCTGAGGTGTGCGGGTGGAAGAGGAAGCCCTTCTCCTCCAGGTCACTCATCGTGTTGCGGATCGTCGCCGGCGAGACCCCCAGGCCGAAACGGCGCGACAAGGTCCGCGACCCGGCCGGTTCCGCCGTTTCGACAAAGGTCCGAATGACCGCGTCCAGCACCTGCCGCTCGCGATCGGTGAGATCAGGAATGCCCATAACTATCGGAATATCAACAACTTCGGACGCTCGTCAAGGACGCCGCCAGCGCATCCAGCCGCATCCAGCCCTCGGACGTCAGTACCACGCGGGCGGACGCGTCGTGCCCGCCGACGATCGTGGCCCACCCGGCCGTCACCCATGGCTGCACGACAACGCGCTCCTCTTCGGTGATCGGGAGCCCGTCCCGGGTGCGCAGCCCGAGGTAGACGCGCTCCGCGATCCGGTCGTCCTCGGAGAGCACTTCGAGGGTCCCCACCGGGTCGCGACCGGCCCGCAGCGCCTCGAGCCAGTCCACATAGGCGGCAAGGTTCGCCCGCCGCCGCGCGCCGTCGAACCCGTGCGCCGCCGGCCCCACGCCGAGGTAGGCGCGTTCGGCCCAGTAGGCGCTGTTGTGGCGCGCGCGCCCTCCCGGCTGCGCGTAGTTGGAGACTTCGTAGTGCTCATAGCCCGAGGCCGAGAGCCGCTCGTGGGCCAGCGCGAACTCGACGGCCCAGCGGTCCTCGGGTGACTCGGCGACCTCGCCCCGCGCGGCCCAACGCCCCAAGGGTGTGGCGGGCTCCACGGTCAATCCGTAGACCGAGACGTGGGGTGGCGCCAGCGCGATCATGGCATCGAGGTCGCGCGCCCAGTCGCGCGGCACCTCCTCCGGCATCGCGAAGATCAGGTCCAGCGACAGCGCGGTGATGCCCCGAGCCCGCGCCACGTCGACGGCGCGGTACACGTCGGCCGTCCGATGGGTCCGGTGCATCCAGGCCAGCACTGCGTCATCGAACGACTGCACGCCGAGCGAGAGGCGATTGACCCCGGCGTCCGCCCACGCCTGCACGGACTCGGCCGTGACGTCCTCGGGGTTGGCCTCCAGGGTCACTTCGGCCGTGGCGGTGAGCGCCGTGCGCTCGCGGACGGCGTCCATGAGCCGCGCGACGCCCGAGGCGCCCAAGCGCGACGGGGTGCCGCCGCCCAGGTACAGCGTCTCGATCGCGTCGTGCCGGATTGCCCGGAGCGCGAGCTCGCGCCGGACCCCCTCGACGAAGTCCTCGACGGGCACGCGGCGACGGACGGCGATCGCGAAATCGCAGTACACGCAGCGCCGGGCGCAGAAGGGCACGTGAAGGTACAGGTGCATCGCTCGTGCTCGAATGGTAAGCGATCGGTGCGGTGCGAGGGCGCGCCGCCCCGTGCGCTCAGTGCAGCACAGGCACGGTGCGCCGGACGCGGTCGCTTACCATTCGAGCACGAGCGATGCACCTGT
>CAYSFN010000012.1:26740-38478 GCA_964430045.1 uncultured Gemmatimonadaceae bacterium
GGTAAGCGATCGGTGCAGGGCGAGGGCACACGTCCGGGTCGCTCAGTGCAGCACCGGCACGGCGCGCCGGACGCGGTCGTCGATGCCCACCGTGACGTGCCCCGCGAGCTCGAGCGCGGTGATCCCCGCCAGCACGCGCGGCAGCGGGAGCGCGACCAGGTCCGGCAGCTCGTCGAGCCGGGGCGTCCCGAACTCGAGCGCGGCCCAGAGCACGCGCGCGTCGCCGGACAATTGCTGCTCCACGCGCTCCGCGGCCGGTGGCCCGAGGCCGAGCAACGCGACCAGGTCCCCAACGCAGGTCACGATCTGCGCCCCGTCCCGGATGAGCAGGTTGGTGCCCGCGCTCTGCGGCGCATCGATGGGCCCCGGCACGGCCGCGACGACGCGATCGCAGGCGATCGCCGCAGCGGCCGTGTTCTGTGCGCCCGACCGGGTGCCGGCCTCGACCACCAGCGTGACGGCCGCGAGCCCCGCAATGATCCTGTTCCGGCGTGGAAAGCAGCCCGGGAACGCGCGGGTGCCCGGGCGGACTTCGCTCACGAGGAGGCCGTCGGCCGCGATGCGCGCGTGGAGCGCCCTGTGCGCGGCGGGATAGGGGACATCCACCCCCGTCCCGAGCACGGCGATGGTGCGCCCGCCCGCGGCCAGCGCGGTCGCATGCGCGATCCCGTCGATGCCGCGGGCCAGGCCGCTGACGACGCCAACGTTCGCATCCACGAGGGCGCGCACCAGTTGCTCCGTGACGCGCCGCCCGTAGTCCGAGGGCTGGCGGGTGCCGACGACCGCGACCAGCGGCCCCGCGCACAGCGCGGTGTCGCCGATGGTGCAAAGCGACGCGACCGTCGGCGAAACATCGCGCAGCGCCTGCGGCCAGTCCGGTTCCAGTGCCGTCAGGACCCGGATCGCGGCGGTCACGGCAGCGGGTACTCCGACTCCCGCGCCGCCCGCTCCCGCTCAGCCCGTTGCCGCTGCAGCTCGCGCCACCATGCATCGAGCAGCGTCGGCAGCCCCAGCCGACCGGCGGCCGAGATCGCGAACACGCCGAACGCGCCGTCGGTGCGGAGGTCCGGCACGTACTCCTCGCCCAGCAGGTCCAGCTTGCTGAACACGACGCAGTGCGGCTTCTCGGCCAGGGGCGTCGAGTACGCGCGGATCTCCGCACGGAGGCGGTCGTACGTGCCCTGCCAGTCCATCTCCTCCGCGTCGATGGGGACCAGGAACGTCAGCATGCGCGTGCGTTCGATGTGCCGGAGGAACTGCAAGCCCAGTCCCTTCCCCTCGTGCGCGCCCTCGATGATGCCCGGAATGTCGGCCACCACGAACGTGCGATGGTCCGTGAGCTGCACGACCCCGAGGTTCGGCGCGAGCGTCGTGAACGGGTAGTCGGCGATCTTCGGCCGCGCCGCCGAGATGACGGACAGGAGGGTGCTCTTGCCGGCATTCGGCTCGCCGACCAGCCCCACGTCGGCAATGAGCTTCAGTTCGAGCTCGAGGGCGCGCTCCTCGCCCTCCTCGCCGGGCTGCCACTCGCGCGGCGACTGATGCGTGGCGGTGACGAAGAACGCGTTCCCCTTGCCGCCCCGGCCGCCCTTGGCCACGCGCAGCACGTCGCCGGGCTCCATGACCTCGCCCACGAGGGCTCCGGTGAGCTGGTCCCGCACGATCGTCCCGGGCGGGACGGGCAGCGTGAGGTCCTTCCCCGAGCGTCCGGTGCGGTTGGACCCCTCGCCGTGCTGCCCACGCTCGGCCGTCCACGCGTCGCGGTAGGTGTAGTCCAGCAGCGTGGCGAGGTTGGGGTCCGCGCACACGTAGACATCCCCGCCCTTCCCACCGTCGCCGCCATCCGGCCCCCCCAGGGGCACGAACTTTTCGCGCCGGAAGGAGGTGTTCCCCGAGCCTCCGGTGCCAGCGGCCACCTTGACGACCACACGATCGATGAACATCTAGACGCTCGGAACGGGCAAAGCTGCCGGGGGGTTGGGACGGCGGATCCGTGCCCAGAGGTGCCGCGCGCGCTCCAGCGCGGCGGCGGGGACCTGACCGGCGAGCGACTCGATGGTCTCGTCGATCGCGTCGTCGGGCACGGCCGCATGCCGGGCCCCGTGGAGGTGCGAGTGCAACTGACGGTCCTGCATCGTCGCGACGCACGCCGCGACGATGCACAGCTCCCGACGGCCGAGGTCCAGGCCCGGCCGGGAGAGGATCTTGCCGTAGCCATCGACGATCATCCAGTGATCGAGGGCGGGGTGCAGGGCGGCGATGTTCTGGCGGAGGCGGTCGTACATGTCGCCGTAGACCACCGCACAGGTCGCCTCGCCACGGACCTCCCAGGTCGACGCGTGCCGGTGATGGGTGTCGTCAGACGCCCCCGACGCACCGCCCTCCGGGAGCGGCACGTGGCGGCGCCACTCCCGGGTCGCGTTCAGCGCGCGCGGGAACCCTGCGAACAACGACGATTGCAGCATCAACTCCTCGATCCAAAGTGCCGGGACGGCCGTGGCCGCCAACGCGATCTGCTCCCGCATCACCTGCTCGCTGCCTCCTGCAATGGCGGCGGCGGTGCGCACGAGGGCGACCGTCGCAGCATCGAGGGGTGAAGGTACCGGCGCAGCGTCGGAATGCGTCATCGAAACAGGGCAGAGGTCACCGGACGCACGCGGCTGGGGGGCGCGCTGTCCGAGTGCCGGTCGCGCACACCGTGGTCCGAACCTCTTATATTTATCAGGTTGCCCAACAATGCGCTCTGCGCTGCGCGATTTCCCGTACCAGTGACCGATGCTCAACCCACGCCCGCTTCCTGCGTTCCTTCGCCTCGCCGCCGTCGCCACGCTCGTCGCAGGCGGCGCGATCGCCTGCGGGGGTGGGGATGCTCCCGCCCCCGAGCCAACGGACGAGGAACTGGGCTACGTCACCGAGTACGCCAAGGCCCAGCGGGTCTTCATCGACTCGGTCGTGAAGGCCGCGGCCAGGGTCGACGAAGTGGCGAAGAGCAAGGGGCCGGTCTACCTGGTCGCCGACGACTCGCTAGCGGCGATCGTCCGTCGCGAAGCCGAGAAGACGCGGGATTGCTACGACAGCGTCGGCCGCGGGTACGACCCGTACCTGGCGGGCGTCGTCACGATCCTCGTGAACCTGGGCGGCGCCGGCTGGGACCTGGTCCGCGTGGAGGAGCACGAGTTCTCGTCCCCCGCCGGCGGGGTCGTCGTGTCCTGCCTCAACGCGCGGGCCAAGAACGAGTGGGTCCTGCCCACGGCCGGCGTGAAGCCGGGCGCCCACCTGGTCCAGATCGTCTATCGCCCGGATCGTCGTCAGCAGTAGCCGGTCGCGGTGGCGCCCGTCGCCCCGCGCGGCGACGGGCGATCACGCACGGTCGTGCGCGGGGCGGATCCAGCCGACGGTCTCCAGCCGCGTGTTCACCACGGGTTCCTCGGCGAAGCGCTGCAACGCCGGCGGGAGCACCTCGGGCAGGAGTCCGACGGCCTGCAACACCGCAATCACCGCGACGTGCTGCGCACGCACGCTGCCGTCCGCGATCTTGACGGCGACGCCGAGCCCGGCGTCGGGCGCCGCGATGCAATGCACCCCGTCGGCGCCGACCTTCGCGAGGAGTCGGCCGTCGGTCTCGTGCAACAGCACCGTGTCGAAGCGATCCGTTCCCGCCAGCAGGTGGGGGTGCGCCCGGATCGCGCCCACGACGCGGCCCGCGGGCGAGCCCGGCTCGCGCGCCGCCACGCCAAGACGGGCATAGGCACCGGCCATCGCGACCAGCGGCAGGCCGAAGACGCTCACGCCGCACCCATCGACGCCGATCGGGATCGCATCCGCATCGCAGCCACTCCACTCGGCGACCTGGGCGAGCGCCATGCGCTGCACCGGATGCTGCGGCTCATGATACCCCGCAATGGGCCAGCCCTGGTGCACCGCCAGCGCCAGCATCGCGGCGTGCTTCCCCGAACAGTTGTTGTGCAGGCGGGAGAGCGGCGTGCCGCTGGCGCGCCAGCACTCCCGGCCGCGAGCCGACAGCGGGGCCGACGGGCCGCAGGCCAGGTCCTCCTCCCGCAGGCCGAGCGAGGTGAGCATCCACGAGGCGAGCGCCACGTGCTCCGGCTCGCCTCCATGCGAGGCGCAGGCGAGCGACACCGCCGCATCGCCCCAGCCGAACCGGGCGACCGCGCCCAGGCTGATCAGCGGCAGCACCTGGAACGGTTTCGCACAGGAGCGCCAATAGGTGACGAGCCGTGGATCACCGACCGCCGCGCGCACGCCGCCGTCCTGGTCGGTGACCACCGCGTGCATGCGATGGCGCGACTCGACCACGGGGCCGCGCGTGACCTGGACTTCGGTCGGCAGCATGGGCGTCACGGCCGCGGCCCTCGCCTGCCCGGGGTCACGAGGCCCCACCATGGATCACCGGCACGCGCGTGGTCGAACGCGCCCCCCGCGCCGCGCGCGTCGTGGCATGGGTTGCGACCGCGAGTCCGGCGACGGCCACGGCTCCACCGACCAGGGTCGGGACGCCCGGCACCTCGCTGAGCAGCAGCCATGCGAGGATCCCCGCGCCGACGGGCTCCCCGATGGACGTGAGATTGACGACATGCGCCGGCAGGTAGCGGAGGGCGTAGCTCAGCAGGGTGTGTCCCAGCAACATCGGTCCGATCGCGAGCGCGACAAAGGCCCACCATGCGCGCGCGGGCTGCGGCCACAAGGCCACGTCCTGCCACTGCACGAAGAGCAGGAGCACCAGCAAACTTACACTGTACATGAGGCCCACACAGGGCCAGAGATCGAGCGTGCGACGAAGCCGGCGCCCGGACAGCACGTACGCCGCACCCGCGACCGCGCCCGCCAGCGCCAGCAGGTCCCCCCGCAGCGCGTGCGAGGCCCCCGGTTCATGGCCCGCCCCCAGACCGATGATCACCGCGCCCACGACGGCGATCCCGATGCCGACCCACTGACCGCGGACCGGGTGCTCGCGGAGGAGCAGCGCACTGCCCGCCGCCACGAAGACGGGCTGCAGCGAGACGAGCACCGTGCTCGCGGCCACCGTCGTCAGCTCCAGCGATGCCATCCACGTCCAGAAGTGCAGGGCGAGGAACACACCGGCGAGCACCCCGAGGGCCAGGTCGCGCCCGGACAACCGGGCCACCTGACGCCATCCTCCAGTCATGGCCAGCGCGACGACGACGACCCCGAGGGTCATCACGAGTCGCCAGGTCGCAACCGCCAGCGGTGCCGTCGCGGCCAGGCGGATCACCGGCCCCGAGGTGGACATGGCCACCAGCGCGATCAGCAACGTCAGGACCGGCGAGATCGGGGCGGCGGGCGGGCGCATCGCGTGGAAGCTACTGCGGGGGGCGATCCCCCCCTAGCCCGCCACCGTCCCGGCGAATACCCTCCCTCTGTGCCCCACGCCCTCCTGTCCCGCGACCGACTGCTGCAGCTGCTCGACGCAGCGCGCCGGGTGCGCGTCGCCATCATCGGTGACGCGATGCTTGACGTGTATTTGCGCGGCGACGTCGAGCGGATCTCGCCCGAGGCACCGGTGCCGGTGGTCCGCGTCCGTGAGCGACGCGATGCCCTCGGCGGTGCCGCGAACGTCGCGCAGAACGTGGCCGCGCTGGGCGCCACGGCGGACCTCGTCGCGGCCATCGGCGACGACCGCGCCGGCGCGCACCTGCGCGCCGCGTTGCGGGGCATCGGGGCGCTGGACGACGGGCTGGTCACCGTCGGGCGCCCGACCACGACCAAGACACGGGTCCTCGCCCGCGCGCAGCAGTTGCTGCGGTTCGATGAAGAGGACGACCGCGACCTCGACGGCGGGGACGCCGGGTCGCTTGCGCGTGCCGCGCTGCGGGCCGTTGATGCAGCGGACGCCGTGGTGCTGGAGGACTACAACAAGGGCGTCCTGCACCCGGCGCTGATCGACGCGGTGATCGCGCGTGCCCGCGTCCGCGCGATCCCCGTGGTCGTGGACCCCAAGTTCCGCCACTTCTTCGCGTACGGCGGCGCGACGGTCTTCAAGCCCAATCGCCGCGAGCTCGAGAGCGCCCTGGGAGCGGCCATCGACCTCGAGCACGCCGACGCGCTGGCCCAGGTGCTGCGCACCCTCGCGTGCGAACACCTGCTGCTGACACTGGGCGAGCGCGGGATGACCCTGCTCTCGCGGGACGGGACGACGCTGCGGGTGCCCACCACGGCACGCGAGGTCTACGACGTCGTGGGGGCGGGCGACACGGTCACCGCGTACCTCGCGGCCATGCTCGCGGCAGGTGCGTCCGCCGCGGAGGCGGCGATCATCGCGAACTACGCCGCCGGGGTCGAGGTCGGCAAGCTCGGCGCGCAGCCGGTGCGTCGCGACGAAGTGCTCGCCGCGTTCGAACGCGATTGACGGAATGGGCCCTGCAGGATTCGAACCTGCGCCTGTCGGATTATGAGTCCGCCGCTCTGACCGCTGAGCTAAGGGCCCGCTGGACCACGTGGCGTGCGCAGCGCCGGTGCGACCGACCGGCGACCGCGCACGGTGCCTCCACTCACTGCTTGCAGGCACCGTAGGGATCAGGGCGCGCCTTGTCGACCACGGGCCGCGCCGACTTGTTCGCCACCTCGGTCGCGAAGGCGGCGACGAAGCGGGCCACCCGCTCGTAGTGCGCGTAGTCGATGTACTGCGGCTCGTCGGTCACCATGTGGTAATCCACGTGCGACCCCGAGGAGAAGAACACCGTGGGAATCGACCAGCGCGCGAAATTGTAGTGATCCGAACGGCAGTAGTACTGCTGCGGATGCCCCTCGGCGTCGAACTGATAGTCCAAGCGGAAGCGGTGTTCCGGCCGCGCGTTCACGGCCTCGACCCAGTCGCCGTACTCCGTGGACAGCCGCCGCGACCCGAGCAGTTGCAGGTAGTCGGGCCCACCGCCCGCGATGTCCGCCGCAGCGCCGCGTCCGATCATGTCGATGTTCACGTTCGCGACCATCCGGTCACGCGGCACCGTCGGGTGCTCGGTGAACCATTCGGACCCGAACAGTCCCTTCTCCTCCGCGACGACCCAGGCGAAGACGATGGACCGCTTCGGCTTCTCCGGCAGCGCCTGGAAGTACTCGGCGAGCTCCAGCAGCGCCATGGCGCCGGACCCATCGTCGTCCGCGCCATTGAAGATCGAATCCGGCCGCGAGGGCCGCAGGCGGCGCACCGAATCCACCTGCGCGTTCACGCGCCGCTGCTCCTCCGCCGTCAGGTGCCGGGGCTGCGACTCCGCGCCCTGGGGGCGGGCCAGCGCGTTCGCGAAGCGAACCGAATCATGGTCGACCGCGTTGCGCGTGAAGCCCACGTGATCCGAATGGGCCGACAACACCACGATCTCGCGCTGCAAGGTCGCATCGCTGCCCTCCACCATCGCCAGCACGTTGCGCGTCGGCGCGTCCGTCGCCTGCTCGATCGGGGCGAACTGCATCGAGACGCGCTGGGCCGCCGGCGTCCCCACGGCAACGCTGTCCGGTGCGGCCCCGAGGATCTGGCGGGCGACGGCGCCACTGATCGAGATCAGGGGGACGCCGGTGCCTGCCGCCTCGCGCGGCGGCAGGCCCAACTGGCGCTGCGAAAAGAACGTGAAGATATGCGACGGCGTCACGTCGAGCGAGACGACCAGGAGCCCGGCCGCGGTCCGGTACCCGGCGATCTGGTCGGCCGCCGCCCAGACCTGGTACGCCGGTTCGCCCGAAGGCAGCATCGGCGGGAGCATCACCACCAGCTTGCCCGCGGCGTCCGCCGGCCTGATCGCGTCCGACGACCCCAGCCGACCGCCGAACACCACCGGCGCATCCGTCACGGCCACGCGCGCCGCGAACGGAAACCCGAGCACGGGCGGGATCGGCTGGAAGTCGCTGCGCGGCTGCAGAGGCGTGTCGCCAATGCGCAGCGACGCGGAATCCGCCACGTAGGACGTCGTGCGCAACGGGACGTCCTGGTAGTAGCTGCCGTGCTCGCCCATCGGCGTGAGGCCCAGGCGGGTCAGCTCGCGGACAATGTACTCCGTCCCGCGCACGTTGCCGATGGTGCCGGCGTCGCGCCCGAGCATGGAGTCGTCGGCGAAAATGTACAGCCGCGTCATGAGGTCGGCCGCCGTCACTTCGCCGGTGGTGGGCTTCGGCGTGTGCTTGAGCGGGTTGGGTGCCTGGGCGCGCAGGGGCGCCGCCAGCCCGAGGAACAGCGTGATGGTGAGGACGCAGCGCGCCCGGGACGGAACAACGGTACGGACCACGAAGACGTCTCCCGAAAATCGACGAGTGCCGGGCCGAGCACGATGCGCACCGGCCCTCCCGTAATTGTACACCGCCCGCCCGTGCGAAGGGAGCGGGGGGAACTTCCACTTGCCGTGTGAACTTGGTATGTTACCAGTCTGTACCGGGCGTGTAGCTCAGCTGGTTAGAGCGCTGCTTTCACACAGCAGAGGTCAGGGGTTCGAGTCCCTTCACGCCCATCCCACTTAGCAGTGATGCCGCGCCGAGCACCGGGGGATGCCCCCCGCTGTCCTCGGCGCGTGGCGTTTCAGTCCGCCGGGGAGAGCTCGACCTGGGCTGCGCCGTGCGCCTTGAGCCGCCCCAGGGTCGCCGCGTCCGCCCGCAGGGTGAGCAGCACTGCGCCGTCGTCCTCGTCGTGCCGTGCAACGATGTCGCCGTACCGGTAGGCCTCCGCCAGCGTTCTGCCGTCACTCGGGGCGATCCGCAGGGCTGTCAACGGGCGGCTCCGGAGCGCGGCCTGCAGCAGCGCCGCCTTGAGCGGGGCCAGCCCGTCGGGCGCCACGGCGCTGACGAAGGTCGACCCAGGCAGCAGGTTGTCGATGCGTTCGCGCAGCGCGGCCGCCGCCTCCGCCTCCAGCCGGTCCATCTTGTTGAACGCGTGCACCACGGGGCGGTCGTGCACCCCCAGCTCGTGGAGCACGTCGTCGACCACCACGCGCTGCTCCTCCCAGCCGGGGTGGCTGGCGTCGATGAGGTGCACGAGGACGTCGGCCTCCCGGACTTCCTCGAGCGTGGCGCGGAAGGACGCCACGAGGTGATGCGGCAGCTTGCGGATGAACCCCACAGTGTCGGTCACCAGCGCCGTGTGCCGCTCGTCGAGGTGGACCTCGCGCGTCAGCGGATCCAGCGTGGCGAAGAGACGGTCCTCGACGACGATCTGGTCATCGCCCGCCAGCGCCCGGAGCGTGGAGGACTTCCCGGCGTTGGTGTACCCCACCAGCGCGACGCGGAACAGCCCCGTGCGCCCCTGCCGCTGCACCGCCCGGGCGCGCACGACGTCGGCCAACCGGTCCTTGAGCAGCCGGATCCGCTGGCCGACCAGTCGGCGGTCGCTCTCCAACTGCGTTTCACCGGGTCCGCGCACGCCGATGCCGCCGCGGAACTTCTCCAGGTGCGTCCACATGCGCACCAGCCGCGGCAGCGAGTACTCCAACTGCGCCAGCTCGACCTGCAACCGCGCCTCCGCCGAGCGCGCGCGCGTGGCGAAGATGTCGAGGATCAGCTCGGCGCGGTCGACGACGCGCCGCCCGAGCGCCTGCTCGAGGTTCTTGCCCTGCGCCGGGGTCAGCTCGTCGTCGAAGATCACCAGCGTGCCCTCGCGCTCCTCGACCAACTGCGCCAGCTCCTCCACCTTGCCCGACCCCAGGTAGGTCGCCGCGTCGGGGCGTTCGAGCTGCTGGGTCATCGAGGCGACGACCAGCGCCCCCGCCGTGTCGGCCAGGCGCGCAAGCTCCGCGAGATGCTCGCCGGCGAGGTGGCGTTCGCGGGACCCCTTGAACGGGGTCCCGATCAGAATGGCACGCTCTTGCGGCGGCTGGAGGGAGATCAGATCAGCAGGCACGGGGCGGACGCGGGAGGGGATGCGAACCGGCGGGGTCACCGGGGCGGCGCAGTGACGGCACGCCAACGGGGAACGACCGCCGCGTCGCCGGGCAAGCGCGCGGGCGCTCCACCGTAAAGTATCGCCCGGCCCGGCTCAGCGGGGCACGCCTAGCGGATGTCGGCCGTGTTGAAGTTGCCGCGCTGATCGAACTTCCGCGTGATGTCGCCGAACGGCGAGCTGACGGTGATGTCGCCGACGAAGCGGTACGGGATGGTGCCGCCCTGCAGGAACTTGGACCCGGCCGCAAGAATCTGCGGGATGCCGAAGGTCACCGGAATCCTGAACAGGCTCGAGTCCTTGGCCCCCACCACCAGGCGGTCGGTGATGGACCCGGACCCCAGCGGGATGGTGTCCACCATCACCGTGTAGTTCACGCGCTTCGAGTCCAGGGAGAAGTTGTTCGGGTTGAACACGAACACCGACACGTCGATCGTTCCGCCGGTCAGTCCGACGCCGACCAGCCGCACGTCCTCGACGAAGACGGTGGGTGGCGTGAACATCCGGCGGCCGACCGCCGAGCACGCGCCGAGGGTCAGAACGACGAGCAGCGCAACGACGACGCGCATCGGGAGCTTCAGCATGTGGTTCGGTTGCAAAGGGAGGTGGTGCTCATGGGACCCCGTTCCCGGAGCCGCGTTCCCGCCGCTCCTCCCACCAGGCCAGCCGCTTGGCGATCTCCTTCTCGAACCCGAAGCTTCCCGGCGCGTAGAGGACGGCGTCGCCGATGGCCTCCGGCAGATACTGCTGCGGCGCATATGCGTCGGGGGCGTCGTGCGCGTACTGGTACCCCTTGCCGTAGTCCAGCGCCTGCATCAACCGGGTCGGCGCGTTGCGCAGGTGGAGGGGGACCTCGAGGTCCGGATGGTCGTGGGCCAGGCGCAGGGCCGCCTTCCACGCCAGGTACACCCGGTTCGACTTGGGGGCGGTGGCGAGGTACACGACGGCCTCGGCCAGCGCCAGTTCGCCTTCCGGTGAGCCGAGGTACTGGTAGGTGTCGCGGGCCGCCAGCGTGATGTGCAGCGCCTGCGGGTCCGCCAGCCCCACGTCCTCCGTGGCAAAGCGGACCATCCGCCGGGCGACGTACGCGGGGTCTTCGCCCGCGGCGAGCATGCGGGCCAGCCAATACAGCGCCCCCTGGGGGTCGCTGCCGCGCATCGCCTTGTGGAGCGCACTGATGGTGTTGTAGTGCTCCTCGCGGTCCTTGTCGTAGCGCAGCACGCGCAGTTGCATCGCATCGCGGACCCGGCTCGCCGTGATGTGGCCGCGGGGCCCGGCGTCATCGGCGGCGGCCTCGAGCGCCGTCAGCGCACGACGCGCGTCCCCGCTGGCGTGCACCGCAATGGCCGCGAGCGCGTCGGCGTCGATGCGCAGGTCCAGCGCCCCCAGCCCACGCTCCCGGTCGTGCAACGCCTCGCGCAGCACGGCGGCGATCGCGTCGGCGTCGAGCGGGTGCAGCACGAAGACGCGCAGGCGCGAGAGCAGCGCCGGATTCACCTCGAAGGAGGGGTTCTCCGTGGTCGCGCCGATGAGCGTGAGCAGTCCGGTCTCGACGTGGGGGAGCAGGGCGTCCTGCTGCGCGCGGTTGAACCGGTGGATCTCGTCGACGAAGAGCAGCGTCGCCACCCCCATCTGCCGCCGTTCCCGCGCCGCGGCGACGACCTCGCGCAGGCGCGGCACACCATCCGTCACGGCGGAGAAGAGCACGAACTCCGCGCTGGCCGTCGCGGCGATCAGCCGCGCGAGCGTGGTCTTGCCGCTCCCCGGCGGCCCCCAGAACAGCACGGACGACGTCCCGACGCGAGCGACTCGCTCTTCGCGTCGCAGGCCGGTGGCGCACCGT
>CAYSFN010000013.1:0-37895 GCA_964430045.1 uncultured Gemmatimonadaceae bacterium
AGCGCCTGCGCAGCGACCGTGCGTGCGGCGAGCAGGAGGAGGAGGGGGATCGCTACGCGGCGGATCATCCGCCAGACGGCACACAACCACCGCCACAGCCGAAGAGTGCGCCGCAGTCCGCAGTCTGGCACTGGCAATTGCTATTGCAGAGCGCAAGCTGCTCTGGATCGCCACCGCTCGTGGCGCATCCGCCCAGACAAGCTGACTGTGCGGACAGGCAGAATGCCTGATATGCACCAAAGTCGCATTCGCCGTCTTCACAATTCGCGGAGCCTGCTGACGCAGACGCAACAAGGAGGAGACTGACGGCGGCGGCGATTCTAGTCACCGCCGTACGCTCGGACGAAAGACCCCAAGATGGTTGGACGACATATCACACGCTTCTCATGAAAAGCGCACCGTGAAACTGCGGTGGGCGTAGAGAGACGGTACCCGCTCGAACCGGTTGCGTCAAGGCTATAGGCTACCGCTGTCCCAACAGGCCAACACGCGCTGACTTCTCGGTCCGCCATTCTCCGCACCCCACCCTACTTCCCCACGCAGAACCCTGCGAACACGCGTTGCCGACGACCGCCGCACGCTCCGCTGCCGTCGCACCACAGAGCAACACCACGTCGGCACGCGCCAGGCACTGCACGCTGACCTCGATCCCCGGGCGCTCCAGCGTATCGTCCGTCTCACGCAGTCCCGCCGTATCCACCACACGCCACGGATACGGCTCGGCGTCCACCAATGCATCGATCGCATCGCGCGTGGTGCCCGCGATGTCGGTGACCAGCGCGCGCGACTCACCCAACAGGGCGTTGAACAGCGAGGACTTGCCGGTATTCGGCATGCCAGCCAGCACGACCACGCCGCCCTCGCGTGCGACGCGCGCGGCCGGCCGCGTGGCCATATAGATCGCGCAGCGACGCCAACGCGACGTCTACTGAGGCCGTGACCCACTCACGCGCCACCGGCCCGTCGTCTTCGCTCGGAAAGTCGATGTCGTAGGCCAACGGCGCTTCCGCATCGTGCACGGCATCGCGCACGGCAGCGAGTCGCGTCGACAGCGCCCCACTCACCTGCGCCCGTGCGACCGCATGCACCGCACGGGCGGGCGCATCGATTAACGCGCCCAAGGCCTCGGCCTGCACCAGGTCGAGCTTGCCATGCCGCACCGTGCGGCGCGTGAACTCGCCCAGTGCGGCAAGCCGCGCGCCGGCGGCGATCACACACGCCAACACCTGCGTCGGCGGCGAGCGCCGCCCCCGCACTAGGCCGGCTTGGCCTTGGCGAGCTTGGCGCGCTCATTCGCGATCAGCCACTGCTGCGGCAGAACGGCGATGTTCTGCGCCGCGTAGTACAGATTGAGCCCCACCGCAAAGTTGAACAGGAAGAACAACCTCAGCAGCGGCAGCACGTACAACATGATCTTCGCCTACGGGTTCAGCGGCGCGTTGCGCATGCCGATCCAGCTCAGCAGGTACATCGACACCGCCGGCGTCTGCCCCGCGACCGACTCATGACGTACCCGCAGGGTCCCGCGCCCAGTCGCGCCAGGCGTGAATGACACGTGGGCGATCCGGCCTCCACTGGGTGCGATCGCACGCTTGAAGTTCATGCGGAACGGCACGAACACATAGCCGCTGCCTTCCACTCGCATCACAACAGTGCTGTCGGTGCGGAATGGCTGGAGCTCGCGCAGCAGCGTACCATCTTCGCGGCGATCCGACTGTCGGGTTCAGGGAGTGGAATGGTGCGTGCCACTCGCAGCACGGGCGTGAACAGCGTGAATCGCCGCAAGCCTTCATCGTAGGTCCACAGCGAATCGCCCACGTGTCCGACGCGCAGATTGCCGAACCCGACGAACGGCGATAGCTCCCCTAGCCCCCGTCCCTTGCTGCCAACGCGCCCTAGCGCAGTGAGCTGATGATCGAAGAGTTGGACGCGCCAGAACCCCTCGTCGAACAGCGCAAGACGAGCAACGGCGACGACACGAGCGGCCGCGCTGTGACGTCCGCTGCATCCAGGTCAAGGCGCGCGATTTCGGTGGCGACGAGCTGGGCAGCGGCGCGGTAGGGCGTGAGAGCGAGTAACCGGGCGCCGAGGCGGTGAATCATTCGCCTGAAGGACTGCAACCACCGCCGCAGCCAAAAAGTCTTCCGCAATCCCCGTCTGACACTGGCAGTTGCTCTTGCACAGCGCTAGCTGCTCCGGATCACCGCCACTGGTCGCGCAGCCGTCCAAACAGGACGCTTGCGCAGACAAGCAGCACGTCATGAGATCTCTGCACCTGCTGTAGCGACGCAGCGACGTAGCGACGACATCAAGGGTCTCACCCACGATGAGGCGGCGTTCCCGCACGGGTATCCGCTAACGAACACGGCGTAGCGAGGACCTGCGCAGCGGTCGTGCTGTGCGACCGCTGTCCAGGTCATTCGCTCAGCTTCTGCGGGCCCGTACGCCGGTGCCGGTGTGCAGCAAACGCTTCTCAACGAGCTCGAACGCACCATCCGCGCCCGTGCGACGTAAGGTGAACTCGATCAGCCGACCCATGCCTCGGCAGCCCTCAAGAGTCGGGAGTTGCTGCATCGTCACGCCAATACGGACCGTCTGTCCATCATCCTCGACGATCGGCGCGCCGGCCAGCAGGGTGCGTACAAAGTTCCCGTCGGCGTGGCAGGCTGACTCCGGGCCCGAATACGGTCGAATAACGATCAGCCGATTCTTGGCTGCTTCGAGATCCGCGCTCGCCTAGATACCGAGTACTTCGGCCATCGCGGTCGCCATCGCCGCGGCGTCAACACGGCGCTGCGGTGGATACTGGGTCCCCTCACACGATGGATCCTTGAGATCGCGCTGACAGTTCGGCATCGCGGCGACGATCACAGTGCCACTCGTGTAACCGTCAGCCGCCAAGGCATGCACGATTGGTGTTGCCGTCGCCGGCACGTTGACCTGCGCCTGGCCCGACGTGTGCACCAGCAGACCAGCGGTGAGAAACAGCGTGAACTTGTTCATGAGAGATTTACCTGTGAAAGGCAGTACGCGGTTGCCTCGCGGACCTGCGTTTCCGAGAGGTTGGATTGGAGGAGGTGAATGACTTCATGGATGAACGTGTCGGCAATTTCCGCTACAGGATACGAGTTGTTCTGCTCGTCCGCGCGCGCGAAGCCGACCTCACCGGTCTGATGATTCACCACGCCCTGATACCAGTAGCCATCGTCGTACCACGCCTGCGAGGCCGCTCCACCAAGCCACGCTTGGCCCGAGGTCATTGCGCTCGCAACACTACCACACGTTCCGAAAGCACCTGTCAGCTCCGTCCGAATATGGTCCCACAGGTCAATCTCCTGCTGCGAGATCGGAATGACGCAGTACGGGCACTGTTGATACGAAACGACTGAGGATGGGTCCACCGACTCAGCAGGCGACACTGTATTGTCCGCGGTACACGCTGACATAGCGAGTAGTGTGATACCTGCGATTACCGCTCGGCGAACAGCTCCCGCGGCAAACAATCACGTGACAGAACGCTCTCGTACATACCGCAGCGTGCCACACCCCGCTACTTCCCCACGCAAAACCCCACAAAGACCCGCCCCAGCACTTCGTCACCGTCCACCGCACCGATCAGCGTCTCCAAGCCGTGCACCGCGGCGCGCAGATGCACCGCGACCACCGTGACGGGCAGCGCATCCGCGGTCCACGCATCACGAAAGGCCTGCAGCTCTGTGGATGCCTCCTGCACCGCACGCGTCTGCCGAGCGGCGAGCAGCAGCGGCGTCTCGTGCGGCACGGGATATCGCGCCGCCAGCGCCGCCGTCACCGCCTCACGCAATTGAACGAGCCCGTGGCCGGTCACCGCGCTCACCGCATACGCCGCCTCAGACACCACTGCACCGAGGTCTGACTTCGTGCGCACCGCAAGCAAGGTCGCAGTCGTCCGCGAGCTCACGACTTCTGCCACCGCGTCACGCTCCTCGTCCGTCGCGCCGCAGAGCAAGACCACATCGGCCCGCGCCAGCCACTGCGTGCTGACCTCGATGCCCAGACGCTCGAGCACATCCTCCGTCTCGCGCACCCCCGCCGTGTCCACCACACGCCACGGATACGGCTCGGCGTCCACCAACGCATCGATCGCGTCGCGCGTGGTTCCCGCAATCGCCGTGACCAGCGCACGCGCCTCACCCAACAGGGCGTTGAACAGCGAAGACTTGCCCGTGTTTGGCGCGCCAGCCAACACGACCACCCCACCCTCGCGTGCCACGCGCGAGGCCGGTAGCGTGGCCAAGAGGTCGCGCAGTGACGCCAACGCGACATCCACCGCGGCGGTGACCCGCTCACGTGCCACCGGCCCGTCGTCTTCACTCGGAAAATCGATGTCGTAGGCCAACAGCGCTTCGGCATCGAGCACCGCATCCCGCACCGCAGCGAGCCGTGTCGTCAGCGCCCCGCTCATCTGCACGCGCGCCGCGGCGTGCACCGCGCGCGTCGGCGCATCGATCAACGCACCCAAGGCCTCGGCCTGCACCAGGTCCATCTTCCCGCCGAGCACCGCACGCCGTGTGAACTCGCCAGGCGCCGCCAGGCGTGCGCCGGCGCCGATAACGCGAGCCAGCACCTGCGCTGGCGCCACGCTCCCGCCGTGCCCGCTGAACTCGACGGTGTCCTCGCCGGTGAAGGAACGCGGCGCCGGGAACCAGGTTACGAGGCCATCGTCCACCACCGTGCCGTCAGCACTGCGCACGGTCGCTCGCGTCGCCACGCGTGGCGGCACAGGCCACGGCGCAACACAGCGCGCGGCGACCTCCGCTGCCCCCGGCCCGCCCCAACGCACGATCGCGACCGCGGCCCGGCCGGGCGCGGTCGCGATCGCGGCAATGACGTCGGCGGCGACGGCCGCCGCCGCGTCAGGCCGGCTTGACCTTGGCCTTGGCGAGCTTGGCGCGCTCATTCGCGATCAACCACTGCTGCGGCAGCGCCGCGATGTTCTGCGCCGCGTAGTACAGGTTGAGCCCGGCCGCGAAGTTGAACAGGAAGAACAACATCATCAGCGGGAGCACGTACAGCATGATCTTCGCCTGCGGGTTCGGCGGCGCATTGCGCATCCCGATCCAGCTCAGCAGGTACATCGACACCGCCATCAGCACGGGCAGGATGTAGAACGGATCCTTCTGCGAGATGTCGGCCAGCCACAGGAACTCGACCCCGCGGAACTCGATCGTGTTCTGGAACACGAAGAACAACGCGAAGAGCACGGGCATCGGGATGAGCATCGGCAGGCACCCGCTGAGGGCGCTGAACGGACTCATGCCGTGCTCCGCGTAGAGCTTCATCATCTCCGTGCGGAGCTTTTCCGGATCGCCCTTGTACTTCTTCTGGATGGCCGCCATCTCGGGCTGCACCATCTGCATCTTGAGACTCGAGCGCATCGCCGTCTGGTTCAGCGGCCAGAGCACGATGCGGATCAGGAACCCGAAGGCGATCAGCGTCCAGCCATACGGCAGCTGCAGCGTGTCCTTCATCCACAGCAGGATCCGCATCACGATGGTCGCAAAGGGCTGGATCACGCCCTGCATGAAGCCGCCGTACGGATTGGCGCTCTCGAACTCGCGGCCCATGGCGACCAGGCGCCGCCACTCCTGCGGGCCCACGTAGGTCTCGAGCGTGGCGCTGCCGTTCACCAGCGGCACGACGACCGTCGCCGCCCCGTTGGTGGTGAGCTTGCCGTTCTTCGGCTGGCCCGTCGCCTGCAGTTCGGCGAACCCCTCGCCGGTGCCCGTGCTGAGCACGCCGACCAGGAAATACTTGCTCTTGGCGACGGCCCAGGTGAGCGGGCCGCGCACCACCTTGCGCTCGCCGGGATCCATGGAGTTGAAGCGGATCAGGTCGGCCCCGGCCGTGGCCGGCTTGTAGGCGTAGGCCAGGTGCTGATAGTCCGTCAGGGAATCCGACTCGGTGGTCTGGAACCCCGGCGGCAGATCGACGAGCAGGTAGCTCCCCGGCGCCAGCCCTTCGGCCGACACCGTCACGCGCCCGACGTAGCCGATCGACTGGACCTCGCCGGCGATCTTCACCGTGTAGCTGTCCGGCGCGAACGACCACGCGACCGTGACCGGGACCCCGCGAACCACGCCGCGGTACGCCACGCCGTTCGGCGGGGCGGTCGGGGCACGCTCCAGCACCGTGTGGTCGACCGCGAGCGCGTCGCCGCCGGCCTGAATGCGGAAGCGCAGCAGGAACTCGCCCGTACGGGCGAGTTCCACGCGACTCGTCGAGTCGTCCAGCGAGCGATACCCGAGGAACGACGCCCCGACCAGCGCGCCGCCGACGTTCGAGAAGCGCAGGATCGACGTCGGCGTGGTGATCGTGTCCTCGGCGATCACCGGCGCCGCGGCGCGCAGCGTGTCACCGTCCGCCGCGCCGATGACGGCGCCCCCCGGCGCCATGCTCGCGGTCGGCCCGTCCGGGAGCGCGCGAGGCATGCTCGCCGCCGGCGACGCGGCCACGGCGGCACTGTCGACCCCGGGCTGGACAGGGACCGGCACGCTGGGAAACAGCATGGGCGTCAACAGGACGACGGCCCCGGTGAGCATTAACGCAGTGAAGAAACGCCGATCCATGGCAGGCGGGATTCTCAGTCAGGAACCGGGTCGTAGCCACCCGGTCGGAAGGGATGGCAGCGCAGGATGCGCCGCACAGCCAGCAGCCCGCCACGCCACGGCCCGTGCTTCTCGAGGGCGTCGATGGCGTACACGGAGCAACTCGGAACGTAGCGACATGCCGCCGGGAGCAGGGGCCCGAGCAGGACCTGATAGCCGCGGACGATCAGGACGAAGGTCCACTGGGCGGCAGCGCGGATCATGGCGCGGTCAGCAACGTGCGGGCGCGCAGGACCGACGCCCGCAACGCCGCGTAGTCGCTGCGGTACGTCGCGGGGGTCGCCCACAGCACGACGTCGCACGGCGGGAGCGCCGCGAGCAGCTCGCGGCGCGCCAACTCGCGCAGACGTCGTTTGATCACGTTGCGTTGCACCGCCGTCGCTCCGTACTTGGGGACCACGATGCCGATCCGCGCATGGGTGAGCGTGTTCGGCTGGGCACGGACATCGAGCGAAGGGACGCGCAGTCGTGCGCCGGACAGGCGCACACGCCGGAGATCGTCGGCGCGCGTCAACCGCGCGCGCCGAGGGAATCGCTCCGACTCAGGCGCCAGCGTACTTCGACGGGAGCTTCACGGTCAGGCGCTTGCGGCCCTTCTTGCGGCGACGGCTCAGCACCTCGCGGCCCCACTTGGTTTCCATCCGCGCACGAAATCCATGCGTGCGAATACGGCGCTTGTTGCGCGGACGGTAGGTCGGCTTGCCCATCTAAGACTCCAGGAACGGCTTTTGATTTTCGTGAGGGACAGAACGCTAAACCTAAACCAGTCTTGAAGATGGTTCAAGTCTCGCCGGTATGTGACGACTCGGACACACCGGTGTCACGTTGACTTTTCCACACGGCGGCCGTAGCATCCCCCCCCTGTCCCTCATCCGGCCCCATCGCACGCTGATGTCTCTGACTGCATCCGAAGCTTGGACCCGATTGCTCGACCGCGCTAAAAGCGAGCTCCCGGAACAGGTGGTGACCACGTGGCTGTCTCCCCTGACGGCCGACACCCTGGTGGACCATACGCTCACGATCACGGCGCCGGACCAGTTTTCGGTGGAGTGGAACGAGCAGAAGCACGGCGCGGTGCTGGAGGGCCTGGCACCGATCGCGCTGGGCCACCCGATCCGCATTTTGTTTCGCGTGCAGGCCGAACGGGTGAAGCGCGCGCAGATGGACTTGTTCGTGGAGCGAACGCCCAAGCCTACGCCAGCACAAAGCCAGCAACCGGCCACTGTTCCGGCACTTTCGCCGCGCTACACGTTCGACAACTACGTCATCGGCAAGTCCAACGAGCTCGCCGCTGCCGCCGCTGCCGCCGTCGCCCAGCAGCCCGGGTCCGCCTACAATCCGCTCTTCATCTACGGACCCACCGGGCTCGGAAAGACCCACCTCATGCAGGGCGTCGCCCACCAGATCCTGCAGCGCGACCCCACCCTCCGCATCGTCTACATCTCCGCCGAGCAGTTCATGAACGAGCTCATCTCGGCCATCAACCAGCGCACCACGCACCTCTTCCGCCGCCAGTACCGGGAGACCGACCTCCTGCTCGTCGACGACGTGCACTTCATCGCGCGCGGCGAACAGACGCAGGAAGAGTTCTTCCACACCTTCAACGCCCTCTATGAGGCCGGACGGCAGATCGTCCTGACCTCCGACCGGCCTCCCGACGAGATCCCGCGGCTCGAGCAGCGGCTCGTGTCACGCTTCGCCTGGGGAATGGTCACCGACATCGCCATCCCGGACCTCGAACACCGCATCGCCATCCTGCGGCAGAAGGCCCAGGTCGACCACCTCGAGCACACGATCAGCGACGACGTCATCCGCTTCATCGCCGAGCACGTGCGGACCAACGTCCGCGAACTCGAGGGCTCGATCCTCAAACTCCTCGCGTACGCCTCCCTCAAACGCTCGGCCATCACGCTCGGGCTGGCCCGCGAGGCGCTGCGCGACAAACTCCGCCACGCCGACGACGGCGGCAACGACCTGGCCACCGACACCCTGGTCACCGGGATCCAGCAGGCCGTCGCCGCCGAATGGGGGGTCACGGTCGACGGGCTCCGCTCCAAGACCCGCACCAAGACCCTCACCGTCCCGCGGCAGGCGGCCATGTACCTGCTGCGGCAGATCACCGGCCTCCAACTGGTCGAGATCGGCGCGGCCTTCGGCAACCGCGACCACTCCACCGTGATTCATTCCCTGGAGCGGGTCGAGGAGATGCTCCAGGAGGATCCCCTGTTCAAAGATCGTGTGGAAAGCCTGCGGAAACGCCTCGGTTCTCCCCATTGAACGACCAGTTGTCCCCGACCGTACACACCGCACGGGGGCGTCGGTGCCGCCGCGTGGGGACAACCGGCGGTTCCCACACGAATTCCACAGTCCGTCAACACACGATTTCGGGGCTCATCGTCTTGCCGCACTTGCACTTCCGGCGATTCTCCACGCTCTCCACATTACTATTACTTCTGCCGGTTCTTCCAGGTCTGAAAACTCCCTGACCATCACAGGTCTGGACGCACCCACACCGAATCGCGCATGCGCTTCACCATCTCTCGCGAAAAACTCCAGGAAGGACTCGCCGCCGTGGCGGCCGTCATCCCGTCGAAGACCACCCTTCCGGTCCTCGCGAACATTCTGATCGAGACCACCGATCGGGGCATTCGCCTGTCCGGAACGGATCTCGACATCGCCGTGAGCACGGAAGTGAGCGCCGACGTCGAGGTGCCCGGTTCCATCACCGTCCCTGCGAAGAAGCTTGCAGAGATCGCTCGTGAGCTCCCACCCTCGCCGGTGAAGATCGCCGCGCAGGGCGAGCAACGGGCGATCCTCGAATGCGGACGCTCCAAGTTCAAGCTGCTCGGGCTTCCCAAGAGCGAGTTCCCGGCGCCTCCGACCGTGCGCTTCGAGCAATCGTGGCGCATTCCGTCCAGCGAGTTGCAGCAGCTCATCACCCACGTGGCCTTCGCCGCGAGCAACGAGGAGAGCCGTCCCATTCTGAACGGCGTGCTCTGGGAGCTGCGGCCGGACCGGATGCGCATGGTCGCGACCAACGGCCACCGCCTGGCCAAGATGGAGCTGCCGACGACCGCCGGTACGATGACCGCCGACCTCATCGTGCCGCCCAAGGCGCTCGAGCAGATCCGCCGCCTCTTTCCGGCAGAGGAGGAGCTGGAGATCGCGCGCGGCGACAACCACCTGGCGTTCCGGTCCCCGGTGACCGTGGTGTACACGCGACTCATCGAGGGGCCGTACCCCAACTACGACCAGGTCATCCCGCGCGACAACGACCGCATCGCCTACGTCGACAAGGTCGCGTTCGCCAGCGCGCTCAAGCGCATGAGCATCGTGGCGTCCGACCAGACGCATCGCATCCGGCTCTCGCTCAATGCCGGGATGGTCAAGTTCAGCGTGAACACGCCGGACCTGGGCGAAGCACAGGACGAACTCCCGGTTCGCTACACGGGCGATCCGCTCGACATCGGCTTCAACGCCGCGTACCTGCTGGAGATGCTCCGGTACCTGCCCACGGATGAATTGAAGCTGACCTTCAAGGCACCGGAGCGTGCGGCGACCATCGAGCCCGAGGGGTGGGACAGTCCGGCCCAGTACCTCTGCCTCCTGATGCCGCTGCGCCTGGTCGATTAGCGCGAGGCCGCGCGCCACAGCACGTCCGCCACGCGCGCCGAGGCACCCCTAGGGGCGTTCCGGCGCGCGGTGCATGTGGCTGTGGCTCTGTTGCGTGATGTGCTGCGTCCGCGTCGTTCCGCGCACCTCCAGCGTCAGGAGCGCTTCGCCGCGCAGCGAGTCGAGCCACCCCGTGCCGGGCGAGAGGTAGAGCCGCGCCGACCCCGACCCATGCCCGACGATCTCGGTGGTGTCGGCCCGCAGCAGCCCGCGTCCGGCGAGCGTCACCGCCGAGTGGCGCGCGAGCACCACCGGCGCGTCGGCGTCCGCGGGAAGGGCCTCGACCCGGAACGTCCGCTCGATGGTCGCCGTCAGCGGAATGCCGTCGCGGCACAGCGTGGTGCGGCTGGTGTCACGCCACGCCGTACCCATGCGGACACGGGCGGGCCACCGCACCCAGAGATCGCGGGTGGCCTCGGCGCTCGTGGCCGCCGGCGAGGCGCAGGGATCGCCGACCCCCACGAAGTCCCACCCGACGCTGTCCGTGTGTCGCACGACGGCACGCAGATCACGGACCAGCGCGCGCGCGCCCAGTCCGGCGCCGCTCACGGTGTGGGAATCGACGACGACCAGGTAGGCGGTGCCCTGCGGGGTCGCCCGCACGTCGCTGAACGACTCGAGCGTATCCGTACGTGCCATCGTGTCGGCGTGGATGCGCACCTGTGCCACGGTGCGCACCGCGAAGCGGGCCGTGCCTGCCGGCACCGCGATCGCCGCCTCCGCGACTGGCGGTGCGGCGTTGGGCGGCGCGGTGGGGACCCCGGCCGGAAGGCCGGAGGGCGCCTGCCGGGGGGCGCAGGAGACGAGCGACAGGATCCCCGCGCCGATCAGCAGCGGCGTGATCAGGCGCGGGGTGAAGGGGCGACCGGCCTGTACGCCGGGTCCTGTCGAAGCGGGATGGCTTCGGACGGTCATTTCTCTCGGAGGATGGTCACCCAGCCCCTCTAGCAGCCTACCCGCGGTGTCTTGATCGACGAGGACGGCGTCTCACCGCTTATTTGGCCTTGCTCCGACTGGGGTTTGCCGTGCCGTGCCCGTTACCGGTCACGCGGTGGGCTCTTACCCCACCGTTTCACCCTTGCCCCGGCGCGAACGCCGAGGTGGTCTGTTCTCTGTGGCCCTGTCCGTCACGGAGGTCCGTGCCCAGGTGTTACCTGGCAGTCTGTCCATGGAGCCCGGACGTTCCTCGGCGGGGCGAACCTCCCCCGACGCGACCGTCCGGCCGATCGACCCTTCCCAGTGAAATATAGCACCGCGCCGGGGGCATCGCAGCACGCCAGCGCGCGTCGGCCCCGGTGACGGGGGAATGACGAGTCGCCGGATCATCATCGCGTCCACACGCCACCGAGCCGACACCATGCCGACCATTGACTCCCGCCACCCGCAGCCGCAGTCCACCCGCACCTATCCCGTGGTGACGACCCTGCTCACGCCCCAGGAGCGCTCGCCCGTCGATGCCGCCGGCAACGGCTGCTACCACGCGTTGCATCGCGAGTCGCTGGAGGACGCCGTGCGCGACATCCGCGAGCGCCGCGCGAGCGCCCTGCTCCTCTCGGCGTCCTGCTGCGGCGCCACCGAAGCCCCGCGGCTCGCCGCGGCGGTGCGGGAGTTCCCGCAGACCGCCGCCGTCGCCCTGCTGACAAGCAGCGACACGCAGGCCGCCCGTTCCATTCTGGCCCTGGGCCGCTGCGGCGTGCGGACGCTCGTCGACGTGCGCTCGACCACGGGGTGGCGCGAGCTGCGCGACGTGCTGCGCACCGAGGCCATCGGCGACATCGAGCGCCTGACGCTGGCCCGGCTCGCGATCGACCTGGCACACGTCTCGGACGACTGCTGGCTGTTCTTCGAGACGCTGATCCGCACGGCGGGCCGCACCGGCAGCGTGCGCGCGCTCTGCCGGCAGTTCGGGGTGGTGCCGTCCACGCTGATGAGCCGCTTTCTGCGGCTCCACCTGCCGACGCCCAAGCGCTACCTCGCGTTCGTGCGCCTCACGCGCGCCGCGCGGCTGCTGGAGAACTCCGGCCTCTCGATCGCGACCGTTGCAACGACGCTGGAATACTCGTCGCCGCAGAGCTTCGGGCGCCACGTCCGCTCGCTGCTCGGGATCAGCGCCTCCGCGTTCCGGCGGCGCTACGACGGGGAGGGAATGCTGGAACGCCTGCGGCAGGAGCTCGTCCACCCGTATCGCGCGCCGCTGGGGCAGCTCCGCCCGCTCGCGCCCGGGAGCTAGCGCGTCACAGCTGGGCGACCAGCGCGGTGCGCGTCACCAGTGCGCGGACCGCGACGCCGGTCGCCTCGATCGCCTCACGGCCGCCCTCCTCGCGGTCCACGACGGCCAGCACCCCCACGACGACCCCGCCGTGGGCGCGCACCGCCTCGATCGCCTTGAGCGCGGAGCCCCCGGTCGTGATCACGTCCTCGATCACGACGACGCGGTCGCCCGGCACGAACGGGCCCTCGATGAGCTTGCCCGTTCCGTGTGATTTCGCTTCCTTCCGCACCGTGAACGCACGCAGCGGACGATCCACGAGCGCAGAGGCATACGCGATGGCGTACGAGACCGGGTCGGCCCCCAAGGTCAGGCCCCCGACGGCGGTCGCCTGCCATCCGGCGTCCTCGATCGCCGCCAGCGCCAGAGGGCCGATCAGCGTGAGGCCGTCGGGGTGCATCGTGGTCAGGCGGCAGTCGACATACAGGTCGGAGCGCCGCCCGGAGGCGAGCACGAAGTCGCCGCGCCGGGCGGAACGGGTCGCGAGGAGCGTCGTGAGGCGAGCAAGAGCAGTCATGCAAGGAATAGTGTCGGCGTGAGCAGCACACCGCAAACCGCGTGGTGGGGGCGTCTCGCGGTCACCGCGACCGTGGCGGTGATCCTCGCGGCCTTCTACGCCGGCGTGCGCGCCGCGCGCAGCGGGGACGTCGCCGGCGTCACCCTCGCCCTCGCCGTGCTGGCCGCGATCGCGCTGCTGGCGCTCCTCGGTGCGCGCGTCCGGGTGCGGCGCCAGGCGCGCTCGCTGGACGAGCGCGCCGCGATGCTCGAAGAGCTCGCCTCGGAGCTCTCGCGGGCGAACACGGCCAAGGGCGAGTTTCTCGCCAACGTGTCCCACGAGCTGCGCACCCCGCTGGCGGCCATCGTCGGCTTCGTGGAGATGCTGCGCGACGGCACCTATGGTGCGCTCACCCCGCGGCAGGCGGGGCCGGTGGAGCGGATCGAGTCGAGCGCGAACCACCTGCGCGAGCTGGTGGACGACATCCTCGACCTGTCGCGCCTTGCGTCGGCACGCATGGACGTCAACGCCGAACCGGTGGTGCTGCGCCCGTTCGTGCTCGACGTGGTGTCCGAGATCGAGCCCCTGGTGCGGGCCAAGGGCCTCGCGCTCTCGATCGCCGTCGGGAGCACCCTGCCACGCCTGCGCACGGACCCCTCGCACCTGCGGCAGATCCTCGTGAACCTGCTCGGCAATGCGGTCAAGTTCACGGCCACCGGGACCATCACGGTGCGCGGGCGGCTCATCGAGGCCAGTCAGTCGGCAACGGACCGCGCGCTGCTCCCGCGGCATCTGCCGGCGGCACACGGCGTCTGGGTCGCCCTCGCGGTCCAGGACACCGGCGTGGGGATCGCGCCGGCCGACCAAGCGCGGATCTTCGAAGAGTTCGAGCAGGTCGATGCCGGCCCGCGCGGCGACTCCATGGCGCGCGGCACCGGCCTGGGGCTCGCCATCTCGCGGCGGCTCGCACAGTTGATGGGTGGCGACATCACCCTCGAAAGCGTCGAGGGCAAGGGGTCGGTGTTCACCCTGTGGCTCCCGGTGGCTCCCGGCGATCTCGCGGCGCGTGACCCGCGGCCGGCATCCCTGACGCCGACCGCACCAGCGTGAGCACGGGGCGTCCCGCTGGTCCGGGGCCCCGTGCTCACGCGCTCATCAGGTGCGGCCGAAGAGCCCCTTGAGCTTGGCCGCGAACCCGCCACCCTCCTTGGGGGCGGCCGCCACCGCCTGGGCGAGGGCCTGGGAAAAGCTCTGCACGTCCGCGTAGCGCTCGCCGGGTGCCTTGTTCAGCCCCTTCATCACCGCGGTCTCGATCACGTCGGTGTGCTTGATGTTGGGCTTGGCCTTGTTCAGCGGCACCGGCGGCATGGACAGGAGCTGCGTGAACATCTCGCGCGGGTTGCGCCCCGTGTACGGCAGCGCGCCCACCAGCAGGAAGTACGCGATGGTCGCCAGCGAATACTGGTCGGCGGCAGGGCCGACCATCTCGCCGCTCAGCGCCTCGGGGGCCACGTACATCAACGTCCCGACGAAGAACCCGGCCCGCGTCAGCCGTTCGTCGGCCGGCGCGTCGGTGTTGGCCGCGATCCCGAAGTCCAGCAGCTTGACGACCCGCGTGTCCGGGTCGTACATGAGGTTCTCGGGCTTCAGGTCGCGGTGCACGATGCCGACGGCGTGCGCCGCGCCGACCGCGTCCGCGATCTGGGTGATGATCTGCACGACCTCGTCGGGCGGGAGGGGCGCACGCTTCTTGGCGTACTTTTCCAGGATCTCGCCGCCGGCCCATTCGATGGCCAGGTAGTGGATGCCGTCGTCGGTCTCGCCGATGGCGAGCGTTCTGACGACATTGGGGTGGACCACCCGCGTTCCGAATTGGGCTTCGCGCACGAAGCGTGCGACGGCGGTCTTGTCCTGACGTAGTTTTTCACGCAGGATCTTGAGTGCGACGGTCCCGTGTTCCGGGTGATGCGCACGATAGACGGTGGCCGTCCCTCCCTCGCCGACGAGCGAGTCAAGGGTGAAACCGGCGACGGTCGTTCCGAGGAGGGATTCTTTGGACACCGCGCGATAGTAACGTTCAGCGCAGCTCTCATCAAGCGCGACCCTTCCGGCGGCGGCCGGGGTAGGAGACCCGTGACCCGATTTTCACTCGTGCCATTCGCTTCGCGCGTGCCCCTGCTCGTCCTGCTCCCCCTGCTGTCGGCGGGGTGTCTCAGCCGCGGGGCGGGACGCGCCGACCTGCCCGTGCCGCCTCCGCCGGTGGTCCGGGAGGTGCTCGACACCGCCCGCACCTCGGTCGAGGCTGCGGCGCTGGCCCAGGAGGCGGGGATGCTCGCCCAGTCCGGGGCCCTGCCCTTCACCGGCACGGTCGGGCATCTCGCCTCCAGCAGTCCGGACTCGACCCACTTGCTCGTCGCGCTCTCCATGGCGGCCGAGGCGCTGACCTTCCGCCGGGAGGGCGAGCAGTACCGCGCCACCTACACGGTGACGCTCACGCTGCGCCGGGCCGGCGCGTCCGTGCTCCGCGTCGACGCCACCGAGGTGGTCCGCGTGGCCGGCTTCCGCGAGACCAGCCGCTCGGACGAGTCGATCATCTTCCAGCAGATGCTCACCGTCCCGCCCGGGGACTACCAGCTCCAGGTGGAGGTGCGCGACGATGCCAGCGGGCGCCGCGCCGGCCACGCCATTCCGGTCGCGCTCCCGCGCCTCGAGGCCGGCACGCTGTCGTCCCCGCTCCCGTTCTACGAGGTCATCCCGCGCCTCTCGCGCGACTCGTTGCCGCGCCTGCTCCTCTCGCCGCGCTCGGCGGCGGTCTTCGGGCGCGACTCGGCCATCGCGGTCTACGTCGAGTCCTACGACACCTCGGACGTGCTGCCCCCGGTGCGGCTTGCCGTGCGGGTCGACGGCCGGGTGGTGTGGGAGGAGGTCGTTGCCCTCGAGCGTGGCCAGGGGCTGCGCCACGGCATTGCGTACATTCCGGTGGCGGCGATCGGGCTGGGCGTGGCGGAGGCCGCCGTCAGCGTCGAGGGGCGCTCGGAGCTCGCCCGCACGTCGGTGTTCGTGGCCTTCGGCGACGACCTCCCGGTGACCACCTGGGAGGACATGCTCAACTACCTGCAGTACTTCGCCCGCCCCGCGCGCCTCAACGCCCTGCGCGCGGTGGACCCCACGCTGCGGGGGATCGCGTGGTCGGAGTTCATGGCCGCGACGGACCCGCAGCCCGCCACGCCGGAGCACGAGGGGCTGCGGGCGTACTTCGACCGCCTGCGCCAGGCGAACGCCCGCTTCGGCGAGGACGGCACGCCGGGCTGGAAGACGGACCGCGGGCGCGTCCTGCTGCTGCTCGGGGAGCCCGACCAGATCCTGGACCGCTTTCCGGCCGAGACGGGGCAGCGCGGGCGATTCCAGGTCTGGGAGTACCTCGACGACCGGGCCTCGATCGCGTTCAGCAACGCCTTCGGGCAGAATCGCTGGCGGCTGACGCCGGCCTCCGAGGCCGAAGTGGAAAACCTGGTTGAACGCCGCCGCCGGCGGAGCGACCGCGCACCGTGAGTCCGCTCCGCCCGCCGCGCGTGCGGCGCGAACTGTCCGCCCCCACCCCGTGATGGTGACACCCCGCAAACGACTGTTCCTGATCGACGGCTACGCGCTCATCTACCGCGCGTTCCACGCGACGGCGGGCGGCCGCCCCCTGAGCACGAGCCGCGGCGAGAACACCGCGATCCCCTGGGGGATCGCCAATTTCCTCGACCGACTGCGCAAGACGCACGCCCCCGAGTACCTCGGCTGGGTGCACGACGCGGGCTTGTCGGAGCGCGAGGAGCTGTACGCGGACTACAAGGCGACCCGCGTGGCGCTGGAGCCCGAGGCGCAGGCCGACTTCGATCGCGGCGTGGAGCGCGTGGAGCAGCTCCTGAGCGCGCAGCGCATTCCGCTGCTGGAGCTCGCGAACTTCGAGGCGGACGACGTGATCGCCACGCTGGCGGTGCGCGCGGTCGAGGCCGGCGTCGAGGCGGTCGTGGTCTCGCCGGACAAGGACCTGCTGCAACTGGTGCGGCCGGGCATCCGCGTGCTCAACCCGTACCACGGGCGGCCGGGCGCGACGACCGAGAAGTGGTACGACGTCGACAACGCCCACGAGCGGCTTGGCGTGCCGCCGCAGCAGGTGGTCGACTACCTCGCCCTGGTCGGCGATGTCTCGGACAACGTGCCTGGCGTGAAGGGCATCGGCGACAAGGGGGCCCGGGACCTGCTGGCCCAGTGGGGGTCGCTCGACGCGATCCTCGCGCACGTCGACGTGCTCGCGCCCCCGCGCACGCAGAAGGCCATCGCGGCGGGCCGCGAGGCCGCGGAGCTCTCGCGCGCCCTTGTCACCGCACGCTACGACCTCGACGTCGCCCTCGACCTCGAGGCCCTGACCGTCGAGCCGCCCGACGCGGCCGCGCTCCGCGCGCTGTACGTGGAACTGGAGTTCTCCTCGCTCGCCCGCGCGGTGGGCGACGTTGCACCGGTCGCGGAGGCGTCCGGGTCGGCGGACGCGGCGCTGGCCGACCCGCCCGTCGCGACCACGTACACCGTCGTCGACACCGTCGCGGGGCTGGAGCAGCTCGTTGCCGCCGTGCGCGCCGCCGGGCGCATGGCCTTCGACACGGAGACCGAGCTGGAGCCCGGTGCGCCGCCCATCGTCACGCCGCTGCGGGCCGACCTGGTGTCCGTCGCCATCGCGCTGGCGCCGGGCGAGGCGTACTACCTGCCGCTCGGCCACCGCCCCCCCGGCGGGCAGCGCACGCTGGACCTCGGCGAAGGCGACGCGGGCGAGGCGCCCCCGGTGCGCAACCTGCCGCCGCTCGGCGATCCCCGCCTTGCCCCGCTCGTCGCGCTCCTGGAGGACCCCACCGTCGCGAAGATCGCGCAGAACGCCAAGTACGACGTGCTCGTGCTGCGCCGCGCGGGCGTCACCGTGCGCGGGGTCGTGTACGACACCATGCTCGGGAGCTACCTGCTCGACCCGGGCCGGCGCTCGCACGGGCTCGACGCGCTGGTCTTCGAACTGCTGCATCACACGATGATCCCGTACGAGGCGGTCACCGGCAAAGGCAAGGCGCAGATCCCCTTCGCGGAGGTCCCCGTCGAGCGCGCTGCGGCCTACGCCTGCGAGGACGCCGACTACACCTGGCGTCTCTGGGAGTACCTGGCCCCGCGGCTGGAGGCGGAGGGGCTCGTCCATCTGCTGACCGATCTCGAACTGCCGCTCATCGGCGTGCTCGCCGACATGGAGTGGGTCGGCGTGCGCATCGACGTCGCACACTTCGCGCAGCTCAAGACCCGCTTCGTGGCGGAACGGACCGCGGTGGAGCGGCGGATCTGGGACGCGGCCGGTGAGGAGTTCAACATCAACTCCAATCCGCAGTTGCGCACCATCCTCTTCGAGAAGCTCGGCCTGCCGGTCAAGAAGAAGACCGCGACGGGGCCGAGCACCGACGCCTCGGTCCTGCAGGAACTGGCCGACGAGGGGCACGCGCTCCCGGTGCTGCTCATGGAGTACCGCGAGCTGGCCAAGCTCGAAGCGACGTATCTCGACGCGTTGCCGGCGCTGGTCGACCCGCGCACCGGACGGCTGCACACGTCGTACGCGCAGACGGTTGCCGCCACCGGGCGGTTGAGCTCCAGCGACCCGAACCTGCAGAACATCCCGATCCGGACCGCCATCGGCCGCGACATTCGCCGGGGCTTCGTGCCGCGCGCGGGGTGGAAGTTCCTCGCGGCGGACTACTCGCAGATCGAACTGCGCCTGCTCGCCCATCTCTCGGGGGACGAGGCCTTCGTCTCGGCGTTCCGCGCCGGGGGCGACATTCACCGGCAGACGGCCGCGGTGATCTTCGACGTGCCGCTGGAGTCGGTGACCAGCGAGATGCGGGCCCGCGCCAAGACCATCAACTTCGCGACCATCTACGGGCAGGGCCCCTTCTCGCTGTCCAAGCAGTTGAAGGTGCCGCAGGACGAGGCCAAGGCCTTCATCGCGACGTACTTCGAGCGCTTCGCGGGGGTGCGCCACTATCTCGACGACTGTGTCCGCCTGGCGCGGGAGCGCGGCTACGCCGAAACGATCATCGGCCGCCGCCGCCGCATTCCCGAGATCAAGGACCGCAACTTCAACGTGCGCTCCTTCGGCGAGCGCATTGCGCAGAACTCCCCGATCCAAGGCTCGGCGGCCGACCTGATCAAGCAGGCCATGCTCGACGTGGCGGCCGCCCTTGCCGCCTCGGGCCTGCAGAGCACGATGCTCCTGCAGGTCCACGACGAGCTGGTCTTCGAAGGTCCGCCGGACGAAATGCAGCCCCTGACCGCGTTGGTGCGCACGGCAATGGAGGGGGCGGCGACGCTCTCGGTCCCGCTGGTGGTCGACGTCGGCATCGGGGACAACTGGGTCGACGCCAAGTAGCGGCGGTGACTCGTGTTCCGCGGCAAGTTGACGGCGGCCCATAACTTGCGTACTGCGAGAGTCGGCGCGAACTGAAATGCAACACCTCGCGGTGACGCGGCGCCTTGTTGAGTCGTAAGTTGTTCAAGGGCAAGCGGTTACGCGTTGGGCAGGTGCTTCGGCCCCGGCATTGCACCAGTGAGCACTGCCACCCGACGTGTCGCCTTGACGTCCGACTGGCATCGTTCTCGTCACGCGGTTCACGCTTCCGGATCTCCGCCATGGCACGTCGGCACGGCTTCACGTTGATCGAGTTGCTGATCGTAGTCGTGATCATCGGCATTCTTGCGGCGATCGCGGTCCCGAAGTTCCAGAACACCAAGGGCAAGGCCAACGCCGCGACGCTGAAGTCTGATCTCAAGAATCTCGCCTCCGCGCAGGAGGCGTACATGTACGAGATCGGGACCTATGCGACCGACATCTCCACGCTGAACCTCGCGGGCAGCCCCGGCGTCGTCATCAGCGTGGCTGCAGCGAGCGGGTCCGGATGGTCCGCGAAAGCGACCCACCCGGCCTCGACACCACTGACCTGCGCGATCTACGTCGGCAACGTGCCGGCCCTGGCACCCGCCATTGCCGAAGGTCAGGTGCGCTGCGAGTGACGGGTGCCCCGGTCTGGCGGGAGTTCGCCCGGCGGCGCGACGGCATGATCCACGCGATGGACGGCGGCCTGTGGCTGCATCGGCACACCTGGTACGATCAGCCCCTGGCGCACCTGGTGTCGACCGACCGCGCGGCCCTGCTCGCGTACGGTCGCGCGCACGGGATCCCCGAGCGGCGCTTGCAGTACAAGCCGCTCAAGGACCCGCGCAGCGGCGAACGCCGGGACGCATGGCATTGGGACCTGGGTGGACCGTATCTTCCTCCGCGTGAATAGCGTCCGCCCGTTCGTCGGGTGCCTCCTCGTCTTCGTCCTCGCGGCAGCGTGTGGCGACACCGCACCCGCGCCCGACGCGCCCCCCGCGCGCGCGCCCGCTGGCGACAGTGCCGTGGCGCGCGTCGACGAGCCCGCCTCGACGTGGCCCTCCGTGTACGGCACGCTGATCGTCGTGCCCGCGCCCTCGGGTGAGGGCGCCGCGCTGATCCCCCCGCTGGCGCCGTCCGTCGCGACAGCGCCCGTCGCCCTCGGACCCATCGAAGGGCTCGACGTGGAGCTGTTCGCACGGGGTGGTCCGACCGCGATCGGCGTCCTCGGCGCTGCCAGCGTGCCAACGGGCACATGCCCCGCATGGCCGCAGGCACCGGTTGCCACGGACGTGCCGTGGCGCGTGGGGCTCGGCCGCGACGTCGCCACCTCGGTCCCGCTCGACTCGATCGAAGGCGTGCCCCCGGCCGATTCGCTGCGCCTGGCCATCGCGGTCGCGCGTCTCGCCTCGCGGACCCCTGGCGACAGCGTCGAGCGCTTCGCCGGGCATCCGTACGTCGTGCGGGGCGTCTGGCGCGGTGTCGTGCCCGAGGGCCCGCACCTGCTCATCGCCATCGTGGCCCGGACGGTCGCCGTCGAGGACGACCCCGCGAGCGAGCAACTGCTGCTGCTCGCCGAATCCGCGTCGGGCGCGGACGACCCGCGGCTGGTGTACTCCGAGCGGCGCTGGGGCAAGGAGGCCGCCGTCGACATCGACGAGGTGCTGGCCCTGGTGCGCTTCACGGCGACGGGCGCGGTCGGGCTGCTCGTCGAGCGGGCCGACGCGCGCGGCCCGCTGCTGCTGCTGCTCGAACGGGAGCGCGCCAGCGGCCGCTGGGCGGTTCGCTGGCAGGGGCCGCGCGCCGGCTGCTGACTCAGTCTTCGGCCGCCATCCCCAGCGCGGCGGGTGCCCGGCTGCGTCCCGCAAAGCCGGCCAGGGCCGCGAGCGTCAGCAGGTACGGGAAGGCCAGGAACAGCTGATACGGGACGGACGAGCCCAGCGCCTGGAACACCGTCTGCAGCGCCGACGCCGCACCAAACAGCAACGCCGCCAGGACCGCCCCCAGCGGATGCCAGCGCCCCAGCACGACGATGGCGATCGCGACGAACCCGCGACCCGCCGACATCCCCTCGGCGAAGGTGCCTGCCTGCGCAAGGACCAGCGTCGCCCCGCCCAGGCCCGCCAGCGCCCCCGCGAACAGCACCGCACAGGTCTGCACGCGCCGCACGCGGATCCCCGCCACGCGCGCGGCCGCGGGGTTCTCGCCGCAGCCCCGCAGCGCGAGCCCGCCACTGGTGCGGTACATCCACCACCAGCAGCCCGCGGCGAGCAGCAGCAGCAGGTAGGTGGGCAGCGGCTGCGCGAACAGCGCCGGCCCAATGATCGGCACCTGCGACAGCCCGGGGATGGGGATCGCCGGCAGCGTGGGGGTCGTCAGCGCGACGCCGGTGGTGCCGTACCACGAGCGGTACAGCACGCCCGTCAGGCCCAGCCCGACGAGGCTCATGGCGGTCCCGGCAATGATCTGGTCCGCCCGCCCGCCGATGGCCACGGCCGCGAACAGCAGGGCGATCAGCACCCCGGCCGCCGCACCGCCCACGAGCCCCAGCACCGGCCCCGCGCTCCCGGCCACCACCAGTGCCCCGAACGCGCCGCCGATCAGCGCCCCCTCGATCCCGAGGTTGATCACGCCCGCGCGTTCCGCCACCACCTCGCCCAAGGCCGCGAGCGCCAGCGGCGTGGCCGTGCGCACCGTCGCTTCGGCGAAGAGCACCACCGTGTCGCTCATACGGCGCGACTCCGCGTGCGGCGCTGCTCCCACGCGACCAGCGTGATCACGCCCAGGATCAGCGCCGCTTCCACCACCTTCACCGTCACCGCCGGCACCCCCGCGTCGCGCTGCATGGCGCTGCCGCCTGCTTGCAGGGCCGCGAACAGCAGCGCCGCGCCGACCACGGCCCGCGCGTCGAGCCGGGCCAGCAACGCCACGGCGATCGCCGTGTAGCCGTAACCGGGCGACAGGTTCTCGTACAGCGCGTAGGTCACCCCCTGCACCTCCACCGCACCCGCAACGCCCGCCAGCGCCCCGCTGACGAGGAACGCCGCGAGCCGCGTGCGGGTGACCGCGATCCGCCCCGTCGCGGCCGCGGCCGTCTCGCTCAGCCCGACCGCGCGCAGGCGGAACCCCGCGGCGCTGTGCGCCGTGATCCACCACGCGGCGGCCACCAGCACCAGGGCCAGCACGAACCCCAGGTGCAGGCGCGTCCCGCTCCACAGCAGCGGCAACCGGGTGGCGGCGTCCAGCACCGCCGACTGCGGGTACACCTGCGTCGGCTCCTGCAGCGGCCCCCGCACCAACCAGCCCACGAGGTACACCGCGATCGCGTTGCACATCAGCGTGCTGATCACCTCCAGCACGCCGTAGCGCATGCGCAGGAACGCGGGAATGGCGGTCCACGCCACGCCGCCGCCCGCGCCCGCCACAAGCGCCGGCAGCAGGCCACCCGCGGGCCAGGCGAGCGCGACGGCCGTCGCGCTCGCGGCGCCGACGAGGAACTGTCCCTCCGCGCCAATGTTCAGCACACCACCCCGGAACGCGATGGCGACGGCGAGGCCCGTGAGAATCAGCGGCGTGGCGCGCACCAGCGTGGTCGAGGTCACCGTGTACCACGAGCCCGCCGCGCCTCGCACCAGGGCGCGGAGCGCCGTGCCGGGGTCGTGACCCGTGGCCAGCAGCAACAGCACGAGGCAGCCGACCACCGCCGCGAGCGCCGCCGCCCCGATCAGCAGCGGCGTCATGCCGCGCCGCGTGTCGCGTGCCGCGCCGCGCATCAGGTGGCTGCTCCGACCATCGCGCGCCCAATCGCGTCCAGCGCGCGCGGCACCTCGTGGAGCCGGCCGGCATGACACACCACGATGCGGTCGGCCAGGGCCAGCAGCTCATCCAGGTCGGGCGAGCTGATCGCGATCGCCATCCCCGCGTGGCGCTGCGCGCGCAGCGTGGCGTGGATCGCCGCCGTGGCGCGCACGTCGAGCCCGCGCGACGGACTCTCGATCACCAGGGCCGACGGGGCCGTCGCGACCGCGCGCCCCACCACGAACTTCTGCTGGTTGCCGCCCGAGAGCGCCGCCGCCGGCGTCGACGGCGTCGCCCCGCGCACGTCGAAGCGGGTGATCAGCGCTGCGGTCGCGGCGCGCATCGCCGGCCAGTCCACCCGGCCCCGCGCCTCGCCCACCAGCGCGAGCGCGTAGTTCTCCGTCAGCGTCGCGCCCAGCAGCAGCGCGTCGCGGTGCCGATCGGCCGGAACGAAGCCGACGCGGGCGGGCGCGTCCACGTGGCCGTGCGTGGGCGCAAGGCGGCCCGCCAGCACGCGCAGCAGCTCCGCCTGTCCGCTGCCGTCGACGGCGGCGAGTCCGACGATCTCGCCCGCGTGCACGGCCAGCGTCGCCTCGCGCAGGCGCGTGACCCCGCGCGCATCCACCACGCGCACCGCCGTGGCCCGCAGCACCGCGTCGCCGCGCACGCCGCCCGGTGGCACGGGGGGCGTGTCGTGATCGCCGACCATCGCCGCGATCACGGCGTGCTCCGTCACCGCAGCGGTCGCGGCCTGCAGCATCGTGCGCCCCCCGCGCAGCACCGTGACGGCGTCCGCGTGCTGGAGCGCCTCGCGCACCTGATGCGTGATCAATACCACCGCGCCTCCCGCCGCGGCGAACGCCCGCAGGCGCAGCAGCAGGTGTCGCGACTCCTCCGGCGCGAGCACCGCGGTGGGTTCGTCGAGGATCAGCACCCGCGCGCCCCGCGCCACGCACTTGATCACCTCCACCCGCTGCTGTTCCGCGACCGACAGGTCGGCGACGACCGCGGCGGGGTCCACCGCGAGCCCCAGCGTCGCGGCCGCGTCGCGCACCAACTGCTGCGCCGCCCGGGGGTCCCAGCGCCGAGCCAGGCCGAGGATGACGTTCTCCGTCACGGTCATCGACGGCACCAGCGAGTAGTGCTGGTGCACCATCCCCACGCCGGCGTCCATGGCGTCGCGCGGCGAGCGGGGCGCATAGGGCGCGCCCGCCCGCGACAGCGTGCCGGCCTCTGCGGCGAGCATGCCGAACGCAATGCGCAGCAGCGTCGTCTTCCCGGCGCCGTTCTCGCCGAGCACGGCGTGGATGCTGCCCGGCGCCACGACCAGGTCCGCGCCTGACAGCGCGGTCAGCGAACCAAAGCGCTTGGTGATCCCGCGCAGGGCGAGGGCGGCCGCCGGCACGGCCGCGGCCCGGCCCGCCTCGGTCACAGCCCCGTCGGCGCCGGGATGAAGGTCGCCGGGACCCCGAACACCCGCGTCAACTCCTCGCCGAGGGCCTGCACGCCAACGGTCTCTGTCGCGTAGTGCCCCGCGTACAGCACGACGAGGTCCAGGTCTTCGGCGTCCACCGCCGTCCAGTGCGGACCTTCGCCCACGATGAGCGTGTCGATCCCCAGCGCCACGGCCTCGCGCAACGTGTCGTGCCCCGCGCCGGCGCCCGAGCAGATCGCCCAGCGCGTCGTCCGCCGGTCGGCGCCGTAGGGGGTCGTGACCAGGGTGTGGCCATGCGCGGCGGCGAAGCGCCGCACGCGCGCCTCCAGCTCGGCGGTCGGCAGGTCGCTCAGCCCATGCACCCCGCAGAAGATGTCCTGATGCTTCGCGAAGCCCGCGCTCGGCGTGAGCTCGAACGTGGAGGCGAGCAGCGCGGAGTTCCCGAAGCGCGCGTGCGCGTCGAGGGGCAGATGCACGCTGTACACCGCGACGTCGTGGGCCAGCAGCGTGGCGAGGCGCTCGTAGAAGCGGCCGGTGATCCGCGTCGTCCCGCCCCAGAACATCCCGTGATGCACGACCAGGAGGTTCGCGCCGGCCGCGATCGTGCCCGCGATCGTGCGGCGCGACACATCCACCGCCGTCGCGACGCCATGGACCGGCCCGCGGTGCGCAAGCTGCACCCCGTTCAGCGCCTGCGGGTAATCCGGGATCGTCGCCGTCGACAGCAGCGCGTCGAGGTGCGCCGCGATCGCCGCGAGCGGGACCCCCGTCACGGCGTGCGCGGGACGGTGAACCGGCCGCTCCGCATCACCTGGGTCAGCGAGTCCACCGCCGCGCGCGTCGCCGCGGGGATCTCGGCGGCCGTCACCGGGTTCTCCACCCAGCGCACCACGTCGCTCGCCGCCCCGAAGGCGATCACGCGTGGCGCGAAGTCGGCGGCGCGCACTTCCTTCGCCATTTCGAGGAAGGCGTGGGGAATGTCGATCACCACCGACCCGATCACCACCTCGGGCGCCACGCCCGCCTGGTCGCTGTTCGCGCCGATCACGCGCACCGTCCCCCGCTCGCGCGCGGCCTGGAAAATGCCGAGCCCCGCCGCGTCGGCGTTGCCGAAGATCACGTCCGCCCCGCGGCCGATCTGCGCCAGGGCCTGCTCTTTCCCCGCGCTCGCGTCGTCCCAGTTGCCCACGTACGACGTGAGCACGCGAATGTCCGGACGCACCGACTTCGCGCCGGCAATGAACGCCTCGAACGAGCGCCGCACCGGCAGCAGTTCCGTGCCCGCAATGGCGCCGATGACCCCCGAGCGCGACACCCCCGCCGCCACGATGCCCGCAAGGTACGACCCTTCCTCGAACGCGAACTCGAGCCCAATGGCGTTGCCCTGCACCTGGTTGCCGCCGGTGCTGACGTAGATGGTGCGCGGAAACTCCGGCGCCACGCGCATTGCGGCGTCCTGGAACTCCGCCCCGTGCCCGATCACCAGACGGTAGCCCTGCGCCCCATACTGCCGAAAGTTCTCCTCGAACTCCGACGGCGTCTTCACTTCGATGTGACTGATGCGCGCATGCAGCGAATCCCGGATGCGCTGCAGCCCCTCGTAGGCGCTGCCGTTCCACGCCTGGTCCGAAATGCTCCCCGGCGTGAGCAGGGCGACGCTCATCGGCGGGTCGTCAGCGACCGGCGCGGTGTCGGGCGGCGTGTCGCCGCCGCCGCACGCCGCGAGCCACACGGCCGCCGTGACGAGCGCGGCGCCCGTCCAGCGGCGGAAGCGGCGGGTGTGGGACATCGTCAGAGGCATGGGCGCTGGGCCGAGTCGGGCGGCGCTGCTAGCGAACCACGTGCACGGCGGGGCGGATGTCGTCGTCCTCGTCATCGCCCAGTGCCCCCGCGACCGCGCCGCCCATCTGCACCGAACCGTTCAGGCGCGCGCCCTCGTGCACCACGATCGTGCGCGTCGAAACGTCGCCGTGCAGCAGCGCCGTGCCCTGCACTTCGACGCGGTCGGCCGAGTAGATCGAGCCTTCGATCGTGCCGGCGAGAATGACCTCCGTCGCCTCGATGTTCCCCCGCACGATCCCTCCGCGCCCGATGATCACCTGCCGCGGTCCCACGATCGAGCCCTCGACGTTGCCGTCGACCTTCAGCAGGCCGGAGCCGGACACATCGCCCACGATGCGCAGCCCTGCGGCAATCACCGAGAGCGTGCCCTCGCCGCCACCACCACCGCCGTTCGGCAGCGGTGCAGTGGCTGGGCGTCCATCCTTCCCGAAGATCGCCATCGTCAGTTCCTGGTAGTCGGTGGAGAGGAGTCCGTTGCGGGCGGCGTGGTGTCGCGCGCTGCCCCCAACATCCGAGAAACTTGGTCATAGCGCAACTGCAGGTCCATGAGGCGCGTCTCCAGCGTGTCCATCCGGAGGGCGTCGGCCTCGAGCGCCGCGATATGCTGGCGGGCGGCCGGAAGGCGGCTGGCCGCGACCGCGAGCAGCACCCAGGACACGATCCCGGCAACGGCCACCCCCCACGTGACGGGCGAGAGCAGCCAGCGCAGGCGGCGTGCCTGCGGCGGCGTGATCACGAAGCTGCGGTGCGTTCCTCCCTGCTCGGCGTGGACGTGCACGTGGACGGTGCCGCTGTCCCTGGCCACCAGCGCGCGCAGGTCGCGCAGGCGCTCGGCGCGCTCGTCCGTCACGCCGGTTCCCGGTGCGGACCCAGCACGAGGTCGAGCACGCGCTCCAGGTCGTCCGGCGAGTAGAACGGAATGCGGACCTCGCCGCGCCCGTCCGCCTCCACGCCCAGACGCACATCCGTCTGCAGGTGGCGGCGCAACTGATCCTCGATGCGCCGCGCCTCGGCCGGTCGCCGGTCCACGCGCGAGGGGGCCGCCGGGCGGGTTGCCGCGGCGCCGCGCCCTTTGCGGGGCGCCCGCTCGCGGACGCGCCGCTCCACCTCGCGCACCGAGAGGCCCGAGGAGACCACGTCCTTGGCCAGCGCGGCGATCGCCTCGTCATCGCCCAGGGAGAGCAGCGCGCGCGCGTGCCCGATCGAGATCGCGCCCTCCCAGACCAGGCGCCGCACCGAGGCCGGCAGCGCCAGCAACCGGAGGAAGTTGGCGACCGTGGAGCGGTCCTTGCCCACCGCCACCGCCACCTCCTGCTGCGTCAGCGCGAAATCCGCGATCAGCCGCTGGTAGCCCTCGGCTTCTTCAATGGGGTTGAGGTCCGCGCGCTGCAGGTTCTCGACCAGCGCCAGCGACAGCAGGTCGCGGTCGTCGATGTCCTTGATCACCGCGTCGATCTCGGTCCAGCCAATGCGCTGGGCCGCGCGCAGGCGCCGCTCGCCGGCGATCAGCTCGAAGCCCGCGCCCGTCGCGGCCGGCCGCACGGAAACGGGCTGCAGGAGGCCGCTGACGCGCAGGCTGGACTCGAGGTCCGCGAGGTCCTCGGGCCGGAACTCTTTACGAGGCTGGTACGGATTGGGGCGGATGTGGCCAATCGCGACGCGCCGCAGGCCGGTCTTCGGCAGCTCGGCCGTCTCCTCGACGGCCGCCTTTGCGGCGAGGAGGGCGCCGAGCCCGCGTCCCAGGCGCGAGGGAGGCTGTGCGCTCATCAGGCGGCTCCCGAAAGGATAGACAAATCGGTCATTTTGACCGATTTGCAGTTCTGGCAATGAGCTCTTCGGCGACCGCCATGTACGACTGGGCGCCGATCGAGGCAATGTCGTAGAGAATGATGGGCTTTCCGAACGACGGCGCTTCGGCCAGCCTGACATTGCGCGGTACTACGGCCTTGAAGACCTGCGCGCCGAAGTATTCGCGCGCGTCGGCGGCGACCTGCCGAGAGAGGTTGAGGCGGGCGTCGTACATGGTGAGGAGCACCCCGTCGATGGCCAGCGCCTCGTTCACCGAGCGTTGGACCAGGTGGACCGTGTTCAGCAACTGCGACAGGCCTTCGAGCGCGTAGTACTCGCACTGGAGCGGGATCAGCAGCGCGTCGGCCGCGGCCAGCATGTTGATGGTGATCAGGCCCAGCGACGGCGGGCAGTCGATCAGGACGTAGTCGTACTCGTCCCGAACGGCCGCGACCGCCTTTCGCATCTGCTGTTCACGCTCGGCGCGGTCCACCAGCTCGACCTCGGCGCCTGCGAGGTCCGGGGTCGCGGGCACCACGTCCAGCAGCGGGAACTGTACGGCGCGATGCCGCGCGTCCTCGATGGTCGTTTCACCGAGCAACACATGGTACACCGAGCGGGCAATGCTGTCGCCGCCGATGCCCACGCCGGACGTGGCATTGCCCTGGGGATCACCGTCGATCAGCAGCGTGCGTTGCTCCGCTGCCGCGAGCGACGCTGCCAGGTTCACCGCGGTGGTCGTCTTGCCGACGCCGCCCTTTTGATTCGCAATCGCAATGACTCGAGCCACAGATGTCTGATCACAGGGGGAAACGCCCGCTGCGCGCTGCGCGAGCGGTCGGCAGTGCAAGGACGCACGAGGAGGGTCCTTTGGCACAGCCGCTAACTGGATATACTCGCGAGACCGCGCGTCGTTGACAGTCCACAATGTTTCACGTGAAACAACAACGGGCGGAACACGCAGGTGTTCCTGCTGCTCCGCCCGTTGAATCTATTCCCTTCCGTGATCGCAGGCCCCGAGACTCCGCACCCTTCAGCCCCCACCCTGTTGCTCCCGCCAGACGGCACCGAACCCGCGGAGCTCCTCGCTGTCGGAAATGCCTCGGTACGCTGCGCTGCCAGTCGGGCCCCGAAGGCCGCGTCCCTACCGCGCGCCCGGCTGGAACACCCAGCGCGCCGAGACCCGCGCCACCACCGTCTGCTCCCCGGCCTGGATCTGCGTCGGCCCGCCGTCCGTCATCGCCTTGGCCTCCATGGCCATCATCATGGGAGCGGGCGAGCGAAACTCCATCTCCTGATTCAGCAGCTCCAGCAACGGCCCCAGGCGCCCACCCGCAGCAATCGCCATTGCCTCGGCGTCCTTGCGCGCCTGCTCCACCGCCGCCGCGAGCGCCGTCCGCCGCGCGTCGTCCGTCCCGGTCGCCGAAAATGTCAGCCCCGAAATGTTCGTGGCCCCCTTCCGCAGCGAGGCGTCGATCATCCCGCCCACCCGCTCAATGGTGCTCGTTCGCACCCGCACCGTGTTCGTAGCAATGTAGCCGTCCACCCGCGGCGCCGACCCGTCGCGCGGGTACACCATCTGTGGCTGCAGCATGTACCCCAGGGTGACCAGGTCGCGGTCGGTCAGCCCGAACCCGCGCCGCAGTGTATCCAGCACCGCCGCGACGATCTGCGCGTTCTGGCGGCCGGCCTCAGCCCCCGTGGCCGCCCGGGTCTCCACGCTCAGGCGCAGCTCCGCGCGGTCCGGCGCCACCTCGACCTCGCTCCGGCCCTGCGTCACGATCTGTGGCGGCGGCGGCGAACCCCCCGCCTGGCCCTCTGCGACGCCCGCCGCGCCGATCAGCAGCGCGGCAACCGTCATATTTAGTAGCATCTTGAGCATATTTGTCTCCTCGTTCGTGTCGTCACACCGAGCCGCGCGTCATCGCGGGCCCGCACTCAACGCCGTGTGCACCGTGTCCTGCTGCCACCCCCAGCTCCGCCACAGCGAGTCGCCGTCGATCCGCTCCACCACCACCCGCGGCGGCGACAGCGAATCCCGCACCCACCGCAGCAGCCAGATCCTATCCGTCTGCCGCGCGATCAGTGTGTCCCGCGCCTGCAGGTCGCGCGCCCACCGCACACCCGGTGGACCACTCGCCAACCACGCCGGTGCGAAATGCCCATACCCGGCCCGGTCCTCGACGATCCGCTCCTGACACCGCACCCCGTAGGTCGCGCCGGGCAGCAGACGCTCCGTGTCGTCGGGCGACAGCGTGGACTTCACCAGCCGCGCCGAGTCGCGCTGCAGCGGCCGCAGCCGCGCCAGCGCGTCGTCGCCCCGCAGTCCCTCGGCCTCCACGGCGGCCAGTGCGTCGTCGAGCACGCAGGCATCCACCGTGCGGTACAACTGCTCTGCAGCAGGCCGCACCAGCCCAAGCCCCCACATGCGCGCAATCAACTGCGCGCCCCAGCTCTCGCGGATCAGCACCACGTCCTGACTGTCGCGCACGCCGGCTGCCGCGACCACGGCGCCAAGGTCCGTGCGGAACGACGTGAAAATGCTCTGATGCTGTGCAATGCGGATCGGCAGCACGAAGATGATCCCGCAGATCCCCGCCGCAACGAAGAACGCATGCGTCCCCGTGCGCAGCAGCGGCACTTGCGGCCAGCGCGCGCCGAGCACCGCCGGCAACTGCGCGAGGAGCAGTGCCAGCAGCGGCGCGGCGGGATACACGAAGCGGGGGCCCAGGTAGAAGCCGTCGTGCCAGTAGGCGACGTACGCCAGCACGCCGAGCCCGGTGCTGAGCGCGAGGTAGCGCTCGACGCCGCGCATCGTGCGGCCCCAGGCGATCGACAGCGCAATCGGCACCAGCACCGGCACCGGCGTTTCGAACAGGTAGTCGTTGAGCCGGTTCAGGTAGGTCGCCATCATCGCCACGCCGCGGCGCAGCGTGTGCGGCTCGCCCCACGGGGCCTCGTGAAAGCCGAGGCCGTGGCCCGTGCCCCAGAGCGCCACGTAGCCGAACGTGAACGGGTCGCCCGTCATGTGCGCGTTGGCCCAGAACATCACACTCATCGGCACCGCGACGCCAATGCCCGAGGCAATCCACGTTTCCCACCGGCCGCGCTGCAGCGCGCGCCACAGCAGCCATCCACCCGCGGGCAGCGCCCAGACCAGCGCGTCGAGCGGGCGGATGGTTGCCGCCGCGCCCAGGCTCAGCCCGCAGAGCAGGCCCGCGAGCGGCGCTGCGCGGTCTTCGCGGGTGGCGTACAGCAGCGCCGCCGTCGCGAGCAGCAGGAAGGTCAGCGAGGTCACGTGGTTCATGTGACTCGCCGACTGGAAGACCACGAACGGGGCGAAGCCGAACAGCAGCGTGGCCCCCAGCGCGGTGCCCGGTGCCACGCCGCCCCAGCGCAGCGCGAGCGCGAAGGCCGCGACGGACACTGCCCCGCACACCGGGTTCACCAGCCACATCGCGCCCCCGAGTTCGCCGAGCGCGAGCAGCGCCGGACCCCCGGGCGGGAACTGGCCGAACACGCGCCCGTCCAGCTCCACCAGGTGCATGATCGAGCGGAACTCCGGGTGCGCCCCCAGCTCGAGCGTGAGGCGGCCCGCCGCGAAAATGCGCGCCTGGATCGCCTGCACGATCTCGTCGATCAGCAGGGGCTGGCGGTCGAAGATCCACCACGCGTCGAAGGCGTACACGCCAAAGGCCACGACGGCGACCGTCGTGATCGCCGCCGCGGGCCGCGTGTCCCACGCGCGGAGCAACGGCGCGACGGCTCCCGCGACACCATCGCCCAGCGCACTGCGGTGCACGACCCAGAGCAGCAGGCCGGTGACCAGGCCGACCAGGGCGGCGCCACTCCACCAGCCGTCGGCCGAGTACTGCACCAGCGTCAGCTCGACCCCGAGCCAGGCGCCAATGGGGAACAGCGAGAGCAGGAGGGCCGCACCCGCGATCGTGGCGCGGAGCATCCCGGTGAGGGCGCTGGGTGCGCGGGCGTTCACGCGGACCCGCTGGTCACCACGCCCCGCCGCCGTCCCCGCTCCACCTCGAGCACCAGGTTCTGCAAGTCCGCGGGCGAAATGCCCGGCACGCGCGAGGCCTGCGCCAGCGTCGTGGGCCGCAGGGCGGCGAGCTTCTGCCGCGCCTCGTGCGAGAGCGTGGTGAAGGTCTCGTAGGCGAGCCCTGCGTCGAGCGCGAACTCACCCATCTGCGCCATGCGGGCCGCCGCCTCGCGCTCGCGCACGAAGTACCCCGCGTACTTGAGTTCGAGGTCGGCACTCACCAGCGCGTCGCGGGGCAGCGTGGCGCCCACCTCGCAGAGCGCGAACAGCTCGGCCAGCCCCACCTCGTTGCGCCTGGCCAGCTCCGCGACGCGCACCGCATGCACCAGCGGCGAGGAGCCGCGCGTGCGCAGCAGCGCCTCGACCACGTCGGGCCGCACACTCGTGGACTCGGCCAGGCGCAGCGCCTCGTGCACGGCGTCGAGGCGGCGCGCGACGGTCGCCGCCTCGGCGGGCGTGTAGAGCCCGCAGGCGCGCGCGACTGGCGCCAGGCGCTCCAGGGCGTTGTCCTGCCGCACCGTCAGCCGGTACTCCGAGCGCGAGGTGAACAGCCGGTAGGGCTCGTCCACGCCGCGCGTGACCAGGTCGTCCACCAGCACGCCAATGTAGCTCGACTCGCGGCCCAGGCGCACCGGCGCACGGTCCAGCGCGTGCTGGGCCGCGTTGAGGCCGGCCAGCGCGCCCTGCCCGGCGGCCTCCTCGTAGCCCGTGGTGCCGTTGATCTGCCCGGCCAGGAACAGGCCCGCCAGTTGCTTGACCGCCAGCGTCGGCGCGAGCTGCGTGGGCGGGACGTAGTCGTACTCGATCGCGTAGCCTGCGCGCGTCATCTCGGCGCGCTCGAGGCCGGGCACGCTGCGCAGCATCGCCACCTGGTCGTCCACCGGCAGCGAGGTGGACAGCCCGTTCACGTAGAGCTCCGCCGTGTCCTCGCCCTCGGGTTCGAGGAACACCTGGTGCCGTTCGGCGTCAGGAAAGCGCAGCACCTTGTCCTCGATCGACGGGCAGTAGCGCGGCCCGCGCGTGCCGATCGCGCCGCCGTACATCGCCGAGCGCTCCAGGGCGGCCACCACCACACCCTTCGTCTCGGCGCCGGCCCAGGTGATCCAGCAGGGCTGCTGCGCCGGGTGCCGCGCGCGGCCGTCGTTGATGCGCGGCGTGGTCCAGAACACCGACCACGCGTAGTCGAAGTCGTCCAGCTCCGAGTCCTGCCGCTCGCAGCGCCCAAAGTCCACCGTGCGGCCGTCGATGCGTGGCGGCGTCCCCGTCTTGAAGCGCTCCGTGTGCAGCCCCAGGTCGCGCAGTTGGTCGCTGAGGTGGGTGGTGGGCGCCTCGCCTGCGCGGCCGCCGCCGATCGCCGTGTCGGTGCCAATGTGGATGCGGCCGCGCAGGAACGTGCCGGTGGTGATCACCACCGCCCGTGCCCGCAGCGTGCGGCCTTCGATGGTGCGCACCCCGGCCACCTGCTCGCCCTCGACGAGCAGCCCCGCCACCGTGCCCTGCACGAGGCGCACATTGGGGAGGCGTTCCAGCTCGGCCCGCACCGCCACCCGGTAGCGCGCGCGGTCGGCCTGGGCGCGGGGGGCCCACACCGCCGGGCCCTTGCTGCGGTTGAGCATCCGGAACTGCAGCGTGGCGCGGTCCGTGGCGCGGCCCATCACGCCGCCCAGCGCGTCCACCTCGCGGACCACCGTGCCCTTGGCAATCCCGCCGATGGCGGGATTGCAGGACATCTGGCCAATGGTTTCCAGCGCCGACGTGACCAGGGCCGTGCGTGCGCCGGCGCGGCTGGCCAGCGCGGCCGCCTCGGCCCCGGCGTGTCCGCCGCCGATCACGATCACATCGAAGCTGTCCGCATGCATTGCTGAAGTATGGGCACGGCGCGTAGGTTGGGGCCAATGCCGATCTCCATTCCGGGCGAACAGCCCACCCTGTGCATCCGCCGCGATGCGTTCGAAGGCGCCGGGCTCACCCGCGCCGACATCGACGAGCGCTTCGCGCTAACGGCCGACGACTTTCGGGTCGAGAAGGACCTGGTGGTGATCGGGCCGCTCTACGGCGCCCAGCTCACCGACCTGGTGACCGAGCTCGAAGAATCCGGCCTGACCTATTTCGACGACTTTTTCGAGCTGAGCGGCAACTGGCCGGAGTGGTTGCAACTCTTCGTGATGACGCCGCGCTGAGCAGGTGACCCGGGGCACCTGGCAACGAAAAGGGCCACCCTGGGTATTGGATGGCTCTTTTCTGTTGCCGTTGTGGCGCCGTTATGCGCCGAGGTGCTTCCTGAAATGCGCGACGGTCAGCGGCCAGGCCTTCTTGGAGGCCTCGAAGTTGGCGTCGTTGCCGTCCTGGGCGCGGAGGAACCCGTGCCCCGCGCCGGGGAAGGTGTGGTGCTCGTATGACTTCCCCATCGCCTTCATTGTGGAGTCGATGCCGGGGATGGTCGCATTGACCCGCTGGTCGTTCCCGCCGTACAGCCCGAGCACCGGGACCTTCACCTGCGCGAGCGTGGGGAACTGGGCCTCCTGCAGCCCGCCGTAGTAGACAACGGCCGCCCCGAGCCCGGGAGCGGCGTGGATGGCATGGTTCCACGAGGCCGTGCCGCCCCAGCAGTAGCCGACGACCCCGTACACCTTCTTCGCGGCGGGGAGGCTCATGCCGTACTCCCCGACGGCCGCGACCATCGCGTTCATCTTGTCCGGGGTCACGGCGCGAATGAGCGCCCGCGCCGAGTCGGTGGGGAGCGAGTCGCTCGTCGCGCCCCCGCGCTCGATCGAGAGCAGGTCGGGGGCAATGGCAATGAAGCCGTCGGCCGCCGCCTGGTCGGCCACGCCGCGCACCCAGGCAGAGAGCCCGTTGATCTCGTGGACCACCACCACGACCGGCGCATTGTCGCGCCGTTCCGGGTACACGACCCACGCCATGATCGAGTCCATGCCGGGGACGGCGATCTTGGCCCACTCGGCGTGGCGGGGTGAGGCGGTGAGGCGCTCGGCGACTGTGCCGGCGCCGGCGGGGATGGTGCGGTCCTGGTGGGAGCTGGTGGGGCTGGTGGCTGACGAATGTGCGGCGTGCTCAGCGTGCTCGTCCGAAGGGGTCGCGCCGATTGTGCTGGGGCGCGAGAGGAGGGCGTAGGCGGCGAGTGCTGCGCAGGCCAGACCGGCGGCGAAGGAGAGAATGTGGCGTGGCATGGGGGGCTCCGAGGCGGGGGTGGGGGCTTGGGTATTTAAGGTAGCGTGGATTGGGGTGGGGTGTTGCACCTTCTTCGGCGGGTGTTCTTGCGCCGGTTTGTCATCGCTGGCGATGGAATGCGCTTGCGCGCGCCGGGCAGTTCACCATTGTCCGGATTCACTTTCGATCGTACGGCGAGTGCCGACTGATCGACAGGAATGGGCCGGACGGCGCGAGCGGGTGTTTCGTGACCCCTCATGGCACTTCGATAATCCTGGCATAGCTTGATGCCGCGCGACAACGCGACGCGACCTCCATGGGGCTGATTCGACCAGGCGTGGTCGAGCGGGTCTATCTGCGTCCCAAGGGCACTGCGGCGAAGCGTGAATTCGAGGAGAAGTGGGAGAGTGTGACTTCGCAGCAGGACCTCTTTCTCCCCGAGTACAAAGCGCTGGAGTTCCCCACCCACGAGATTCGCATTGTGTGGCGCTGTGCGGTTCCGTGTGAGAAGTGCAGCCAGCACCCCCACGACATGATGGTGCTCGACTGGGGGCTGCTGGAGCTGGCCCGGCGTGACGGGAGCTGGGAGAAGGCACGGCAGAAACTGGAGACGATCTCCACCCTGGCCGAGTACGACTTCCGTCTGTTCATCGGGAACTTCTTTCTCCACCCGCAGACCTGGGGAGTGGTCGGGCTGTGGTACCCCAAGTGACGGGCCCAGCAGAGCCTGTTCTAGACAGGGATCATCCGCTTGCAGCCTTCGGGGCCTAGATGAAGCACCTCGCCATCGTTGCGCGCCGCCCACTCCTTGGCGAGGATCCCGCGGTGGCAATCCTCCGGGTGCCGCTCAAAGCAGGTCAGGGCGATGCGGCGATGCGTCACACCCTGCTCCCGCAACGTGTCGCTGAGCGAGGCCAGAACCTCTGGATACTGCTCGATATAATCACGATACAACTCGAGGCACTCGGCGTGGGTGCCCGCAGCCTCCCGAAGCCACTTCGGATTCCCAGCCACGCGAAGATGCATGTATTTTACTCCGGCCGCCTGCAGGCCAGCCGAGAAGGCTGCTTTGGAGAAGCCCGGCTTGTGCGACCAAGCCGTCTCGCGCACGTCGAGCACGACCTCGACTCCATTCTCCAAAAGCAGGGCGATGTACTCGTCGAGCGAGCGCTTTTCGTAGCCGATTGTGCAGAGAGGCATTTCGGGCTGGAAATGTGGAGGGCTGACAGCACCATTCTAGCTCACTGGACGGTCGACGAGCTACCTCCGTCACGGCTTGGGTCGTGAGTCCATCGAAGGCCGCCCTCCGAGCGTTCCATCTGTCGAAAGCGCTTCCCGTCTTCGGACCAACCACGATTCAAGGCCCGGCGGTGCGGAAGGAGGTTGATGTCCAGCTCTCCGCCACTCGCATGCCCCAGAAAGTGCCCCCTGTCCGCCAGAAAAGCACGATCGCCCAGTGCAGCACGAACACCAATGTTCACGTCTGGAAATCCTCGCATACGACTTCGATCGCGCGGGTGGAGCTGCGGAACAGAAAGTGCGTAGGCGAGAGTCACGCGCTCGGCCACATGATCGAACTGGAAGGGGTACAACCTGGGGACTGGGTGACAGCTGTCCGGGGACGCTGCTGCGTGCGTGTTTGCTTGCGTCAGCGCAGGTTCGAAATGCCGACCCGCAGCGCGATCGCCGTCGTCGCGGGCGCGCGCACAGAATCGCGTTGCGCCGCGAAGTCATGCATCATCACGAGCTCAGGACGCAGCGCCGCAGAGGAACCCAGGGCAATCCGGCGACCGATTCCGAAATGGAGGCCGCTCGAGGTAGCCGCCGGCGTGTCGTAGGCCGACGCGACCTTCGTTAGCGTCACACCACCGAGCAGGTATGCGCCGAGGATCGTCGGATCAGATGCGGGCCGTGTAATGCGCCGGGACACGGTAATGCCGCTAGCCAAAGCGGCGACTTGGCCGTGCGTCCGAAACCGTGGGTCGGTGAGGCCAACGCGAAGGTCTACGCCCCATGCGTTGGTGGGATGAGTGAACCCGTATCGGGCAGACACCGGCACGGCGCCATACGCGGCGCCGCCGACGGGCGCGGCGCCCACCGCGGCGATCTCAACTCCTGTCTCGATGGCCCAGCGCACACTGTCGGCCTGCGCCTGCGCGGATTGCGCCATCAACACGGCGCTGATCGTTCCAATGAGCAGCCTCACCGGTATCCTCCGATCGGGCGGTTTGTGCTAAGCCTACGCGCGAGCGTTCAAGCTCGTTCGGTTCCAGCTAACGCC
>CAYSFN010000014.1:0-26188 GCA_964430045.1 uncultured Gemmatimonadaceae bacterium
GGGTCGGCACGACGCGCGCGGCCATCGCGGTGGAGGCGCAGGGGCGCTTCCTGCTCGGGCCCGACAACGGCATCCTCTCGCCGGCGCTGGTCGGCGGCGGTGCCGACGTGGTGGCTTTGCCCATTCCGCCCTATGCGTCGGCCACGTTCCACGGCCGGGACGTGCTCGCCCCCGCAGCCGCGCGACTCGCCGCCGGTGAGGCGCTGGCGATGCTCGGACGGTTCAAGGACGACCCCGTGCTGCGCCGCACGCCGGACACGGAACGCCACGCGGATGGCTCGATCACGGGCCAGGTGCTGACGATCGACCGCTTCGGGAACGTGCTGTCGAACATCGGGGCCAGACTTGGCGGCACGGTCACCATCGCCGACCGCCGCATCGCGGTCTGGCGGACCTACGCGGACGTGCCGGTGGGGAGCCTGATCGCGCTGGCGGGTTCGAGCGGGTTCCTCGAGGTCGCCGTGCGGGGCGGCAGCGCGCAGGAGGCGTTGCAGGTGCTGCGCGGCGCGACCATCCGCTGGTCGCCGACGTAGCGACGCGGGCGGGGCGTCCGCCCGGTCAGCGCGCGGTGCGCCGGAACTCGATGCGGCCGAGTGCGCCGGTGGCGCTGAGGCGCAGCTTGTTGGGGGCGTGCTCGAAGTCGGGCGAGACCCAGGCGCTCCCCACCTTCGTGAGCCCCGGCAACTCGACGGACTGCAGGAGCGAGGACACGTCGATCCGCACGCCGACGTGCTGTGGGACGACGAGTTCGACCTTCCCCAGCGCGGCGGAGATGTCGATGTCCGTATCCCCCTCCCAACTGCCCGTGAGGTCGAGCAGCACCCGACCGACACCGACGTTCACGACGATGCGGTCCGCGCGGGCGTTCGCGAGGTGCAGCGTCTCGAGGTTGGCGGCACCGGCGTCGAGGCGCAGCACCGGGATGCGGCGCTGGTTGGGCTGATCGATGCGGAGCCGGGTGTCGGCGGCACCGACCGACAGCGAGAGTGCCGTGAGCCGGAGTCCCGAGAGGTCGATCTCGCCCTCGGCGGCACCGGCCTCGATGTGCAGGTCGAGGTCGAGCGTGGTCGGGAGTGCGAGACGCAGTTCGCTGCCGCGGTCCGAGCGCCAGCGGGACGACCCCTCGGCGTAGCGGATGCCGACCAGCAGCGTCCGTTCGACGGCGTCGAAGGCGTAGACCGGCGACGCGCGGTCGGCGTCATACCGCAGCCCCACGTCGTACAGGTGTGCCGCGCGGTCAGGACGGATCGTGAGGGTGCCCGACCCGAAGGTGACCGAGGTGCGCAGGGCCCCGATGTCGTCGAGGGGGCGGCTGATGTCGAGCGTGCGCCACGCCTGTGCACGCACGGGCGCGGGCGCGACGGCCAGCGCCATGAGGACCGCGAGGCCCAGCGACCGGCGCATCACGGCGCGCGTCCGGAGGAGGAGACGGGCCGACGGACCGCAGCGACGCCGGCCACGGGGGTCGGCGTCTGCCATGCGGCGGAGGCGGCCAACGCCGGTGCGTCGCGGCGCGGCGGCGGCGCCGTGTCGTCGGGGCGGCTGCCGTACGCCCGCGTTCCACCGCGCGAGAGCACCGTGGCGCCGACCCCGGCCGCCAGCGCGGCGCCCGTGCTGCCGATGGCGATGAGGCGCACGACGACCCCCGCCAGGGGCACCGCACTCAGGACGGCGACCGTGAGCCAGAGCCCGGTGAAGCCGAGCACGCCGACCACGAGCGCGCGCACCGCCGTGCGCCGATCGCCGGTGGCGTCCGTGCGCAGGAGCGCGTGGCCCGTCATGCGCGCGGACGCGAGGAACGCGAGCACCAGCACGCCCGCCCCCGCGAGCACGGCGGCGACGATCACGAAGGGGATGAGGAGGATCCCGAGCACCGTCAGCGTCAGGGCCAGGCAGGCGAGGACCAGTCCGGGGACGGCGCCGAGGATGGTCAGCGTGCCGAGGACGAAGGCGCGGCCGAACCGCGCGTCGAGGGTGCTGCCGATGCCCTGCAAGGTCTGGCCCCCGAAGAACAGGACGCCCAGGCCGATGAGGAGCACGATCGCGCCCCACCCGACGGTCAGCGCGGCACGGTCGCCGATGCGGCCCAGGGCCGACGGCGGCGCGGTCGGTGTCAGGGCGCCACCGATCGCCCGGCGCTCGCCGACGATGCTGCCCGGTGGGGCGTGGATCGCCCCCCCGATCGCGATCGCGGCGCCATTGATGCGACCGTCCTCGAGCACCGTGATGTCCCCGTCGATGGTCATCACGTCGCCGTGGACGCTGCCCTCGACGCGGACGCCGCCCACGGCCGCGATCGGGCCGTCGACCACGTCGTCCGCGCGCACGGTGCGGTCGGCGGTCGAGAACGCCGAGGCGGGCGGGAGGGTGATCCCGGCGAGCTCGGCACGGACGGCGCGAAGCCGGGCGTCGACGTCCACCTGCTGGGCGACCAGTGGCGACGCCCACAGCAGCACGGTGAGGGCCAGCAGGGGGCGCATCTCAGCGACTCCCGCGCTGGCGCCGCGCCGCCAGCGTGCGCAGGCCGACGCCGGCGACGGCGATGCTGCCGAGCAACGACGCCAGCGCGACGACCGTGCCCCACGCCCCGGCGAGCGGCAGCGTCGCGGCGACCGCGTCCCCGAAGGCGAAGGTCACGGCGGCACCCGCTGCCGCGACCAGCGCGGCCTGCGCCCGTTCGATCCCCGCGTGCGCCACGTACACCACGGTCTCCAGGCGCAGGGCGACCCACAGGACGATGAGCGAGAGCGAGCACGCCGCCCCGGCAGTGCCCGCCCCCGCGAGCACGCGCCACGGTCCGGGTGGCGGGACGAGCCGGCGGAGCGTGTCCGCCGCCGCGACATACCACGGTTCGAAGATCTGCACCTCGCGCATGACCCGGTCCTGGAAGCCCGCGGCGGGGGCCGCGTAGGGCAGATGCTCGATCAGCTCGACCACCGCGCGCTCGACCGTGACACGCTCCTGGCATTCCCCGCAGGTGGCGACGTGCTCCCGCAGGGGTGCGACGCCGAAGCCCTCCTCGTCATCAACGAGGAGCGCGATTTCATCCGGGAGGAGGTGTCTAGTGCGCATACGGGTCTCTCTGGAGGTACGGCGGGGTTCGCAACCGGGTTTCAGGGGGCGCGGGGGTGTCCGGGATGTTGCGGAGGGGGCGCGTCATTCGCGCAGCTCCTGCAACTGCTCCCGCAGTTGATGCCGTGCGCGATGGATGAACGTCTTGACCGTTCCGAGGGGCAGGTCGAGGGTCGCGGCGATCTCCTCGTAGGAGCGGCCCTCGACGTGCCGGAGGACGATGCAGGCCCGGTACTCCGGGCGCAGCCGGGCGATGGCGCGTTCGATCGCCGATCCGGTCTCGCGCGACGCGAGCTCCTCGAGCGGGGATTCGGCGGGGTCGGCGAGTTCGAAGCGCGTGGCTTCGACCTCGGCGGCGGAGGCCGCATTGGGCGACCCGTCGATCGAGATCGTGTCCAGTTGTCGTCGTCGCAGGTGGTCGATCGCGACGTTGTTGGCAATCTTGAACAGCCAGCTCGAGAACTTGAACTCCGGGCGGTACTTGTCGATGTGGTTCAGGACCTTGATGAACGTGTCCTGGGCCAGGTCCTCGGCGACGGTCCGGTCCCGGACCATGCGGAACACCAGCGAGAACACCGGGCGCTCGTAGCGACGCAGGAGTTCGCGGTACGCCGACTCGCGCCCCTGCTGTGCGAGGGCGACGACATCGGCGTCGGGGAGGTTGGCGAGGTCGAGGATGCGGGTCATCACGTCGCGGCGCACCGCTGTGCCAAGCTACCGAACGGGACCCGGGTGGCAAAGGCCGCGCGCGTGCGCCGGGCGCTTGCTCCCCCGGGTGCGCCCGGCGAGGTTTCGCCGGATGTCAGCGCTCGAAGTCGACCACGCGGACGCCCGGGCCGCCGCCGCCGGCGGTGCGGGCAAGGACGCCTATGTCCGCGGGATGTTCTCGGCGATCGCTCCGCGCTACGACCTGCTGAACCGCGTGCTGTCCCTGCGGATCGACACGTGGTGGCGCCGCCGGGCGATCGCCCGGCTGGGGATTGCCCGGCGTCCGGCGGGCACCTTCCTGGATCTCTGTGCGGGGACGCTCGACGTCGGCGCGGCGCTGGTCCGCACGCGCGGCTTCGCCGGGCAGGTCGTGGGGGCGGACTTCGCCGAACCGATGCTGCGGCACGGGACGGGCAAGGCGCCGCGATCCCGCCTGGCCCCGGTGGTGGCCGACGCGCTGCGACTCCCGGTCGGGGACGGTGCGTTCGCGGGCGCGATCGTCGCGTTCGGGATCCGCAACGTCGCGGACCTCGACGCCGGACTGCGGGAGGTGTGGCGCGTGCTGGAGCCCGGGGCGCACTTCGTGATCCTCGAATTCGCGACGCCGCGCTCGCGGGTCGTGCGGGCCGCGTACCACCTGTATTTTCATCGCATCCTGCCGCGCATCGGGGCCTGGGTCTCCGGGCACGGCTCGGCGTATGCGTATCTTCCCGCCAGTGTGGCCCAGTTCCCCGAGGAGCGCGCGTTGGCGCAGCGGATGGAACAGGCGGGCTTCACGGACGTTTCGTGGGAGACGCTGTCCTTCGGCATCGCCGCCATCCACGTTGGCACCCGCCCGCGCCTCGGCGCGGGGTGAGGAGACATGTCCCTCGACACCCTGCCGCAATTCCTGGAGGCCATCGACGCGATCGGAGAACTCCGGCGCATCACGCAGCCCGTGCGCGTCGAACTCGAGCTCTGCGAGATCGCCGACCGGGTGATGAAACAGCCGGGCGGTGGCCCGGCGCTGCTGTTCGAGCATCCGGTCCTGGCCGACGGATCGCGGTCCGCGTACCCCGTGGCGATCAACCTGTTCGGCTCGATGACGCGAATGGCCCTGTCGGTGGGGGTCCGGTCGCTCGACGAGCACGGGGCGCGGATCACGCAGTTGCTGGACCTCAAGGTCCCCGAAGGGCTGCTGGGCAAGTTCTCGCTGCTGCCGCGCCTGCTGGAGGTGGCCAAGTTCCCGCCGCGGATGACCGGCCGCGGGTCGTGCCAGGACGTGATCTGGCGCGGGGACGAGGTGGACCTGCGCACGTTGCCGATCATCACCTGCTGGCCCAAGGACGGGGGGCCGTACATCACGCTGCCGATGGTGATCTCGAAGGACCCGGTGCGCGGGATCCGCAATGTCGGCATGTATCGCGTGCAGTGCCTGGGGCCCACGACGCTGGCCATGCACTGGCAGCGGCACAAGACGGGGGCGGAGCATTGGCGGCAGATGGCGGAGCGGGGCGAGCGGATGCCGGTGGCGATCGCGATCGGGGGGGACCCGGCGTCGATGTACAGCGCCAGTGCGCCGCTGCCGCCGAACATCGACGAGTTCATCTTCGCGGGGTTCCTGCGGCGTGCGCCGGTGCAACTGACCAAGGCCGTGACCTGCGACCTCGAAGTGCCGGCCGACGCGGAATTCGTGATCGAGGGCTACATCGACCCGGCGGAGCCCTTGGTGGTCGAGGGGCCGTTCGGCGATCACACGGGCTTCTACAGCGAGGCCGACCTGTACCCCCGCGTGCACGTGACGGCGGTGACGATGCGCCGGCAGCCCATCTACGCGACGACCATCGTCGGCAAGCCGCCGATGGAGGACTACTACCTCGGGCACGCGACGGAGCGGTTCTTCCTGCCGCTGCTCAAGCTGACCATCCCCGAGGTGGTGGATTACCACATGCCCGCCGAGGGGATCTTCCACAACCTGGTCTTCGTGTCCATCGACAAGAAGTACCCGGGGCAGGCGTACAAGGTGATGAACGCGCTGTGGGGGCAGGGCCTGATGTCGCTGGCGAAGGTGCTGGTGGTGGTCGACAAGGAGGTCAACGTGCGCGACCCGCAGGAGGCGTGGTGGATCGCGCTGAACAACATCGACCCCGAGCGCGACACGCGCTTCACGATGGGGCCGGTGGACGTGCTGGACCACGCCAGCCGCGCGTTCACCTACGGGTCCAAGATGGGGATCGACGCCACGCGGAAGTTCCCGGAGGAGGGGTTCACGCGGAACTGGCCGGAGCTGATCGTGATGGATGACGCGACGAAGGCGCGGGTGGACGCGCTGTGGCCGTCGCTGGGGCTCGACGCTACGTGACGGGGGCGGACGCGGCCCGGCGCGAAGGACAGACGTTCGCCGGCGCATCGCCGTGGATCGTCTGGGCCAACTTCGTGAAGTTGCCGCACACGGTGTTCGCCTTGCCGTTCGCGATCGTCGGCGTGGTGATCGCATCGACCGGGGCGCCGGTGACCGTGGCCATGGTGGGGTGGGTGGTGCTGGCGTTCACGGCGGCACGGTTCGCGGCGATGGGCGTCAACCGCATCGCCGACCGGGCCATCGACGCCCGGAATCCGCGGACGGCGATGCGCGAGCTGCCGACGGGCGCGGTGCGCGTGGGCGCGGCGCGCGTGGCCGTGGTGGCGGCGAGCGCCGTGTTCGTGTTCGCGTCCTCGCGGCTCAACGTGCTGTGCCTGGCGCTGTCGCCCGTGGCCCTGGGCTGGGTGATCAGCTACAGCTACACGAAACGGTTCACGTCGCTCTCGCACCTCGTGCTGGGGTGGGGGCTGGGGATCGCACCGGTCGGGGGGTATCTCGCGGTCACCGGGGCGTGGGCCACGCCGTGGTGGGGGCTCGTGGTGCTCGCGGCGGGCGTGATGGCGTGGGTCGCCGGGTTCGACGTGCTGTACGCGCTGCAGGACGAGGCGTTCGACCGACGCGAGGGGCTCAACTCGATCCCGGTGCTGCTGGGAACGCGGCGGGCGGTGCTGGTGTCGCGCGTGCTGCACGCATCGGCGGTGGTGTGCCTCGCGGTCGCGGGCGTCGTGCTGCATCCGACGCCCGGATGGGCCGCTGCGGTCTTCGTCACGGCGGCGCTCCTGCTGTGGGAGCACCGGCTGGTGTCCGCAGACGATCTGTCCAGGCTCGATGCGGCGTTCTTCGCGATGAACGGGACGATCTCGCTCCTGTTCGGCGGGATCATCGTGGCGGAGCGGGTCTTCCGGTGAGCGGGCTGCCGGTCGTGTTCGCGCTCACGGGAGCGAGCGGTGCGCCGTACGGCATCCGTCTGTTGCAGCAGCTCGTGGCGGCCGAGGTGCCGGTGTGGCTGCTCGTCTCCAGCCACGGGTTCCGATTGCTGCGCACGGAGAGTGACGTGGAGGACGTCCCCGGGCTGCGCGCCGCGGTGGGCGCTGCGGGGTTCGACCGATGGGTGACGGTGTACGACGACGGGGACCGCGGGGCGGCGCCGGCGTCCGGCTCAGCACGCACGCGCGGCATGGTGATCTGCCCCTGTTCGATGGGAACGCTGGCGTCGGTGGCCGCGGGGACGTCGCGTTCGCTCGTGGAGCGCGCGGCCGACGTGACGCTCAAGGAGCGCCGCCGGCTGGTGTGCGTGACGCGGGAGACGCCGCTCAGCGCGATCCACCTGGCGAACATGCTGACGCTCACGCACGCGGGCGCGGTGATCCTGCCGGCCGCGCCGGGGTTTTATCACCGGCCGGCGTCGATCGGGCAGCTCGTCGACTTCGTCGTGGCCCGCGTCCTCGATCAGCTCGGGATCGAGCAGACGCTGGTGCCGCGCTGGGGCCTGAACGGCGACGGCGAGGAGGGGTAGCGCGTGGAAATCGGTCTCATCGCGGACACGCACGGCCTCGTGCGCCCCGACGTCCATGCGGCGCTCGCCGGCGTCGAGCTCATTCTGCATGCCGGCGACGTGGGCTGGCCCGGGGTCATCGTGGAGCTCGAGATCATTGCGCCCGTGCGGGCGGTGTTCGGCAACACCGACCCGTCGTGGCGCGCCGGGCTGCACGACTCGCTGGACCTCACGCTGGGCGGCGTGCAGGTGCACGTCAGCCACGGCCACGAGCTCGGGCGTCCGGGCCCGGAGGCACTGCTCGCCGTGTACGACGCCGACGTGATCGTGTACGGGCACACGCACCGGCAGGTGATCCACCGGGCGGCGGATGGCCGCCTCGTCGTGAATCCGGGTGCGGCGGGCGAGCAGCGGTATGACCTGCCGCCGAGCGTGGCGCGGCTGTCGATCGTCGACGGCCGCGCGGAGGCGCGATTGATCGAGCTGGCGCCCTAGCGCGCCGCGGCACTCACGCCGCCACCACCGACGCCGGCGGCAGGGACGTCCGCGCGTGCTCGTGCGGGAACTTGCGGAACCAGCCCGCGATCAGCAGCAGTTCGTCGATCTCGTGCACCGGTACGGTGGCGGTGACGTGTTCCGGCGGCGCGAAGATCCCGGCGACCCGCGCGGCGAGCGCCTCGCGCTCAGCGGGCGTGCGCGGTGCCGCAAGTTCGGCGCGCACACGGCCGCGCCGGATGACATAGACGCGGTCCTGTTCGTCGCGTCCCGGCACCTCGTAGACGAAGGAGAGCTGCTCGACCGCGACGCGCAGGCGGGCGAACTGGTCGCGCAGGCTCTCGAGGCGGCCGATCTTGTCGCGCACGTGCGCCGCGCGTTCGAACTCGAGGTCGTCGCTCAGCGTGTCCATCGCGGCCCGGAGCGCGGTGATGGGCAGCTCGTGGCGCCCCTCGAGGAAGTCGCGCGCGAGCGCGAAGCGCGCGGCGTACTCCGCCTGCGTCGTCCCGGCGACGCACGGGCCCAGGCAGCGGCCGATCTCGTAGCGGATGCACCCCGGCGTGCGCGGTGGCGCCACGGGGAGCTCGTGCTGGTCGGCGAAGTGCATCGGGTGATCGAGGCGGCAGTCGCGCAGCGAGAGGGCGTCATTGAGTTCGCGCAGGGCCTCCTCGAGCTGCCGGGCACCATTGAACGGACCGTAGTAGATGCCGCGGTCATCGCCGCCCGCGCCCCGCACCACCTGGAACCGCGGCGCCGGCCCCGGCGCGATGCGCACGAAGGCGTAGTGCCGGGCGTCGCGCTTCATCATCACGTTGTAGCGCGGACGCCACTGCTTGATGAGACGCAGTTCCTCGAGCAGCGCCGCGAATTCACTGGGCAGGTACTCCCAGTGCAGCGTCGCCGCCTCGCGGATGATGCGGGCGCCCTTGTCGGCGGGGAACTCGGCGCGGAAGTACCCGAGCAGCCGCGTGCGCAGTTGCTTGGACTTGCCGACGTAGACGATCTCGCCCGTGGGGGACTCCATCCAGTAGACGCCGGGCCGATCGTGCGCCTCGAGACGCACCTGTTCCCTGAGGCGCAGGACGCGTGCCTCGACGTCGGCCGTGGCGGAGCGGGCGCGCCGGCGCCTCATTGCTGACAGCGCGGACAGAAGACCGAGCGGCGGCCCTCGAGCGCGTGGTCCGTCGCCAACGGCGTTTCGCAACGCGTGCAGGGCAATCCGGCACGTCCGTAGGCGTGCAGGTGCGCCGCATAGCCGCCGCGCCCTCCGCGCGCATCCTGGTAGTCGCGGAACGTGGTCCCGCGCGCGAGGATCGCGTCGGCGAGGATCCGTCGCAGCGCGTCGAGCAGCGCGGTGCAGGCCGCGTGCGACAGGTCGCAGCCCGGGCGCGAGGGGCGGAGGCCCGCGTGCCACAGCGCCTCGGTGGCGTAGATGTTGCCGATACCGGCCAGTCGTCGCTGATCCATCAGGATGGTCTTCACCGCACGTCGCGATGCCCGGACGATGGCCGCGAAGGTGGCAGGCGTCAACCCGGGGTCCAGCGGCTCCGGGCCCAGCGTGCGATCCCAGGCCGCGTACCCCGCGTCGTCGAACCACGCCATCGTCCCGAGCCGCCGCACGTCGCGGTACCGCAGCAGCGTGGCGTCATCGAGGGTCATGTGGATGGCATCGTAGCGGTCCGGCGCACCGTCGAGCAGCAGCGCGCCGGTGAACCGCGGGGTGACGACGACGGCGGATTGGTCCTCCATGCGCAGGACGATTGACTTCGCCCGGCGATGCACCGCCGTGATCGCGACTCCGTGCAGCCGCGCGGCGAGGTCGGGTGCCGTCACCGTACGCAGCACGTCGGCGCGCAGGACCTCGACGCGTGCGATCCGCCGCCCGGCGATCACCGCCGCGAGGTCGCGCGCGATGGTCTCGGTTTCAGGAAGTTCCGGCACTGCGCGTGGACTCGCGCCACCCGATGTCGCTCCGGCACTGCGCGCCGTCGAATTGCACGCTGGCGGCGGCGGCCCGACTGCGCTGCTGCGCCTCCGCGAAGCGTGGCGCGAGCGCGGTGACCGCGAGGACGCGTCCGCCCGCCGTGCGCAGGGTCCCGTCGTCGTCGCGCGTCGTCCCCGCGTGGAACACCATGACGTCGGCGGGCAGCGCCCCGATGGTCACGGCGTCGCCGGTGCGCGCGGCGGACGGGTAGCCGGCTGCCGCGACGACCGTCGTGACGGCGGCGCCAGGCCGCGTCCCCAGCGTCGGCGCTCCGGCGAGGGACTCGCCCCGGGCGACGCGCAGCACCGTGTCGAGGAAGGGGCCGTCCACCAGAGGCAGGACGACCTGCGTCTCGGGGTCGCCGAAGCGGCAGTTGAACTCCACGACCTTCGGCCCGGTGGGCGTGAGCATCAACCCCGCATAGAGGAGGCCGGTGAAGGGCGCGCCATCGTGCCGGAGGGCGTCGAGCGTGGGGGTGATGATTTCGCGCAGCACGCGGTCGATGAGGGCCGGCGTCGCGAGCGCGACCGGTGCGTAGGCTCCCATGCCGCCGGTGTTGGGCCCCTGGTCCCCGACGAGCAGCCGCTTGTGGTCCTGTGCGGCCACCAGGGGCATGGCGTGGACGCCGTCCGTGATCACGAACAGCGACAACTCCTCGCCCGTCATGTACTCCTCGATCAGGACCTCGGCGCCCGCATCGCCAAGGGTGCGGTCGTCCATGATGTCGTGGATCGCCTGCTCGGCCTCCGCCAGGGACATCGCGACGACGACGCCCTTGCCGGCGGCGAGTCCGGAGGCCTTGACGACGACGGGCGCCCCCAGCGCGCGTGCGGCGGCGATCGCCGACGGCGAGTCGCGGTGCATCGACGCGGCGGCCGTGGGAACGCCCGCCCGCTGCATCAGGTCCTTGGCATAGCGCTTCGAGGTCTCGATGCGCGCGGCCGCGGCGGTCGGACCGAAGGCGGCGATGCCGACCGCCCGCAGGGCGTCGACCAGGCCCGCGTCGAGCGGCCCCTCGGGCCCGACGAGCACGGCGTCCACGCGCCGCTCCGCCGCGAGCGCCACCAGGGCGGCGACGTCCGTGGGTTTGACCGGCACGCAGGTGGCCAGCTCCGCGAGGCCCGGGTTTCCCGGCGCCGCGATGAGGTCGAGCTCGGGGTCATCCTGGCGGAGGCGCCACGCGAGCGCGTGCTCGCGGCCGCCGCCGCCCACCAGCAGGAGTCGCGTCACGGACCAGTCTTGGCGTTGAAGGCGTCAGTGAAGGCATCGCGCGCGCGGGAGATCACGTCGGCCACGGTGTGCACGGCCTCGCGCGCCTGCTGCGAATAGTAGTCGCCCGCCTCCTTCACGTCGTCGCCGAGCGGCGGCGCGGTGGGGTCGTTGCGCCGCCGGTACTCGCCCGCGAGGATCGCGTCGTAACGGCCGCTGCTGACGAACGCCTGCAGCTCGGCGGCGCGGACCGTGGCGAACGGGTGTTCGCGGAAGGCGGTGTTCAGGACCTTCAGCACCTTGTCCCAGGCGTCTCCCTCGGCGGTGTACTCCTGTGCCTGGGTGAGGAAGGCGTCCACGTCCGTGGCGCCGCGGCCGCCGGCGAGCTGCATCAAGGCGCGGTAGGCCGTCTCGGGGGACTGGGCGTTCAGCAGTCCGGCACGGTCGCACGAGAGCTCCGACTTGCGGTACCACTCGAGAAGCGCAAGCTGGAACGGCAGCAACGCGACCGTGGCGAGGAAGGGCAGCGCCGAGGCGCCGACGGTGAGCAGGATGATGGCGATGGTGCGATAGGTCGTGTGCCCGCTCATGATATGGCCGAGCTCGTGCGCCAGGATGTAGCGCTGCTGCTCGGGGTCCATGGCCTCGATGAGCCCGGAGTTCACGACGATGAAGGGGCGCTCGAAGCCCACGGCGGCGGCGTTGAGCAGCGGCGTCTGCGTGACGAAGAGCTCGGGGCGATCGGGCCAGTCGAAGGTCTCGAGCACTTCGGTCAGCAGCGTGTGCAGCTCGGGGTACTGTGTGGGGCCGACCCGTACGGCGTTCGCGGTGAACAGGTGCCGGACGCCGCGCTCGCCGAAGAAGCCAGCCACCTTGCGCACGACCTCGTCGAAGCCGGGGATGGCGCGGAGCGTATTGAGGGCTGCGCGGTCCGCCGGGTGCTCCCAGGCCAGGGAGTCGATCTGCTGCAGTGGGACGCGGGGCATGAAGTGCTCGTGAGTTGGGGATGCCGCCCCCTACGGGTCGGGCCCTGATTCTGTGCCATGCGGTGGGCGTCGTCGGCGCAGCGACAGTGGGGCCGCTGCGCCGACGCGGCGGGTTCAGCGCTCTGCGGCGGCGAGTGCCTGGTCGAGGTCCTCGAGGAGGTCGTCGACGTCCTCGACGCCAATGCTGAGCCTGATCAGTCCGTCCGAGATCCCGAGCTCGAGCCGCCGTTCGTGCGGGATCGAGGCGTGGGTCATCGATGCTGGGTGATTGGCCAGGCTTTCGACCCCGCCGAGTGATTCGGCGAGGGAGAACACGCGCAGGGCATTGAGCACCGAGCCTGCGTGCTGCTTGTCGCCCATCTCGAAGGAGAGCATTCCGCCGAAGCCGCGCATTTGACGACTGGCCAGTTCGTGCTGTGGGTGCGTCGGGAGGCCGGGGTAGAATATGGCCTCGTTTCCTAGCCGATCGGCCAGCCAGTGGGCGATCCTCCGGCCGTTGGCATCGTGCGCCTGCATGCGCAGGGCAAGCGTCTTCGTTCCGCGCAGGGCGAGCCAGCAGTCGAAGGGGCCGGGCACCGCGCCGGCGGCATTGGCGTTGAACCAAAGACGGTCGGCGAGCGTATCGTCGTTCAGGACGGCGATGCCGCCGATGATGTCGGAATGCCCGTTCAGGTACTTGGTCGTCGAGTGATAGACGATGTCGGCGCCGAGGGCCAGCGGGTTCTGGAAGTACGGACTGGCGAAGGTGTTGTCCGCGATCAGGATCGCGCCGCCACGGTGGGCGATGTCCGCGGCTGCGGCCAGGTCCGTGAGCCACATCAGGGGGTTGGTCGGCGTCTCCACGAGGACGGCGACCGTCTCCGGACGCATGGCGTCGGCGATGTGCTGGGGGTCGCGGGTGTCCACGAAGCTGAACCGCAGGCCGAGGTGCTGGAGCACCTTGTCGAGGAGCCGGAAGGTGCCACCGTACACGTGGGCGCCGCAGACGACATGATCACCAGCCCGGAAGAGCTTCATGATGGCATCGAGGCAGCCCATGCCACTGGCGAACGCGATGCCGTGGCGCGCACCTTCGAGCGAGGCGACATTTCGTTCGAGGGCTTCGCGGGTCGGGTTCCTGCCCCGGGCGTATTCGTAGCCGGTATGTTCTCCGAACGACCGATGCACGTAGGTGCTGGTCTGGTAGATCGGCGGCATGATGGCCCCATTGGTGGGGTCGGGGGCCTGGCCTGCGTGGATGGCACGGGTGGCGAAGCGCCCGTGGCGGTCGGCGTCGGTGCGTCGGGTCATTGGCGGTGGGGGCGGGGGACGGGCGGAAGGTAACTGTGCGGCGGCGTGAGCCGCAGGGGGGAGTGCATGACGGAACCACAGGACGAACTCGAAATCACACCGATCCTCGTCGTGGACGACGAACCGGTCGTCCGACGCGTGCTCATCGGCCATCTCGAGCGGGACGACTACGTCTGCTACGAGGCCTCGAGCGGGCATGAGGCACTGGCCCTGCTGGAGCAGATCTCGGTCCCGCTCGTGATCTCGGACTTGCAGATGCCGGACGGCGACGGGCGCGAGCTCCTGCGTGCCGTGCGTGCGAAGCATCCGCACACCGCGGTCGTGATCCTCACGGGCGCCGGGGACGTCGAAACCGCGGTGGCCTGCCTGCAGGATGGGGCGACGGACTTCCTCACCAAGCCCTTCGTCGCCTCCGAGGTGGGGGTGCGGATCGAACGCGCACTGGAGTCGCGGCGGTTGCGCCTCGAGGTCGAGGGGTACCGCCGCCATCTCGAGCAACGCGTGGCGGAGCAGGCGCAGCGCATCCAGGAGCTGTTTCTCAACGGGGTGCAGGCCCTGGTGGCCGCCCTCGAGATCAAGGATGCGTACACGCGCGGGCACTCGGAGCGCGTCGCGCACTGGGCCCTCGCCACCGCGCAGTTCCTCGGCCTGGACGACGAGCTGACGCGGCAGGTGGAGCTGGGCGGTCATCTGCACGATCTCGGCAAGATCGGCGTGCGGGCGGTGGTGCTCACCAAGGAGGGGCGACTCACGGACGAGGAGTACGACCACGTCATGCAGCATCCGGTGCTGGGGTGGCGCATTCTGTCGCCGCTGCTGCGCGATGCGCCGCACGCGCTGGCCGCGGTGCGGCACCACCACGAGCGCTGGGATGGGCGCGGCCGCCCGGACGGGCTCGTCGCCGACGCCATCCCGCTCTCGGCGCGCATCGTGGCCGTCGCCGACGCCTACGACGTGCTGACCACGGGCCGTCCCTACAAGAACGACGGGCGGGTTGCCACGAACAGTGAGGCGCTGCAGGAGCTGGAGGCGAGCGACGCGCAGTTCGATCTCAACGTGGTGCGCGCGTTCCGGCGTGTGGTGGACGGGAAGGGTGGGCGCATCTCGCGCCCGATCCCTCAGTTCTCCTGAGCGCCGAGGGTGCCGCGCAGGGGCGCGAGCTGCTCGGCGACCTGCCGCGCGGCGTCGACGGCCCGCTGCGCGGCGGCGATCTGCGCGGTCGACGTCCCGCGGAGCTCCAGCGCCCGTGAGGCGTGCTGGTCGGAGCGGGCGCTGGCCGCCGTGAGGTCGGCGGCGAGCGTTTCGAGGTCGGCCAGCGTGGCGATCCCGGCGTCCGCCACCTGGGCGATCGCGTCCCGGCTGCCCGCGATCTCGTCGCTGATGTCGCGGAGGGCGGCGACCGAGGTGCGGATCACGGCCGTCCCGTCCGTCACGCGGTCGCGGACCTCGGTCATCTGACGGGCGGCCGCGTCGGCCGTCTCGCGGAGTTCGTCGGTCAGGGCACGGATGGTGTCCAGGGCGTGCGTGGTCGCGACCGCGAGCGCGCGGATCTCGTCCGCGACGACGGCGAACCCGCTGCCGTGCTCACCGGCCCGTGCGGCCTCGATGGCCGCATTGAGCGCCAGCAGGTTGGTCTGCCGCGCGATGTCGGCGATGGTCGCCGTCACGTCCCCGATCTGCTGCGACTTGCTCCCGACGTCGAGCACCAGCGGCGTTGCGGCCGCGGTCACGTCGGCGATCGCCGCCATGCGCACGTGTGCGAGATCGGCGGCGGTGGCACCGCTGCGCGCCGACGTGGTGACCGCTTCGGTGCGCTGCACCGTGCGGCGGACGTCCTCGGCGGTCCGCTGCGCACTGGCGATGGCGCGGGCGGCCGTGGCCCGCAGGGCGCTGAGGCGCTCGGCGTGCTCGGTCGCCGCCGTGGCGATCTCGTGCGCCGCGCCGGCGACTTCGCCACTGGTGGTCCGAAGCTGACCGACTTGGGCCTGCAGGGCCTCGCTCACGCCGCTGAGGGCGGCCACGCGGCGTCCGCCATCCATCACCAGCGTGCGTGCGGACGCCGCCACGCGGTTCAACGCCGCCGGGATCTCGGGCAGCGGGTCGTCGGCGTCGACCTCCAGCGTCGTGCGCAGGTCGCCGCCGGCCACCCGCTCGGCGTGACGCGTCACGCGCGCGACGGAGCGCGCCAGGCGACGCGCCATCCCCGTGACCACCAGCGCCATGACCAGGAGGATGCCGCCGGCCAGGAGTCCGAGCTTCGTGAATCGGCGGTGCAGGGTGTCGAGGGCGGCGTCGGCCCGCGTGGACGCGACGACGATCGCCGCGACCGTGCCATCCACCCGGCGCACCGGCGCCGTCGCGGACACGAACCATCCGTCGGCTCCCTCCTCGGTGTACAGGGGCGTCGCCGCGCCCCCGACGGCGCCAAGGACCTGTGCGACGCCGGGGGTCGGTGCCCACGCCCCGTCGTACTCCCCGTGCTCCGGCCCCCACTGCGAATGGACCAGGACGCGCGGGGCGGCCCCGTCGACGGCGACCACGAAGAGTCCGTGGACGAGGTCGGTCGCGCCGCCGCCATTCGCGGCCCACACGCGTTTCAGGTCGGCCCGCGCCGCCGCGAAGGTCTCCTCGCTGCGGGGGCCCCCCGCGCTGAGCGAGTCCGCGGCCTCTGCGCGCACGATGGCGGCCGCACTGCGCGCGATCGCCAGCATGCGGTCCCCCTGATGCCGGGCCACGTCCTGCCGCGCGTCCATGTACGCGGGCAGCAGCAGCAGGAGCGCCGTGAGCACGATCGCGGCGGCGCTGAGGCCGACGAATTGCGCACGGAACCTGACGAAGGTCTGCCGAGCAGGATCGGTGGGAGGCAGGGTGATCTCCAGCGAGAGGCGGTGTGCGAAGGGTACGGGCGCGCCACGCAGGCGACAAGCGGCGGTGGTCGCGGTCGGGACCGGCGCATAGTTTCCGCAGGATGACTGCCATGTCGTATCCTCCGGGTCTGATGGTGAGCGTGTCGGGCGTGCGCGGTGTCGTCGGGAGCACCCTGACGCCCGAGCTGATCGCGCGGTTCGCGGCGGCGTTCGGGACGTGGGCCGTGGCGCAGGGGCGCGCCCGCGCCGTGGTCGTCGGGCGCGACAGCCGCGTGTCGGGGCCGATGTACCATCACGTGGTGATCGGCGCGCTGCGCAGCGTGGGCTGTGACGTCATCGACATCGGCCTGGCCCCGACGCCGACGCTGCAGCTGGCGGTCGAGCACCATCACGCGGCCGGCGGCATCGCGATCACGGCCAGCCACAATCCCATCGAGTGGAACGCGCTGAAGTTCGTCGGGCCGGACGGTCTGTTCCTCGACGCCGAGGCGGGTGCGGCGATGCGGCGCTTCATGGACAGCGGGCCGACGTACGTGTCCTGGGAGTCCCTGGGGGCGGAATCCGTCGACACGGAGGCGGTCGAGCGGCACATCGCGGCGGTGCTCCGCCTGCCGTACCTCGACGTGCCGGGCATCCGGGCCCGCCGGTTCCGGGTCGCCCTCGACGCCTGCCATGGCGCCGGGGCCGCCATCATGCCGGCGCTGCTGGCGGAACTCGGCTGCGAGGTGTTCGCCATCGGGATGGAGCCGGACGGCCGATTCCCGCGTCCTCCCGAGCCCGTCGCCGAGCAGCTTGGCGACCTTGGCGCGCTGGTGCGCCACACCGGGGCTGTGGTGGGGTTCGCGACGGACCCCGACGTCGATCGCCTTGCCGTCGTCGACGAGGGCGGCCGGGCCATCGGCGAGGACTGGACGCTGGCGCTCGCGACGCGCGTGATCCTTGCGCGCCGCGCCGGGCCCGTGGTCACGAACCTCTCGACGAGTCGCATTCTCGACGACGTGGCCGCCGAGGCGGGGGTGACGGTGACCCGTGCGCCGGTGGGCGAGGTCAACGTCGCGCTGGCGATGCGCCGCGTGGGGGCCGTGATCGGCGGCGAGGGCAATGGCGGCGTGATCCTCCCCGACCTGCACTTGGGGCGGGACGCGCCGCTGGGGGCCGCGCTGGTGCTGCAACTGCTCCACGAATCCGCCACCGCCCTGTCGGCCCTGGTCGCCTCGTACCCGCGCTACGCGATCCTCAAGGACAAGCTCCCTCGGCCGGCCGCGCCGCTCGATGCGGTGTATACCGCGTTGCAGGGCGTCTTCGCCGACGCCATCGTCGACACGCAGGACGGTCTGCGGGTGACGTGGCCGGACCGCTGGCTGCACGTGCGCCCGTCGGGCACGGAGCCGATCGTGCGCGTGATCGCCGAAGGGCCCGACGTGGCGGCGGCCCAGGCGCTGGTGTCGCAGGCGCGCCGGGCATTGGCCACCCTGTCGTGATGGGACCACCCTTTTTGGACATGCGGAGTTAACTATGTGCGGGATCGTGGGATACACGGGTCCTCGGCAGGCCACGCCGATGCTCGTCGAGGGGCTGCGACGCCTGGAGTACCGCGGCTACGACTCGGCCGGCATCGCCCTGGTCGACGGGGGCGCGCTGACCGTGCGCCGGGCGGCCGGCAAGATCTCGCGGCTCGACGCGGCGATCGCGGCGATGCCCGTGTCGGGTGTCGTGGGCATTGCGCACACGCGCTGGGCGACGCACGGTCCGCCGACGGAGCGGAACGCGCATCCGCACTGCAGCGCCGACGGGACCATCGCGGTGGTGCACAACGGCATCGTCGAGAATGCGACGGTCCTGCGCGACCGGCTGCAGGCCCTGGGCTACGCCTTCCTGTCGGACACCGACACCGAGGTGCTCGCGCACCTGGTGCAGGAGCTCTACGTCGACTCCCTGGAGCAGGCGGTCATTGCAGCGCTGCAGCACGTCGAGGGCACGTACGGGATCGCGGTGGTCTCCAGCCGCGACCCCGACACGCTCATCGCGGCCCGCCTGGGCAGTCCGCTGCTGGTGGGGGTGGGTGACGGCGAGAACTTCGTGGCCAGCGATGCCTCGGCGATCCTGGCGCACACGCGGCGGGTCATCTACCTCGACGACGGGGACGTGGCGGTCGTGACGCCGGACGGGTACCGCGTGATGGACATCGACTCCGTGCCGATGGACCGGCAGGTGTCGCGCATCGACTGGGACCTCGCCGAGATCGAGCGCGGCGGGTACGCGCACTTCATGCTCAAGGAGATCTTCGAGCAGCCGCAGACCATCACGAACACCATGCGCGGCCGGTTGATCGTCGCCGACGGCACGTCGAAGCTTGGCGGGTTGAATCTGTCGCACGAGGAACTGCTCGAGATCGACAACGTCATCATCACGGCCTGCGGGACGAGCTGGCACTCGGCGCTGATCGGCGAGATGATGATCGAGGAGAAGTGCCGGATCCCGGTCGAGGTGGAGTACGCCTCGGAGTTCCGCTACAAGAACCCGATCGTCGGCCCCCGCACCCTGTGCGTCGTGATCTCGCAGAGTGGCGAGACCGCCGACACGCTGGCCGCGATGCGCGAGGCGAGGCGTCGCGGGGCGAAGACGCTCGGCCTGGTGAACGTCGTCGGCTCGACGATCGCGCGCGAGAACGACGGCGGCATCTATCTGCACGCCGGCCCGGAGATCGGCGTGGCGTCGACCAAGGCCTTCACGAGCCAGGTCGTCGCCCTGGCGCTGCTGACCCTGAAGCTCGCGCGCAAGCGGGACCTCGGGGTCACGCGCGGCATCGAGATCGCGCAGGCGCTGGAGGCGTTGCCGGGGCAGGTGCAGTCCATTCTCGAACGCGCGCAGGTGATCGAGGACATCGCCGAGGAGTTCAAGCGGGCGGCGAACTTCCTCTACCTGGGGCGCGGCTTCAACTTCCCGGTCGCCCTCGAGGGGGCGCTCAAACTGAAGGAGATCAGCTACATCCACGCCGAGGGGTATCCGGCCGCGGAGATGAAGCACGGCCCCATCGCGCTGATCGACGAGATGATGCCCGTGGTCGTCGTGGCGCCGCACGACTCGGTGTTCGACAAGATCGTGTCGAACATCCAGGAGGTGAAGGCGCGCAAGGGGAAGATCATCGCCATCACGACGCGCGAGGAACCCGCGCTCGCGGGCCTGCTCGACTACGAGGTCCGCATTCCCGAGACCATCGAGATGCTGTCCCCCGTGCTCGCGGCGATCCCGCTGCAGCTGCTCGCCTATTACATCGCGGTCAAGCGGGGGTCCAACGTGGACCAGCCGCGGAACCTCGCCAAGTCGGTCACCGTCGAATGATCGTGCACGCGCGTCTGCTCCTGCTCCTCGCCGCGGTCGCGGCACCGCTCGCCGCGCAAGGCGACCTGCACGCGCGTCGCCTGGTGGACGCGGAACGGCAGTGGCGCGCCGGTCGCTACGACTCCGCGCTGGTCGCGCTGGGCTCCCTGCTGCGTGAGCCGCAGGCGGAGTCGCTGCTGCCCCGGATCGCCGAGCTGACGGGCGAGCCGTTCCGGAGCATCGAGGTGGCGCAGGATGCGCGGAACCCCCGCTGGGCGCCTGACGGGCGCCGGCTCGTGTACGAGGCGGGGACGGGTGAGGCGCTGCGCTCGTACGTGGTCGAGATCGGTGATTCGGTCACGGCGCTCGCTTCGGTCGGAGGCCACCGTGCCGTGTTCGCGCGCGACGGTCGCAGCCTCGCGTACCTGACCTTCGGCAGCGAGGGGGCGCCGCCTGCGGTGCGTCGGCGGCCGCTCATCGACCGCTCCGCCGAGGTGACGCTCCCCACGGCGGGACTGATCGTCCGCGAGCTCGCCTTCGGGGCCGATGGCACGACGCTGTTCGGCCTTGCAGGGCGCCCGGGTGACCCGGCGATGCAGGTCGTCGCGTGGCGACGCGGAGGGTCGGCCCCCGAGACGCTGACGCAGTCGGATTCGGCGAAAGCCGGCCTGATCGTGGCCGGCGAGCGCCATCTCGTGTACGGCGTTCGTGCGGGCGCGACCGTCGGTGGGGGTGGGCGCGGTGGCGGGAACGTCCCCGGCGGCGGCGCCTCCTTCGAGATCCTCGATCTGCTCGACGGGACCACGCGGCGGATCGCCGGCCGCAATGTCGCGGTCGCGCGCGACGGGGCCGCGCTCACGTATCTCAGCGGGACCGGCCCGGTCTCCGTGATGCGCTTGGCGCTGCACCCCGGCGCACAGCCGACCACGCTGTGGACGACCACGCTGCCCGTGGCCAGTCCGGCCATCTCGCCCAGCGGGTCGCGGGTCGCGTTCCAGATGATGCCGCGCGAGGACTGGGAGGTGTACGTGGTCGGGGGCGCCGATTCGGCGCCGCGCCGCGTCACGCGCGAGATCCAGCACGACCTGCTCCCGGCCTTTCTCACGGACGACCGGCTGATCGCGAAGATCGGCGAGAGTCGGCACCGGCGGGTCCACGCGTACGACCTCGTGACCGGGACGCGCACGCGGCTCTTCCACAACAACTCGGTGCGGACGATCGCGCCGGAGTACGAATGGGTCGCGGACGACCGCGGGGAGCGCGTGCTGATCGTGGCGGAACGGGACGGCGACACGGTGACGCCGCACCGGCATCTCTACCTCACGGATCTCACGCGGCCGGTGTCGCGTGCGGTCCTGGTGTCGCGCGTCGACTCGGCGTTGCACGCGGAACGTGCGCTCGCGGCCTTCGCCGCGGCGGCGTATGCCCCGATCGACACCGCCGTGTCGGCCGCCGTCGCCGACGTCAGTGTCGAGCGGGTGTTCGGCTACGCGCGCGACCTCTTCGCGTTCGACTCCAAGCACATCACCCAGCCCGGGAACCTCAAGGCCCGCGAGTACCTCAAGGCGACCTACGAGTCGTTCGGGCTGAAGGCCACCTTCGAGCCGTTCACCGCGAACCAGGGGGTGAACCGCCCCGGGGTGGAGACGGCCAACGTGCTCGCCGTGCTGCCGGGGACGACCAACCCCGAGCTGGTGTACGTGATCAGCTCGCACTTCGACTCGCGTGCCGAGGGGCCCGGGGCCGATGACAACACCTCGGGCACGTCGGTGCTGCTGGAGACCGCCAGGGTGCTGGCCGCCCGCCCGCAGGCCGCGACGATCGTGTTCGCGTCGCTGACGGGCGAGGAGTCCGGGCTGCTGGGCGGGCGGCACTTCGTGCGGATGGCGAAGGAGGGCGGCGTCCGCATCGCCGCCGTGCTGAACAACGACATGGTCGGCTGGAAGAACGACGAACGGCTCGACAACACGATCCGCTACTCGAACCCGGGCATCAAGGATCTCCAGCACGCGGCGGCATTGCAGTACAGCCAGCTCATCACCTACGACGCGTTCTACTACAAGAGCACCGACGCGCAGGCGTTCTACGACGGGTATGGCGACATCGTCGGGGGCATCGGCTCCTACCCCGTGCTCGGCAATCCGCACTACCATCAGCCGCACGACGTGCTCGAGACCATCGATCAGCAACTGGTCGCCGAGGTCGCCAGGACCACGGTGGCCTCGATCATGATGCTGGCCTCCTCGCCGTCGCGGCTCACGGAGCTCTCGGCGACACGCAGCGGGACCGACGTCACGCTGCGGTGGAGTGCCAGTCCGGAGCGCGACGTCACCGCCTACGTCGTGGAGGTGTCACCGCCGAATGGCGGGGCCGTGCAGTCGCTGCGCGTGCCGGGACCATCCGCGACCGTCCCGAACGTCGCGGCGGGCAGCACGGTCGCCGTCAAGGCGGTGAACGCCCGCGGCCTGATGGGCTGGGACTGGGCGCGCACGGTCGTCCGCTGACGTGCGCGTCCTGGTGCAGCGGGTCTCGCGCGCCGAGGTGCGCGTCGATGGTGCCGTCGTGGGCCGCGTGGCCCGCGGCGTGCTGCTGCTGGTCGGGATCACGGCGACCGACACGGACGCGGAGGCGTCGTGGCTCGCCGAGAAGATCGCCGGCTTGCGCATCTTTCCCGATGCCGAGGACAAGATGAACCTCTCGCTGGTGGACATCGGTGGCGCGGCGCTGGTGGTGTCGCAGTTCACGCTCTATGGCGACGTGCAGAAGGGCCGGCGCCCCTCGTTCGTCGACGCGGCACGGCCCGACGTCGCGGAACCGCTCTACCGCCGGCTCATCACGCTGCTGCAGGCGCACGGAGTCCCCTGCGAGGCGGGGGTCTTCGGCGCGATGATGGACGTCGAGCTGGTGAACGACGGCCCCGTGACCCTGTGGCTCGAGCGATGATGCTCCCCGTGGTCCTCGCCTCGGCCTCGCCGCGGCGCCGCGAGCTGCTGACGCTGATCGGGATCGCACACGAGGTGCGTCCGGCGGACGTGGACGAGCAGGTGCGGCCGGGTGAGGACCCGGCGGCCTACGTCGAGCGGCTCGCGCAGGAGAAGGCCGCCGTCGTCGCGCGGCAGCACCCGGAGGCCGTGGTCATCGCGGCGGACACCACGGTGGTGCTCGACGGCGAGATCCTGGGCAAGCCCGCGACGATGGACGAGGCGGTGACGATGCTCGCCGCGCTGACCGGTCGGTCGCACGTGGTGCACACCGGCATCGCGATCCGACGTGGCGCGCGTGTCGCCAGCGCGGTGGATCACGTCGTCGTCACGATGCGGGCCCTCGGCGCGGAGGAGATCCGTGCGTACGTCGCGACCGGTGAACCGATGGACAAGGCGGGGGCCTACGGCATCCAGGGGTACGGCGCGACGATCGTCACCCGGGTCGAGGGCGATTTCTTCGCCGTGATGGGACTGGGCCTCGCGACGCTGGTGCGCGTGCTCGGGATGGTCGGGGCGCGCTACGAGGTGCGCCACGGCGTGTCCGCTCTGGACTGAGGTCGGCTCAGGCTGCGCCCGGCGGGATGGTCAGTGCCGCGAGTTCGTCCGTGTGCAGGGCCAGCCCGTGCTGCACCGCCAGCTTGCGCAGGGAGCGCAGCAACCGATCCCGGTTCGCCCGCGCCACAATCTCGCCGGGCTCCCCCAGCCGGACACGATCGACGTCGAGGACGGCTGCGCGGACCACCCCCTCGAGCGTGCGGCTGATGTGGATGTTCTTGGCGTTGAGGTCCGGGTGCCATGCCCCGATGCCGGCCAGGGACCGCAGCAGTTCCTGCACGGCGGACCAGATCTCGCCGCGGATGCGCGCCGAACCCGGGTCCGCCAGCAACGCGCCGAGATCCATTCCGTTGGGCAGCTCCTCGGTCGCGACGTCGGCGCGCTTCACCAGGAAGGACTCGCGGTACACGACGACGCCGAGCACGGCGGGGGTCGCGATACCGTGCTGCGTCAGGTAACTCGCGACCATGAGTTCGCGCGGCGCGCGCGGGAGGATGAAGCGATCGCCGCGCAGCGCGGCCATCAGTCCCCCATGGTGGTTGTGGCGGATGACGACGGACGGACCGTCGAAGGGCAGCTGCACGGCGTAGGCGGGCAGCCGTCCGTGGAACACGCGGCGCTCCGGCTGGTTCGCCGCCCACTGGTACAAGGTCGTGGCCTGTGTCAGGTGCGCGAACGTGGAGAGCAGATCGTAGCGCGCCACGATGCGGACGTTGCCGAAGTCGAGCCGGGCGTAGTCGGGTGTCACCACTGCACCGCGAACACGGGCACCGGCTGACTCTTGCCCTTGAGCGGGATCGCGGTGCGCTCGTCCATCGCGGGGGCCGCGTGCAGGGCGGCGCGCAGCGGCTCGCTGACCAGGATCTCCCCGCCGGCCGCCGCGGCGCAGAGCCGGCTGGCCGTGTTCACCGTGTCCCCGATGACCGTGTACTCGAGTCGGCGCTCGGACCCGATGTTCCCGGCGAACGCCTCGCCCGTGTTGAGGCCGATGCCGATCTGCAGCTCGGGGCGCCGGTCCACGCGCCAGCGGCGGTTGAGCGTCGCGAGGGCCCGTTGCATGTCGATCGCGGCCGCGAGCGCGCGGTCCGCATCGTCTGGGTCGCCCAGCGGGGCGCCCCACTGCGCCATCACCGCGTCGCCGATGAACTTGTCCAGCGTCCCGCCGTGCCGGAACACGCAGTCGACCATCTCGGTGAAGTACTCGGTCAGCAGGCCGGCCATGTCGTCGGGGTTCATCGTCTCGGACAGGGCCGTGAACCCGCGGATGTCGCTGAACAGGACCGTGACGATCCGCTTGTCGCCGCCCAGCCGCACCGCGTCCGGCGTGGACGCGATCCGCGCCGCGAGGTGCGGCGTGAAGAAGCGCTCGAAGTTGCTGCGCACCACCGCCTCGCGCTGCAGGCGCTCGGCGAACTGTGAATTCTCGAGCGCCACCGCCGCGATGCCGGCGAAGGCGATCAGGAACTCCAGATCCTCGTCCGTGAACCGCGTGGTCAGCGAGTTGCTGTCGACGTAGAGGACGCCGAAGGGGCGCCCGTTCCCGCCGACCAGCGGGGCGCACATCGCCGAGCGGATCTGCTGCAGGATCACCGACTGCCCGCCGAACCGCGCATCCTCGCCCGCGTCGTCCGAGATGATGGCGCTGCGCTCGTCGATCGCCGTGCGCGCGATCGACTGGGGCACGGGACGCGTCGACTCCTGCCCGTGGCGGTCACGCGAGAGGCGCGGGAGCAGGCGATGATCCGCGTCCAGCAGCAGCACCGCCGTGCGATCGACCTCGAGGACGTGGAAGGCGTAGGTGACGATCTGCTCCAGGAGCGCATCGACGTCGCGGACGCGGGACAGTGCCGTCGAGACCTGGAGGAGCATCGCCAGCTTCTGCCGGGCCTTGTCGTCGCTGGGGGCGAGTGACGACAGCGGCGAGTCCGGCGCCGGCTCCAGGGCAGCGGCCGGTGGCGCCAGGCCGAACAGATCCACCCCGCTCACGGGACGTTGCCGGACGATGGTCGCTCCCGCGCGCGGTGTCGGCGTGCCGACGGCGGCATTCGCGTCGGCCGCAGGAGCCGCGGCGGCGAACTCGACGCGGAACGCCCGCTGCCCGAAGCGGATCACCGCTCCCGGCGCCACCACGTAGGTCTCGATGCGATCCCCCTCGACGAAGGTGCCATTCGCCGAGCCGAGGTCGCGCACCGTGAGCCGCTCACCCGCAGCCGTCAGCTCGGCGTGGCGCCGTGAGACCGTGGCGTCCGGGATCGGGATGTCGCTGGTCGGTGACCGCCCCACCACGCGTGTCGCACCGTTGTGCAGCGGGAACACCTCGGGACCATCGAGGGCGATCAGGCGAAAGGACATCCGTGGAATATGCGACGGTGGAACGTCGCTGCCTAGCCGACGACGCGCGCCGAGCGCGCCCGCCCGATCGCGGTGAGCATCGCACGCGCCTTGTTCTCCGTCTCGTCCCACTCCGCCGCCGGCACGGAGTCGTGCACGATGCCCGCGCCGGCCTGGATGTGGGCCTCCTCGCCGTCCAGGACGCAGGTGCGGATGGTGATCGCCAGATCCATGCGCCGGTCGTCCGCCGAGATGTAGCCCAGTGCACCCGCGTAGGGCCCGCGCAGCTCCGGTTCGAGTTCGTCGATGATCTCCATGGCGCGCACCTTGGGCGCGCCGGTCATCGTGCCCGCCGGGAAGGTGGCGCGGAACACGTCGAGCGCCGACGCGCCCGCGCTCAAGGTGCCGTCCACGCGACTCGTGAGATGCAGCACGTGCGAGTAGCGTTCGACCCGCATGAACTCGGGCACCTGCACCGATCCGAACTCCGCGATGCGTCCGACGTCGTTGCGGCCGAGGTCCACGAGCATCACGTGCTCGGCCCGCTCCT